>JBEEFQ010000339.1:0-4275 GCA_041166245.1 Actinomycetota bacterium | reverse complement strand
CTTGAACTCCTGGACCTGGTTGCCGGTCTGCCCGCTCGAGCTGTACTCGTTGTGGGGGGCGAGGAAGCCGATGGAGTTGTAGCCCCAGTAGTTGCGCAGGCCCTGCTCGACCAGCACGGCGTCGTGGACGAACTGGTGGACAGGCATGAGCTCGACGGCGGTGATGCCGAGCTTCTGCAGGTGCTCGATGATCGGCGGGCTGGCCAGGCCCGCGTAGGTGCCCCGCTGCTCGGTGGGCACGTCGGGGTGGAGCATCGTCATGCCCTTGACGTGCGTCTCGTAGATCAGCGTCTCGTGGAAGGGCGTCTTGGGGTGACGGTCGTTGTCCCAGTCGAAATATGGGTTGGTGACGATGGCCCTTGGCACGAACGGCGCGCTGTCGTCGTCGTTACGGCTGTCGGGGTCCCCGAAGTCGTAAGGGAACACGGCCTGGTCCCAGGTGACCTGACCCTCGAACGCCTTCCCGTAGGGATCGAGCAGGAGCTTGGCCGGGTTGCTGCGATGGCCGTGCTCGGGTGCATAGGGGCCGTGCACCCGGAACCCATAGCGCTGGCCCGGCCCAACGTTGGGGATGTAGCCGTGCCAGCAGTAGGCCGTGCTCTCGGGCAGGTCCACTCGCGTCTCGGTGCCGTCCTCGCTGAACAGGCACAGCTCGACGCGGTCGGCGACCTCGCTGAACAGCGAGAAGTTCGTACCGCTCCCGTCGTAGTTCGCGCCGAGCGGAAACGGCTGACCTGGCCACACCTGCATCCGATCCAACGTACCCGTGGCCCTGCCAGACCCAGTCACTGCTCGTCTCGAGGAAATAGGGGTCGAATCTCGACCGCTATTTCCTCGAGATGAAGGGTTGGGGCGTCAGGAGCAGCCGTCGGGGCCGCAGCAGGCCTCGGGGGGCGAGTCGCCGAAGGCGGTCTCGGAGTCGGCGAGGACGGTGTAGATCTCCCAGGGGGCGCCGTCGGGGTCGTCGACCCACACCTTGTCCTGCAGCGCGTAGCAACAGGTGACGTTGTCCTCGACGGCGGTGTCCATGCCCTCGCCGCTGAGCCGGCGCTGGGCCGCGCCGACCTCGTCGGTCGACTCCACCTCGACGCCCAGGTGGTTGAGACGGACGTCACCCTCGCCGTTCTGGATGAGCACGAGCTTGAGGGGCGGATCCGCGATGGCGAAGTTGGCGTAGCCGGGGCGGCGCTTGGCCGGCTCGGTCTTGAACAGCTTCGAGTAGAAGGCCACGGCCTCGTCGACGTCGGACACGTTGAGGGCGAGCTGGACCCGGGACACGGCACTCCTCCAGATAGATTGATGTTTGTCGATGAGTGTGTCAGACTCATCGACAGCCGTCAATGGGTTCTTGGCGGTTCTGGAGATGGAGCGTGCGCAATGACGAAGACGATCCCGGTGATGGCCGCCGACCAGTGCTGCGTGCTGGCCGCGCCCCTCGACGAGGCGGAGGCGATCGAGCTGGCTCAGGGCTTCGCGGCCCTCGCCGACCCGGTGCGCCTTCGCCTGCTCGGGTTACTGGCGTCCGCCCCAACCGGTGAGGTGTGCAACTGCGAGTTGGTCGAGCCGGTGGGCCGCTCGCAGCCGACGGTGAGCCACCACCTCAAGGTGCTGGCCGACGCCGGGCTCGTCACCGGCGAGAAGCGGGGCCGCTTCTCGTGGTACCGAGTCGTCCCCGAACGGGTCGAAGCGTTGCGGGGTGCGCTGGCACCGAACTAGGGCTATACCCCGAGGGGGTATAGGATGGTCGCGTGAGCACGGTGGACCTGCAGATCGAGGGCATGACCTGTGCCTCGTGCGCGGCCCACGTGGAGAAGAGCCTCAACCAACTCGACGGCGTGACAGCCACGGTCAACTTCGCCACCGAGCAGGCCCGCGTCGAGCACTCCGGTTCGGTGACCACCGAGCGGCTGGTCGAAGCGGTCGAGGCCGCCGGCTACGGGGCCACGCCCGTGGGCGAGGCGACTGCGTCAGAGGCCGACGTCGACCCGACCCGGTCACTGCGTGACCGCACGCTGATCTCCGCCGCGCTCACCGTGCCCGTGCTCGTCATGTCGATGGTGCCCGCGCTCCAGTTCGACAACTGGCAATGGCTCTCCCTCACCCTCGCCTCGCCCGTGGTCGTGTGGGGCGCCTTTCCGTTCCACCAAGCGGCGTGGACCAACCTGCGCCACCGCGCCACGACCATGGACACCCTCATCTCCATGGGGGTGCTGGCCGCCTTCGGCTGGTCGCTCTACGCCCTGTTCATCGGGGACGCTGGCATCACCGGGATGAAGATGCCCTTCGAGCTCACCCTGCGGCGCCAGGACGGGTCGATGCAGATCTACCTCGAGGTGGCCTCGGCCGTGACGGTGTTCATCCTGGCCGGGCGCTACTTCGAGGCGCGCGCCAAGCGGCGGTCGGGCGCGGCCCTGCGCGCCCTTCTCGAACTGGGCGCCAAGGACGTGGCCGTCCTGCGGGGCGACAGCGAGGTACGCATCCCCATCGAGCAGCTGGCCGTAGGCGACCGCTTCGTCGTGCGGCCGGGTGAGAAGGTCGCCACCGACGGCCTGGTCACCGACGGCACCTCCGCCATCGACGCGTCACTGCTCACGGGCGAGAGCGTGCCGGTGGAGGTCGGGCCCGGCGACGCCGTCACCGGCGCCACCGTGAATGCGGGCGGCCGCATCGTCGTGCGCGCCACCCGCATCGGCACCGACACCGCTGTCGCTCAGATCGCCCGGCTCGTCACCGACGCCCAGATGGGCAAGGCGCCCGTGCAGCGACTGGCCGACCGCGTATCCGCCGTCTTCGTGCCGTTCGTGATCGCGCTCGCGCTGGGGACGCTCGCGTACTGGCTGCTGGCCGGCGAGGGAGCGACCGCGGCCTTCACCGCCGCCGTCGCGGTGCTGATCATCGCCTGTCCCTGCGCCCTCGGACTGGCCACGCCGACGGCGCTGCTCGTCGGCACGGGGCGGGGCGCGCAGCTCGGCATCATCATCAAGGGACCAGAGGTCCTCGAGTCGACGCGGCGGGTCGACACCGTCGTGCTCGACAAGACCGGCACCGTCACCACCGGCACCATGACCCTCGCCTCGGTCACGACCGCGGACGGCACCGACGAGGCCACCGCGCTGCGGCTGGTCGGCGCGGTCGAGGATGGGTCCGAGCACCCGATCGGACGCGCCATCGCCAGCGCGGCACGCCAGCGCCTCAGCGCGCTCCCAACCGTCGTGGGATTCGCCAGTGCCCAGGGCCTCGGCGTGCAGGGCGTGGTGGAGGGCACGGCGGTCGTGGCCGGTCGGGCCGCCTTCCTCGCCGACTGCGCCCTCCAGCTCCCGCCCGCCCTCGAAGCGGCACGCGATGCGGCCGAATCCGAGGGCCGCACGGCCGTGGTCGCGGGTTGGGACGGCGAGGCGCGTGCCGTGTTCGCCGTCGCCGACGGGGTCAAGCCCACCTCATCTGAAGCAGTGCAACGTCTGCGCGCCCTTGGGCTGCGGCCCGTGCTGCTCACCGGCGACAACGAGCGGACCGCGAAGGCCGTCGCGGCCGAGGTCGGCATCGACGACGTCATCGCCGGCGTTCTCCCCGCCGACAAGGTGGCCGAGGTGCGCCGCCTCCAGGAGGAGGGTCGGGTCGTCGCCATGGTCGGCGACGGCGTGAACGACGCCGCCGCCCTGGCCCAGGCCGACCTCGGTCTGGCCATGGGCACGGGTACCGACGTCGCCATCGAGGCCAGCGACATCACCGTCGTGCGGGGCGACCTCCGCGTGGTGGCCGATGCCATTCGCCTGTCCCGCCGGACGCTCGCCACCATCAAGGCCAACCTGTTCTGGGCCTTCGCCTACAACGTGGCCGCCATCCCGCTCGCGGCCGCGGGACTGCTCAACCCACTCATCGCCGGCGCGGCGATGGCGCTCTCCAGTGTGTTCGTCGTCTCCAACAGCCTGCGGCTCCGCCGCTTCTCCTAAGGGGCCCCATGCGCGGCTACACCATGAGCAAGGACGACTATCTCAAGCGCCTGCGCCGCATCGAGGGCCAGGTGCGCGGCCTGCAGCGCATGGTCGAGGAGGACACCTACTGCATCGACATCCTCACCCAGGTCAGCGCGGCCACCAAGGCGCTGCAGGGCGTCGCCGTCGGCCTCCTCGACGAACACGTCCGTCACTGCGTCCGCAACGCCTCCGAGGGCGACGCCGACGCCATGATCACCGAGGCCACCCAGGCCATCGAACGCCTGGTCAAGTCCTAACCCCCACTGGTTCTTTGGCGCGTGGCCCCGAATATGTCGGGGGC
>JBEEFQ010000338.1:0-35070 GCA_041166245.1 Actinomycetota bacterium | reverse complement strand
CGTCGCGACGCCCGGTCACACCCCCGAGCACCTGAGCTGGCTCGTCTGCGACGGCGCCCGTCCTGTGGCCCTGTTCTCCGGGGGCTCGTTGCTCGTCGACGCCGTCGCTCGCACCGATCTCATCGCGCCCGAGCAGACCGAGCCACTCGCGCGCGCGCTGTGGAGGTCCCTGCAGGAGCGGATCCTGACGCTGCCCGACGACCTACCCGTCTACCCGACCCACGGCGCGGGTTCGTACTGCGCGGCGCCCACCAACGGCGAGCGCACCACGACGATCGGGCGCGAGCGCAGGGCCAACCCCCTGCTCGCGGCCCCGGACGAGGACGCCTTCGTCGCCATGCTGCTTGCCGGCTACGGCAGCTACCCGCCGTACTTCCTGCGCCTGCGGGACCGCAACCGGCGCGGACCGGACGTGCTGGGATCCCCGTTCCCCCCTCTGCCGGGCCTCCCGGTCGACGACGTCCGTCGCCACCTTGCCGACGGCGCCGTGCTCGTCGACGCCAGACCCTTCGACCAGTGGGCGGCCGGCCACGTCCCCGACTCGATCTCGATCCCGCTGCGCCCGCAGTTCGGGTCCTGGCTCGGGTGGCTGGTGCCCGACGACCGGCCCCTCGTCCTCCTCCTCGACGACGGCCAGGACGTCGCCGAGCTCGTCCGCCAGGCGCGCACCATCGGCTACGACCAGCTCGCCGGCTCGCTCACCGGCGGCATCGACGCGTGGCGGGCGGAAGGCCTGCCGGTGACGTCCACCGAGTTGGTCCACGCCGCCCGCCTGGACCGCCCCGTCCTCGACGTGCGCCAAGACAACGAACACTGGGCCGGGCACATTCCGTCTGCCCTCCACCTCGAGCTCGGCGAGGTCGCCTCCCACGAGGCCGACCTGCCGGCCGGAGCGCTGGCGGTGATGTGCGGGCACGGTGAACGAGCCGCCACCGCCGCCAGCCTCTTGGAGCGAGCGGGCCGTCGCGACGTCGCGGTGGTCATCGGAGGGCCCGAGGACTGGGCTCGACACCACGGCTCGCTCGCCACCGGGTCGTGAGCACCACCGCGTCGACGGGCGAACGTCCGATCCGGCTCGGGCTGCGCGAGAACCTGGCCCAGTTCAGCCTGCTGGTCGCGGTGAACGCGCTGGTCGGCGGGATGATCGGCCAGGAGCGAACGGTCCTCCCGCTGCTGGCCGAGCGAACCTTCGGCCTCACCGCCTTCACCGCCGCGACCACGTTCGTCGTCGCCTTCGGTGCCACCAAGGCGCTGACCAACCTGGCGACCGGCGCCCTCGCCGACCGGGTGGGACGTAAGCCGATCCTCGTCGCCGGCTGGTTGTTCGGGGTCCCCGTCCCACTGCTGTTGATCTGGGCGCCCTCGTGGGGCTGGATCATCGCCGCCAACGTGCTGCTCGGGATCAACCAGGGCATGACGTGGTCGACGACCGTCATCATGAAGATCGACCTGGTCGGCCCGGCTCGACGGGGGCTGGCACTGGGCCTCAACGAGGCCGCCGGGTATGGCGCGGTGGCGCTCACCGCGCTAATCACCGGCGAGATCGCGGCCCGGCACGGGCTGCGGCCCGAGCCCTTCTACCTCGGCGTGGCCTTCGCTGCCCTCGGGCTCGGCATCTCGACGGTGTTCGTCCGGGAGACCCGCGGGTACGCCACCCTCGAGGCCGACACGACCACCACCACCGCCGACGGCGACGACGGGTTCGGAGCCGTGTTCGCTCGCGCGACGTGGCGGGACCCGTCACTCTCGGCCGTCAGCCAGGCCGGGCTCGTCAACAACGCCGTCGACGGCCTGGCCTGGGGGATCCTGCCGCTCCTGTTCGCGTCCGAGGGCCTGTCCGTGGGACGCATCGGCGTGCTGGCCGCGCTGTACCCCGGCGTCTGGTGCGTGGGCCAACTCTTCACCGGCGCCTGGTCCGACCGCGTCGGTCGCAAGCCGCTGATCGTCGCCGGCATGCTGCTCCAGGGTGTGGCGCTCGCCGTCATGGCGTCGAGTGGCGGGTTCTGGCCATGGGCGGTGGGCGCCGTCCTTGTCGGAGCTGGCACGGCCCTGGTGTATCCCACGTTGATCGCGGCGGTCGGCGACGTGGCCCATCCGCGCTGGCGAGCGACCGCTGTCGGCGTCTACCGGCTGTGGCGCGACACGGGGTACGTGGTCGGCGGGCTGCTCGGCGGGATCGTCGCCGACGCGTTCGACCTGCGTGCCGCCGTGTGGACCGTCGCGGTTCTCAGCATGCTGTCCGGTGCGGTTGTCGCCGTCCGGATGCGGCCCGGCGCTGGCGCGGTGGCCCCGACGGCGTCGATGCCCGTCAGCCCCGGCGCGCCGTCACGATCCAGACCTTCCCGCTGAGGACGAGGCCGTCCGGCCCGACGCGCTCCTCGAGCACGTCGCGTACCGCCGCCCATGCCGCCTCGGCCACGTCGTCGGGGGCGTCGGCGAGCAGCGTCGCCGCCATGTCTGTGCCCTTGAGGAACGTGACGACATCGTCAGCGGATGAACCCATCCGCATCGGCTCGTGGGCGTCGGCCAACGCGACACCCGCCCATCCCGCTTTGTCGAGCACCGCGTGGACCCGCTCCGGATCGGCGAACGAGAACGGGCCCGGAGCGCCCGGCTCGCCGAGCTCCGGAAAGGGAACGTGCTGGAGCGCGGCGCCCGCCGGCACCATCAGCCATTCGTTGGCCAGCAGGTCCTGCCAACACGCGAAGGCCAGACGGCCACCGGGCTTGGTCGCCTGGGCCAGGTTGGCGAAGGCGGCGACCGGATCGTTGAAGAACATCACGCCGAAGCGGCTGACGACGCCGTCGAAGGATGCCGCGGGCAGCGGGTGGATCTGGGCGTCGCCCTGCTCGAAGCGCGCCTGATCGAGGCCCGCATCCGCGGCACGACGGCGGGCGACCCCAAGCATGGGCCCGGACAGGTCGAGGCCGAGCACGGAGCCGCCGGCGCCGACCCGACGCGCCACCTCCAGCGCCACGGCGCCGTTTCCGCAACCGACGTCGAGGATCGCCTCGCCCGTCGCCGGCGCGAGCGCATCCACGGCCAGCTCGCCGTACCGGCGGTTGATCGCGTCGTAACGGTCGGCCTCGGCAACCCAGTGATGGCCCGCGTCTCCGTCCCAGTAGTTGCGCTGCTCGACGTTGCCCTCGTCCGGCATGGTGCCTCCACCTCATCAGCTCGTCCGTACACCGACGGCGCGAAGAACGTGGTTCAGGGTACGCAGAACTCGATTTGCTCATGAAGAACGGACCGCGTTGCTCGTGACGGGCGGCGCCGATCGCCTAGCGCCGAACGCCTGCGTACCGGACGCACGTCACACGGATCGTCCCGCTGAGCGTGACCGCTCAAACCAGGCCGTTCTCGTAGGCGAATGCCGTTGCCGCGGTTCTCGACGTCAGGTCGAGCTTGGTGAAGATGTGGCTCAGGTGGCTGGCCACCGTCTTCTCGCTGACGATGAGCTCATCGGCGATGGCCCGGTTGGTCTTGCCCTTGGCCACGAGGCGCAGCACCTCGACTTCACGGGCGGTGAGGCCACCGGGCGCCTCCGTGTCCCCCACTCCCGACATGGAGTCGACGCACGCGACGTCGGGCACCGCGCCCAGTTGATCGAACGTGGAGCGGGCCGCGTCCAACTCCATCTCCGCACCATCGTCGTCACCCACCAGCCGGCACGCCTGTGACAGGAGCACCCGCGTACGTGCCGCTTCGTACGGCGCTTCGAGCTCGCGCCAGATCGTGCACGCCTTGCGCAGCTGTTTCAACGCGGCGCGGCCGTCGCCGCAGGCAACCAGCACCGCGCCCGACGCGTGCGCAGCCATGGCCTGTACAACCGGCGCGGTCAGTTCCTTGGAGAGCTGCGTCAGTTCGTCAGCGGCGGTGCGCGCGCCGTCGACGTCCCCGGCAGCCAGCACGATCTCGACGAACGGGCCGAGCACGCCGATGCGCTCGATGGGCCCGTCGGCCTCGTCGACGACTCGTCGGATGGCAGCGGCGGCGCCCTCAGTGTTCCTCTGCGCCAGCCGCAGCAACGCCAACCCGGGCTGCGGGTTCCGGCCGTGCTCGTTGGCCTCACGATACGCGTTCTCGGCGTCGTTGAACTCACCGCGTAGACGGTGCAGCTCGGCCCGCAAGTACACAGCCGCGCCCATCATCCTCAGCCCGGGGTCGGCCAGCCGGTCGGCGGCGCGCTTGATCTCGTCCAGCGCGTCGGACCACTCCCCGCGGAACTGCATCACCTCGGCCCGATGCACCAAGCACTGCCCGCGGTACATCACGAGGTTCGGTTGGGAGTCACACCATCGGCTCAGCGCGGAGGTCCACTCATGGGTGCGGCGCACATCGAACACCTCGTGGCACCCTTCGATCACCGTGCAGTAGGCATCGCCCACCGCGATGGGCGACACCTCCTCGGCACCGACCGACACCATCGCCTCGTCGAGCAGTGCCACGCCAGCGGCGACTTCGCCCATGTAGATGAGGCAACGGCCGACGCCGATACGAGCCAGCGTGCTGATCTCGATGTCACCGAAGCGGTCGCCAATTTCCACGGCCGTGGTGAAGCCGGCGTGGGCCGTCTCACCGTCGCCGCTGAAGATGGCCTTCAGGCCGCCGGCGTAGCGGAGGTGGCCGTGCTCCACGCAGTCGAGGCCCGCCTCGTCGAGCAGTCGCTGGGCCCGGTCGACCCAGCCACCGCCCCGCGCCAGCTCACCGCTGTTCAGCAGTCCGAAGGCGATCCAGAACGCGCACCGCGCCGCTCGGGCGACATCGCCCCGCGCCGTGTACGCGTTGTGGGCGGCGGCCCATCTCTCGTAGCCCTCCTCGCGGCGACCGCCCAAATACGCGGCGGACGCGAGCCGCTCGAGTTCGTCCGGCTCGAGCGGCTCGGCGTCTCCCATGCTCAGAGTCTCCCTCAGGACCAGAACGCCTCGCTGCCGGCGGGTGCCGTGCAGACCATCCACATCTCGGCAATGCGATCGCCCTCGAACCGGTAGGCGAAGACGTTGTGGGTGTCGAGCTTCTGGCCGTTCCGACCGAGCACGGCGTGCTCCCACTCGGTCGCCCACGTGTCATCGGCGCTGATGAGCAGTGCCTCGATGTTCACGTCACCGTTGGTGAGCTCGAAGATCGTGCCGATCACGTCGGTGAAGCCGTCGACGCCGTCGTGGTCGCCGACCTTGGGCAGCGGGCCGCGCACATGGAACTGCATGTCGTCGGTGAAGATCTTGGCCAGTGCGTCCTTGTCGCCGCTGATCGCCGCCGCCGTCATCCCCTCGATCACCTTCACGTGCGGGTGCTGGGTGGTGGTGCTCATGTCGCTCGTCCTCTCGTGGCTGCCCCTGCGGCGGCCTCGCATCGGACGGTACGCATGAAGAC
Organism: Actinomycetota bacterium; assembly: GCA_041166245.1. GTDB lineage: Bacteria > Actinomycetota > Acidimicrobiia > Acidimicrobiales > JAFATL01 > JBEEFP01. The sequence continues at coordinate 29,697 of JBEEFQ010000338.1, read as the reverse complement.
AGCGTCCGCCATCGGGCGAATCGTCGAACTATCGAGTCAAACCGACGTAGGTAATTCTGCGGACGCGGGCATGGTTCACGGTCTTCCAGAGTGTGCGCAGGTTGGCGGCAACGGGCTGTGGTTCGGCGAACGTGCCGGCCGCACATCCGTGAGTTCGACGTCACGACCGGCCGGTTCGCGGGGGGACCGGTGTTCGCGTCCCGACCTGCACGAATGAAGTGCAGCCCCAACGGGATTCGAGCCCGTGTCGCCACCTTGAGAGGGTGGGGTCTGACAATGCTGATCGTCGGACGAAGGCGCTGCTCGGAACGCTGCTGGCGCTCTTACCTGCTGTTCCAGGTGAGGCCGGCCGTGATGCGGCCTCCGTAAGCAGCCGTCATGAGGCCATCGCGGTTCTTGGGTGAGCCAGCCGGTGTGTGTCGCTGCCAGCCGCGCGACCCACACCGTTTCAGGCCTGCGGGACGAAAGGGCCCACGTAGGAAGCGAGTCGAGGCCCACGACGTGGCTGGCCATGCCGACCTGTACCGGCCAGTCCCACCGCGATTTGTGCCCGGTGTCCGGGAATTGGTGCCGGATACTTGCAGCGTGCGGACCTTTGCAAAGGTCCCATCTGGGGTCTTGGAGCGGACGACGGGATTCGAACCCGCGACCCCAACCTTGGCAAGGTTGTGCTCTACCAACTGAGCCACGTCCGCGTGAAGCGGCGTGATCTTACCAGCGGGTGTCGGAGGGTCCGCTACCGGGCGGAGCGGGTGATCCGGCCCCGGGCCGTCACCTCGTGTGCGGGGACCGGGCGACTGAAGAAGTAGCCCTGGGCGCTCTCGCAGCCCATCTCGTCGAGCGTTTCGAGCGTGGCCGCATCTTCCACGCCCTCGGCCACGACGCTCAGGCCGAGGCTGTGGGCCAGCTCGATCGTGGAGCGCACGATGGCCGCATCGGTCGCAGAGCTGGTCATGTGGGCCACGAACGCCCGATCGATCTTGAGCACGTGGATCGGGAAGTGGCGCAGGAAGGCCAGCGAGGAGTAGCCCGTGCCGAAGTCATCGACGGCAAGGGTCACACCGAGGTCGGCGAGGCGGGTGAGCACATCCGTAGCCAGCACCCGGTCCGAAGCAAGGGTGTGCTCGGTGAGCTCCAGGCAGAGCATGTCGCCGGGCACGTTCCACGCCGCCAGCCGATCGGTGACGAGACGCAGGGTGTCCAAGGTGAGGTCGCGAGGCGCGAGATTGACTGCCACCGGCAGGTGGCGGCCCTCGTCGAGCCACGTCCGGCACTGCTCGAGCGCCACGTCGACCACGAGCGCGGTGAGGGACCGCATGAGCCCGCGTTCGTCGGCCAAGGACAAGAAGGCGTCGGGCATGAGCAGCCCGAACTCGTCGTGGGGCCAGCGCACCAACGCTTCGACGGCGCACGTTTCACCGGTGGCCAGCTCCACCTGGGGCTGGTAGTGCAACACGAGGCGGCGCCCCTCGATGGCCTCGCGCAAGCCCGTGGCCAAGCCGAGCTTCCAGTCCTCGGTCATGCCGTGGTAGTCCGACCGGTACACGACCGCGCCGAGTTTGTGGCGCTTGGCGTCGTACATCGCGACGTCGGCTCGCTGGATGAGGAGCTCGATCGTGTCGCCGTGGTCAGGACACACCGCGATGCCGATGCTGGCACCAACGTCGACATTGACCCCATCCACGTCCACCGTCTGGCTGAGGACCCTGATGAGATTCGCCGCCATCTCGAGGGCGAGCTCGTCGGTGGCAAGACCCGGAGCCACGATGGCGAACTCGTCGCCGCCGAGCCGGGCGACGAGGTCGTCGGTTCGCAACGCCGTCCGTAGGCGGGTGGCCGCGACCTGGAGGAGCACGTCGCCCTTGTGGTGGCCGAGGGTGTCGTTCACGCGCTTGAAGTCGTCGAGGTCGATCAGCATGACCGCCACCCGGTGCCCAGCCATCGTCCGGGCCGCGTTCTCCCGGAGGTACGCCCGGTTGGGCAGGCCGGTCAGGGCATCGGTCCATGCTGCGTGACGCAGTCGACGTACCGTGCGGGCGCTCATCAGGGCGTACCCGATGAGCGTGAGGCCAGCGAGAAGGATGACGAGTGGTCCGGGCCCGAGGCCCCCCGTGGTGGCCGTCGACAGGGGTGCCGTCTCGACGACGAACCAGTCGTTGGCGTTTCCGGGCGCTCGCCGCACGCGTGCGTAGGCGACGCGCGTCCCACGGCTGTCGTGCTGCCCGGTTGACGCTCCGTCGCGCACGACCGCTGCGCTGAGCCCGCTTCTGGCCCAACCCAGCGGGGCGTCGTCGCGCTGCGGGCGACGGCCGTCGACGACGATGCGCCCGCTGCGACCATCGACGAGCATGCCGTTGGTGCCACCCCGCGTCGCCGCAAGCGACTCGCGGAAGCTCTCCACCGTCACCTCGAAGTGCACTATCCCGAGAGCGGTCAGGTCGGGCGTAGCGACCACCGTCGAGTTGGAGACGACCCACTCGCCGGTGTCGGGTGACACGTAGGGCGACTGCTGGCGCACCACGCCGAGGCCGTGGGCGAACGTCGGCGCGAAGAAGGGATTGGCGGACTCGTCCGGCGATAGGTCGGTGGGCGACGCGGGGCCGCCGTGCACGATCCGCGCCAGCTCCTCACCTGAGCGCCGAATGATGCACGTCTCCCCGATGCTCTCGGGATACAGGTCCTGCAGGTAGGCCAGCGCCGCATTCACGCCCGCGCCGGAGCGTGCGTCGCGGCCCGCATCGGCATCGCTCAACGTCTGGACGACGGCCGGGTTGCGGGACATCAGCAGCACAATGGCCCGCGCCCGCTCGAAATACGCCTCGACCGCCGCTGCTTCCTCGGCCGCACGCGTGGTGAGCACGCGGTCGATCTGTGCCTTGCCCTTGCTGCGGTTGTCGTCGCGGGCCGCAAGGCCGCCGATCACCAGCAGCACCACACCTGCCAATAGGCCGGTCATGCGCAGTTGGTGCACCAGCACTCGACGCACCCGCGTCCACCCGCGGACCTTGGCAGCACGAGGGCGCGCAGGATCCGGGACAGTTGTCACCGGCCTCGGTATCGGCGGATCTGCCGTCAACCTTTAGGCGTCGGGTCAGGTGGCGGCCGGCGCTCCCGTTGCCTGATCAGCTGCCTTCTTGAGCTCGCTCAACGCAGCCTCGATGTGCCGGGCGATGTCGCTGACCTGGGGCACGGCGTCGCGGTCGGCAACGAGCCCGAAGTAGACGCTGCCCATGTAGCTCATCACCGTGATGTTGAGGGCGGCTCCGTCGGCGATCGGTCCCATGGGGTACATGGCCACCATGCGGGCGCCGGCCGAGTAGAGGGGGAAGTTGGGGCCGGGCACATTGGAGATGGTCACGTTGAACAGCGGACGGGCCCGGTCGGCGACCTTGGTGCGGGAGTAGAGCCGGGCGGCACGGGCCGCCAGCGCCGGCGCCGCGAACTCGGCCCACTCGCTGGCGAGGGTGGCGGCGCTGATCGCCTTCTCCTGCTCCTTGGCGCCGGTGGTGCCCTGGCTGATGGCGTGCAGTCGCTCCACCGGCTCGTCGATGTCACTCGCCAGCGACACGAGGAGCGAGGAGACCTGGTTCCCCATGGCGCCCTTCTGGTCCTCGGTGCGCACCGAAATGGGCACCATGGCCTGCAGTGACGACTCGAGGGTCTCGCCGCGATCGCTGAAGTACTGGCGCAGGGCGCCCGAGCAGAGGGCGAGCACCACGTCGTTCACCGTGCCGCCCAGCGCGTTCTTGATCATCTTGATGTCGTCGAGGGTGACCTCGGTGAACGCCACGCGGCGCCACGGGGTGATGGAGCAGTTGATCGACGACCGGGGCGCGGAGAAGAACCCCGGGGGAGGCGTGATGTCCGGCTGGCGGTTGCGCCTGCGGGTGTTGAGCACCGTCTCGATGGTGCGACGCGCCGCCTTGAAGCCCAGGACGGGCTGGCGGATGAGCGAGCTGATGGCGAAGCCGACGAGCTCGATGTCCGACGGGATCTTGTCGGGCTCCCACGGCGTCTCGGGCTCGGGCACCGGGGCGGGCTCGGGCTGCAGGTCGAGCAGGTTCACCGTGAGCTCGGCACCCGACACGCCGTCGATGGCGGAGTGGTGCACCTTGGTGACCGTCGCGATGAAGCCGTTCTCCAAGCCCTCGATCACATACATCTCCCAGAGGGGACGGTTGCGATCGAGGGGCCGACTCATGGCCTCGGCCGCGAACTCGGCCAGCTCCTGGGGGCCGCCGGGGGCGGGCAGGGCGGCTCGGCGCACGTGGTAGTCGAGGTCGAAATGCGGGTCCTCGAGCCACAGGGGGTGGTGCAGCTCGAAGGGAATGGGCTTGACCACTCGCCGGAACGGCGGGAGCAGTGGGAGACGCTCCTCCACCAGCTGCTTGACCTTGTCGAACGAGTAGCCACCAGGCACGGTGGTCGGGTCGAAGACGGCGGTCGACGCCACGTGCATGTGGATGCTCGGCGTCTCCATGTAGAGGAACGTCGCGTCCAGTCCGGTCAGTCGTTGCATCGTCGAACCCCCATAGCTCGAACGGCGAAACAACAAGGCTACGCGGAACCGTGACGCCCCGTGTCCGGTTCGCGTGAATTCCCTGAAAACAGCGGTGTTACTTGAGGAGGCGGCTCATGCGCCGGTCGGCGAGGGGCTTGCCGCCCGTCTGGCAGGTGGCGCAGTACTGCAGGGACTTGGTGGCAAAGGCGACCTCACGGATGGTGTCGCCGCACTCGGGGCAGGCCTCGCCCTTGCGCCCATGGACCCGCATGCCGCTCTTCTTCTCGGCCTTGAGACCGGCAGCGGGCAGCCCGGCCGACCGCCCGACGGCGTCGGTGAGCACCTCGCGCAGCGCGGCGTGCAGCCGCTCGACCTCCTGGGCGCTGAGCTTGCCCGCGGTCTTGAAGGGCGACAGCTTCGCCACGTGCAGCGCCTCGTCGGAATAGGCGTTGCCGACGCCGGCGATGAGGCGCTGGTCGGTGAGGGCCTTCTTGATCTGGGCGGTGGAGCCGTCGAGCAACGCGCCGAGGGCGGCCGCGTCGAAGGAGGCGTCGAGGACATCGGGCCCGAGGGTGGCGACGTGCTCGATGTCCATCGGGTCGCGGACGACCCAGACCGCCAGGCGCTTCTCCGTTCCCATCTCCGTCACCTCGAAGCCCGCTCCGCCCGACAGCCGCACCCGCAGCGCGAGCGGGCCCTTGCCCGGTCGGGTCGGCTTGCTCGGCTTCATGTCGTCCCGCCACTTCACCCAGCCGCCACGCGCCAGGTGCAGGACGAGCCAGTACGGGTCGACATGCAGCTGCAGGTACTTCCCGCGCCGGGTGCAGCCGGTGATCTCCAGACCCACCAGCGCGTCCACGGGTGGGTCGAAGGTCTTGAGGGCGGAGATGGCCGCCACCTCGACCTTCTCGATTGTGCGACCGGTCGCCTGCTCGGCCAGGTACTTGGTGAGACTTTCAACTTCGGGGAGCTCGGGCATCTACTTCCCCGTGTGGCCGAAGCCGCCCAGGCCCCGCTCGGATGTGGGCAGCTCGTCGACTGCCGCGAAGGCGGCCTGCTCGACACGCTGGATGACGAGCTGGGCGATGCGGTCGCCGCGCGCCACCTTGTACGGCTCGTGCGGGTCGGTGTTGACGAGCAGCACCCGGATCTCGTCGCGGTAGCCGGCGTCGATGAGCCCGGGCGTGTTGAGGCACGTCACGCCGTGGCGCAGGGCCAGGCCGCTCCGGGGCTGGACGAAGCCGGCGTAGCCCTCGGGGATGGCGAGGGCGATGCCGGTGCCGACGAGGGCCCGGCCCCCGCCCGCCTCGAGCACGACGTCCTCGCGCGCCAGCAGGTCAGCACCCGCGTCACCTGTCCGCGCGTAGGCGAGCAGGGGCAGGTCGGGGTCGAGGCGGAGCACAGGAATGTCGAGCACGGCGCTCTGAAATCTACGATCCTCGCTGTGCTTGTGTGGATGGACCTCGAAATGACCGGGCTCGACCCGGCCAAGGACGTCGTCGTCGAGATCGCCTCGCTCGTGACCGACGACGATCTCGCCATCGTCGCCGAGGGTCCCGACCTGGTCGTGCACCAGTCGCCCGAGGCGCTGCTGGCCATGGACGACTACGTCAAGCAGATGCACACCCGCAGTGGGCTGCTCGAGGCCATCGCCACGTCGACCGTCTCGCTCGACGACGCCGGCGCCCAGACGCTCGCCTTCATCAAGGAGCACGTCCCCGAGCCGCGCAGCGTGCCCCTGTGCGGGAACTCCATCGGCACCGATCGCCGCTTCCTCGCGCTCCACCTGCCCGAGATCGAGGAGTACCTGCACTACCGCTCCATCGACGTCTCGACGGTGAAGGAGCTGGCCCGGCGCTGGACGCCCGAGGCCTACAAGGCCGCGCCCCAGAAGGCGGGCGGCCACCGCGCCCTCGACGACATCCGCGAGAGCGTGGCCGAGCTGGCGTACTACCGCACCGCGCTGTTCAAGTGAGGCGAGGGATGCTGGGCGCGAGCCTGGCGATTGTTGCCGTTGTCTCGTCACCCGCACCGGCGACCGCGGCCGTCCCCGGCATCAAGCACGTCTTCATCATCGTGATGGAGAACAAGAATTACGACGAGACGTTCGGTCCCGACTCCCCCGCGCCTTACCTGGCCAAGGAGCTGGTGGCTCAGGGCCTGCTCATGAAGGAGTACTACGGCACGAGCCACCTGAGTCTCGGCAACTACATCACCATGGTGAGCGGCCAAGCGCCCAACCCCCAGACCCAGGCCGACTGCATCAACTACACGGAGTTCGTCGGTGTGGCGTCGCCCCTCGACGGTCAGTTCGTCGGGACGGGTTGCGTCTATCCGCCCGCAGCCCTGACCATCGCCGACCAGCTCGAGGCCAAGAGCCTGACGTGGAAGGGCTACATGGAGGATATGGGCACGCCCTGCCGCCACCCTGCCCTCAACACCACCGACGACACCCAGCAGGCCGAGGCGGGCGACCAGTACGCCACGCGGCACAACCCGTTCATGTACTTCCACTCGATCATCGACGACGACCCGCAGTGCAAGGCGCGCGTGGTCGACCTCAGCGCCCTCACCGCCGATCTGGTCGCCGAGTCGACCACACCCAACTACAGCTTCATCACGCCCGACCTGTGCCACGACGGGCACGACGACCCCTGCGTCAACAGCGCGCAGCAGGGTGGGCTGGCGGGCGAGGACGAGTTCCTGAAGGAGTGGGTGCCGCGCATCCTCGCGTCGCCTGCGTTCAAGAAGGACGGCCTGCTCATCGTCACCTACGACGAGGCCGAGGCGGCCGGCGGCTCCCCCGACGCGTCGGCGTGCTGCGCCGAGCCGACGGGACCCAACACGCCGCTGCCCGGCATCACCGGTCCGGGCGGCGGGCGCACGGGCTCGGTGCTGTTGTCCCCGTTCATCGCGCCCGGCAGCGTCACCGAGATCCCCTACAACCACTACTCGCTACTGCGCTCGATGGAGGACCTGTTCGGGCTCGAGCACTTGGGCTACGCGGCCCAGACCGGCTTGGTCGCGTTCGGCGCCGACGTCTACACCCGGCCCCAGGGGCCGCCCACATCCGCGCCCTCGCCTGCTCCGGCGCCAGTGGCCACCGGCGCGGGCGGCGGGCTCCCGCCGACCGGCGCGAGCACGGCCGCCACCGGAGTGGCGGCCGCGGCGGTCGCGTGTTGGTTGGTGCTGCGTCGACTTCGGGCGGCTACTCGGCCCAAGCTTTGACCTGCTCCAGCACCTTGGCGGGGTCGGGACCCATGGGCGTCACGTTGAGCACCGTCACACCCGCCTCCTTGTAGGCGGCGATGCGCTCCTTCACGTAGCCCTCGGGTCCGACGAGGGCCATGGCCTCGAGCAGGTCGTCGGGAACCAGTGCAGCCGCCTCGTCCTTCTTGCCGTCGAGGTAGAGGTCCTGGATCTCCTTGGCTTCCTTCTCGTAGCCGTAACGACAGGCCAGGTCGTTGTAGAAGTTCTTGCCGCGCGCGCCCATGCCGCCGACGTAGAGGGCGACCATGGGCCGGCCGAAGTCGCGCAGGTGGGCCACGTCGTCGCCGATGGCGACCATGCCGCCGGCCACCACCTCGAGCGGCGCCAGGCTCGGGTCACGGTTGGCCGCGCCCTTGGCCAGCGAGTCGCCCCACACGTCCTTGGCCTTCTCGGGGACGAAGAAGATCGGCAGCCACCCGTCGGCGACGGTGGCCGTCATCTCCACGTTCTTGGCGCCGATGGCGGCCACGTAGATCGGGATGCTGTCGCGCAGCGGGTGGGTGATCATCTTGAGCGGCTTGCCCAGGCCCGTGCCCTGGTCGGCCGGCAGCGGGATGCGGTAGGAGGGACCGTCGTGTTGCACGCGCTCGCGGCGCCACACCTGGCGGCAGATCTCGATGATCTCCCGAGTGCGGCCGAGGGGCTTGTCGTAGGGGACGCCGTGCCAGCCCTCGATGACCTGGGGCCCCGAGGCACCGAGGCCGAGGACGCACCGACCACCGGAGAGCAGGTCGATGCCGGCTGCGGTCATGGCCATGAGCGTCGGCGTACGGGAGTAGATCGGCAGGATGCCCGAGGCGATCTGGATGGTCTCGGTCTTGGCCGCGATGTAGCCCATGACGCTGACGGCGTCGACGCCGTAGGCCTCGGCCACCCAGACCATGTCCAGGCCCGCCTTCTCCAGGTCGGCGACCTGCTCGGCCCCTTCCTTGATCCCGCCTGCGTATCCAACCTGCGTGCTCAGCCGCATCAGAACCCCTTTAATTGACCGGTCGGTCAAGTATCGTCGCCGCCGTGGAGCGGCCGCGCAAGCAGGAGCAGGAAGACGCCTCCGACGAGGTCACCGAGGTTGCCCCCAACGTGCTGCGCATGCAGCTCCCGATCCAGATGCCGGGGCTCGGTCACGTCAACATGTACGCGCTGCAGGACGACCGCGGGGTGGCCGTCGTCGACCCCGGGCTGCCGGGCCCGTCGACGTGGAGGGCGGTGCAGAAGCGGCTGGGTCAGGCGGGGCTGAAGCCGGCTGACGTGCACACCGTCATCGTCACCCACTCGCACCCCGATCACTTCGGGACGGCCGGGCGCCTGGTCGAAGCGTCGGGCGCCGAGCTCGTCACCCACGCCGCCTTCCACAACCCGTTCATGCACGGTCACGACCACGGCGAGCTCGACGAGGTCGACCCCGAGGACCTCATGGTCGGCAGCCCCATGGACAAGACCCCGTGGGGCACGGTTGGGATGCGGCCGCCGTTCAAGCGCCGGATGATGTTCCGCGTCATGCGCCTGCCGGTGCTCAAGCTGTTCGTGCCGCCCAAGCCCACCAACCGCCTCAAGGACGGCGACGTGATCAAGCTGGCGGGACGGGAGTGGTTCGCGGTCCACACGCCGGGCCACACCCTCGATCACCTGTGCCTCTACGACCCCGAGGGCGGGCTCCTCCTGTCGGGCGACCATGTGCTGCCCACCATCACGCCGCACATCGCGGGCGTCGGATCGGGGCGCGACCCGTTGAAGGGCTTCGTCGACTCGCTCGACAAGGTGGCGGCGCTGTCCGACGTGCGTACCGTGCTGCCCGCCCACGGCCATCCCTTCGCCGACCTCCAGGGCCGGGTCGACAGCATCAAGGCCCACCACGACGAACGCATGGACAAGCTGCGCGAGCTCTCGGCGTCACTCGGGCCGTCGACGGTGACGGAGTTCTCCCATCACCTGTTCCGCAAGCAGCGGTGGGGCTTCATGGCCGAGAGCGAGACCTACGCCCACCTCGAGCACCTGCGGCTGGCCGGCCTGGCCGAACGCCGCGACGAGGGCGGCGAGCTGATCTACGACGTCCACCCCAAGGCCTGACCCCAGAGCCTTCGTTCTTTGGCGCGTAGCCCCCATATATCGGGGGTAGCGCGCCAAAGAACGAGATGAGTCAGTGGGCGGCGGGCTCCGGTTGGGCCACGATGTGGACGACGGGGACTTCGTAGTTGCGTTGGACGCGGTGCACGACGTCCTGGCGCAGCCAGCGGGACGGGCCGGCTGGCAGCGTCGAGAGGATGACCTCGTCGATCGGCTCCTGCAGCAGCACGTCGCCGATGGCGCGTACCGGACTGGCGTCGCCCACCTCCCCCGTCGCCGTCGCTCCCAGCTCGGCGAAGCGAGCGAGCGCATCACCGAGGCGCTCACGGGCCTGGGCCTGCACCTGGCCCTCGGACCAGGTCGATGACGGGTGGCTGGCGGGGACGACGATGTGGAACGTGCACTCGCCTTCCTGCATGCGTTGGCGCACGGCGTCGAGCAGGTGCTCCCCGCCCAGCGTGCGGTTGGCCACCACGAGGTAGCGACGCATCGCGACCTCCTCTCTGTTGCCTACAACGAGGCTACGCCCGTGCTGCTCAGATGGCGAGGCCCTTGGCACGACGGGGCTGCATCATGTGCATCTCGGGCGCGGCGCCGACCAGCCCACCGAGGCCGCCGAGCATCTCCTTCATGGCGTCGCTCGAGCCGTGGGCACCGAGGGCGTCGTTGTCCCGGTACAGCTCGTAGAACCACAGGACGTTGTCGTCGCCCAGGTCCTCGTTGAGGATGTAGGCCTCGGTGCCGTCCTCCTGCTCCACCGCGGGGAAGATCTTCTCGAGGACAGCGGCGAGCTCCTCGCGCTTGCCTTCGGCAGCGGTGAGCTTGGCAATCATGGCGACTTTGGGCATGGCCACTTCCTAGCTCAGTAGGGTCGCGATGTGCCCGCCCCGTACAGCATCGAGAAGCCCGAGTCCCTCGGCGTCGTCCCCGAACGCCTCGACGCGTTGCTCACGCGCATCCGTCGGGAGGTGGATGAAGGGCTGCTGCCGTCGTGCCAGCTGGCGCTGGCGCGCGACGGCAAGCTCGCCGCCTTCGAGACAGTGGGCGACGCCCAGCCCACGACGCGCTACGTCGTGTTCAGCGCCACCAAGGCCATCGTGGCCAGCGCGGTCTGGATCCTCATCGGCGAGGGCAAGCTCGACGTCTCGGCACGGGTGGCCGACGTCATTCCCGAGTTCGGTTCGAACGGCAAGGACGTCATCACCATCGAGCAGGTGATGCTGCACACCTCGGGGTTTCCTCTGGCGCCCCTCGGGCCTCCCAACTGGGCGTCGCGCGACAAGCGGCTCGAGGCGTTCGCCAAATGGCGCCTGAACTGGGAGCCGGGCACGCGCTTCGAGTACCACGCCACCTCGGCCCATTGGGTGCTGGCCGAGCTGATCGAACGGGCTGCGGGGGACGACTACCGCGCGTTCATCCGCTCCCGCATCGCCATGCCGTTGGGTCTGGAACTGGGCCTCGGCATCCCCGAGGACGCGCAGCAGGACATCGCTCGTCTGGCGAGCGTCGGCGACCCGCCCGGGCCCGACGAGCTGGCCGCCATCGGCCTGGGTGCGCTCAATCTCGGCGAGGTCACCGACGAGGCCCTGCTGCGATTCAACGAGCCCGCGAGCATGGCGGTCGGCGTCCCCGGCGGCGGCGGCGTCATGACGGCCGCCGACATGGCGCTCTTCTACCAGGCGCTGCTGCACAACCCGGGCGGCATCTGGGACGACGACGTGCTGGCCGACGCCACCGGCACCGTGCGGTGCACGTTCCCCGACGCCCTCATGCTCGGCGCGCCGTGCAACCGCACCATCGGCGTCATGGTCGCGGGCGACGACGGCAAGTCGCACATGCGCTCCATGGGCCGCACCGTCTCGCCCCGCGCCTTCGGCCACCCGGGCGCAGGCGGCCAGCTGGCGTGGGCCGACCCCGAGTCGGGTATCTCGCTGTGCTACCTCACCAACGGGCTCGACCGCAACGTGCTGCGCGAGGGCAGGCGGGGTGTGGCCATCTCCAGCCTGGCCGGCGTCGCGACCCAGCCCGTGTGACCTGACCCCTCCGCTGGGTAGGCACTTCCTGTCGTCGATTGGAGGAGGACCCATGCCCGAGGGCGAGCTCGAGCAACGTTGGGAGACCCATGAGCACGAGGCGCTCGTGCACAGCCACGAGCACTACCACCTGACGCACAACCACAACCCCATGACCGGCGGGTTCGACCACCTCAGCTCGGCCCACACCCACGAGCACGACCACACGGCCGTCAAGCACAGCCACTGGCCGCACGAGAACTTCGAGAGCGAGCACCAGGGCGAGGCCCACGTGCACGACCACGGCGAACCAGTCAAGAAGAAGCGGGCCCCCGCCAAGAAGGCGGCGGCCAAGGCGACGGCCGCGCCGGAGTCCTAGACGGTCTCCTCGGCCGCGTCCTGGCAGACGCGGTCGCGGCCCGAGCGCTTGGCGCGGTAGAGGGCGGCGTCGGCCCGGCCGAGGGTGGCGGCGGGCGAGCGGCCGGCTCGATGTACGGCGACGCCGGCGCTGAACGTGGTGAGCGGGCGCAGGTCCCGCCAGCCATCGAGCAGGCGGTTGATGGCCCCGGCGGCAGAGTCGCCGGCCGCCCGCAGCACGAGCAGGAACTCCTCGCCGCCGTAGCGGGCGATGGCGTCGGCGTCACGCGCCGCCTCGCGGAGATAGTCCCCCAGCATCACGAGCACGCGGTCGCCCGCGGCGTGGCCGGCGGTGTCGTTGACGAGCTTGAACTGATCGAGGTCGATGAGCACCACGGCGTCATTGGGCTCCAGCGCCTTCAGGAGGGCCGCACCGCGCCGACGGTTGCCCACACGCGTGAGAGGATCCTCCAGGGCCTCGACCGTCAGCTGCTCAATGGCGCGCTGCTGCTCGAGGGCGAGGCCGGCCTGCGACCCGAACAGCTGGGCGGCGTGGAAGGAGAATGAGTCGAGCACCGTGCCGGGAGCGAATCGCACCGCGACGGCTCCCAGCACTCCGCTCGCCCCGCGCAGAGGAACGACCAGGGTGTCGGCGTGGTGGACAGGGTGACCCTCGCGCAATGCCTCGTCGACTGCATCGAGTGGGGGCAGGGTGACCGTGCTGTTGTCGCCGGCGTGGGTGCCGGCGGTGAGTCGCCCACCATGACCGTCCTCGAGCAGCACGACCGCTTCCTGTCCGTGGAGGATGCTCGTCGCCACGCGGGCGAGCATGGGACCGAGCTCGTTCGGATCGGATTCCGCCTGCAGAAGGGCGGCCGCGCCCACGATCGCTTCGAGGTCGCCGACCCGGCGCGCGTCGAGGTCTCGCGACGCGCCCAGTCTGGCGACGGCACGCGAGATGGTCTCGCTCACGAGCACGCAGACGGGCACGGCCACGAAGACCGTCGGCCACGCGCTGGGGTCGTGCAGACGCGAGCTGAACAGGGGTGTCACATAGGCGACCGCGGCCGGCACCGCCACCAGCAGCGCTGTCCCGCGTGGCTGGCTGAGTCCGAGCCACGCGAAGAGCACCACGAAGTAGATGGAATAGGTGTACGGGTCGGGGTCGCCGAACGCGTTGCCGGACCAGATCAGGACGAGGGCACCGGTGGCCGGCACCAGGAGGGCCCGCCCGGACCAACGGTGCCACGGGAGCAACCAGGTGACGACGCCCCCGACGACAGCGATGAGTCCGGTGAGCGCTGGCGCCACGGGCAGCCCGCCCGAGCCGGTCTTGAGCGGGATCTCGAGGAGGGTGATGATCCCGGCGGCCAGGAACAGTGCCGCTCCCTGCCGTCCCGCTGCTCTCCTGACGCCCTCGTCCACCTTGCAAGCATCGGCGTGGCGACGCGCCGCTTGAGCAACCTTCGAAGGTTTTGGGCGATTTGCCGGGTCATGACCCCGAGAAACCCGTCAGCGCGGTCGTTCGACCTTGTAGCGGGGTCGCCCGGCGGCGTCGAGGACCCGAACGCCGTCGAGGTCACGCAGGCGCAAGGTGACGGTCGTGCCCAGCGAGCCCCGCCCCGCGGTCAGGCGCAAGCCAGGCACGAGCACCCGGCGTCCGTCCTCGAACCTCAGCTCGACGGTGAGCGCGCCGTCGGCCGGAGAGCGGGCGTCGTCGATGGTGACGAAGAGCCACGACGTGGCGCCTTCGTACAGGAAGAGCTGGCCCACCTGCTGCCCGGACGGGTCCCGCAACCGGGCCGCGGCCAGTGCCCGACCGTCGAGCTCCTCGAGGGCGGCCACGTACTCGTGGTCGAGACGGCTCCCGGTCCGGTCGCGCACGACGAGCGCGCCAGCGACGCCGCCGAGGACGAAGGCGAGGGCAGCGGCGACGGCGAGCACGAGGCGACGACGGGGCCGTCGCGGCTCCCTGCCCTCGAGACGCGCCAAGACGACCTGCTCGAACCCCGCAGGCGGTTCGGTCTCGGGCCCGAGCAGCAGCATGCGGTCGGCCACATCGGCCAGTTCCTCGACCGTCGTGCGGCACTCGGCGCACGTCTCCAGATGGGCGAGCGCGTCGGCCCGATCCGGTCCACTCAGCAGCCCGAGCGCCAGCTCGGCCGCCACCTCCTGAACGCGCTCGTGCTCAGTCACCCTCGTGCTCCGTGAGGAGGGAGTCGCGCAGCTTGAGCATCGCCGAGCGGATGCGCGTCTTGGCTGTCCCGAGCGGCACGTTCTCGATCTCGCCGACCTCGCGAGCCGTGCGACCGCCGATGCCCGCCAGCACCACGGCTCGCCGCTGGTCCTCGGGCAGTCTCCGCAGGGCGGCGGCCAGGCGGCTGGCATCCTCACGGGCCACGGCGACGTCGACGGGCGTGGGGTCGTGGGACGGCAGGTGCATGGCGAGCAGGATGTCGGGATCCACCGGCTCGGCTCGGCGCACCCGGATGGCGTCGATGGCCAGGTTGCGGGTCACGGTGAGCAGCCAGCTCGTGACCGAGCCCCGACGGGCGTCGAAGGTGCCCGCGTTCCGCCACGCCCGCACGAACGCCTCCTGGGCGATGTCCTCCGCGAGGGTGGGATCGCCGACCACGGCCACGGCCAGGCCGAAGACGCGGCGCTGGAACCGGCGGATGAACGCGACGACCGCATCACGGTCCCCCGCCGCCATGCCGGCCAGCAACGCGTCGTCGGGAGCGGCCCACACAGTGGGATCTACGGTCGGGCCCCGCCGTGGGATTGTCAATTCCCCCTCAACTGCCAAAGCCATTCGCCCCCCTCGCCCGTAGTACCCGTAGGACGACGAGGAGGATCGAATGCGCAAGCTGTTGGTTGCCGCGCTGTTGGTGATGCTGGGCCTGGTCGCATGCGGGAGCGACGACAACACGACCGAGGCGACGAACACGACGGCGGCCGACACCGCCGACACGGCCGCTTCGGAGGCGCCGGTGACGTTGTCGGGCAAGGTCAACGACGAGGGCACCAAGGACGCCACCGGCGCGGCCGACCTGGAAGTAGAAGCGGACGACTTCTACTTCAAGCCCACGTTCGTGAAGACGACGGCGGGCCAGAAGCTGACCGTCTTGCTCAAGAACGAGGGCGCGGCTTCTCACACGTTCACCAGCACTGCGCTCGGCGTTGACAAGGAGCTGAAGCCGGGAGAGACGGCCACGGTGGAGATCACCGTGCCCACCGCGGATGCGACCGCGTTCTTCTGCCGGTTCCACCAGGGCGGCGGCATGCAGGGCGCCGTCTTCACCAAGGAGGGGGCAACCGCGGGCGCGTCGTCGGCAGCGACCACGTCCGCGCCGAGTGGCTACTAGAGCCGGCAGGGCGGCCGTGATGTCGGTCGCCCTGCTCCTCGGCGCCTGCAGCTCAGGCGGGCGCGACACGGATCAGACCGGGTTGGCGGCCCGTGCGTCACCCACGACGAGCGAGGAGCCCTCGACCACGAGCGCGGCCCCAGCCGAGACGACCACGAGCACGATCGCGGCGGTCGCGACAACGGCCGCCAAGGCCGCTGCCGTCACGACGGCGGCGCCGACGCGGGCGGCGGCGCCCACCCAGCCCCCGGCGACGCCCGCGACCACCACCCAGCCACGGACGACACAACCGCCGACGATCACCATCCAGAACTTTGCGTTCGCGCCGCAGACGTTGCGCGTCGCGGTTGGCACCACAGTCACCGCGACCAACAACGACGCTGCGCTGCACACGTGGACGGGCGACGGCGCGTCGCCAGCCTGGAACTCAGGTGACCTGACGACCACCATGAGCTACAGCCACGTCTTCAACAGCCCGGGCACCTTCGCCTACCACTGCGCCCGGCACGCCAACATGACCGGGAGCGTCATCGTCGGCTGACGGCCGTCGCACCCGCTGGCTCACCACGACGAAGGCGGTGACCCATGCGATGGCCACGAACGCGAGCAGGATGTAGACGAGCACCGCGAACCACGCGGCCCCGCCATGGGTCTCCCGCAGCAGGTAGCGCCGCTCGTTCACGAACTGGACCTGACGGTCCTCGGCGGGGATCTCTCCCTTGCCGATCTCGGGGTCGGCGGGCAGACGCACGGGCACGGCCATCATCTCTGAGCCGCGGTGGAGACGCAGCAGCGTCTTGAACCGTCCGGTCACGGGCACCGGCTTCTGCGTGCGGTAGGTCCCCGGCTCGATCTCGTGCATCTCCGACAGGACGAGGCTTCCGCCCTGCCACGCACTGGCCTGGAACCACCGCGCATCGTCGGCCGCATCAGGCGGGTCGAGGGTCACCGTCACCGTGACGTTGCCGTCAGCGACGGGTTGCACTGCCATGTCCGCGGTCACGTCGCCCACCCCGCGCGGGAAGGGCCACACCAGAGCGACGAGCACGGCCACCGCCGCCAGCACCAGGACCCGACGGGGGATGCCGTGACTGGACTCGCGCGCCACTGCGCTGCCGAAGGCGGCGCCGAGCACGGCCGCGCCGACGGCCACCAGCACGCCGAGGATGAGGGCGTCGGGCAGCAGGCTGGCCCGCCACGGCTGGTAGGCGTCCTGGTTCCACAGCCACTCCCCCGCAAGACCGATGGTGCCCACGCCGAGGCCGGACAGGAGCGCGAAGCGAAGGCGGGGCTTCGTCCCCCACACCAGGGCGACGACCTCGACGACCATGGCAGAGACGATGTAGGTGCCACCGGCGCGGGTCTGCACCAAGCCGTCGCCGCCGGTGAAGTTCAACGCGTTGGTGGATTCCAGCACGAAGTTGACGACCACGATGCCGAGGGTCCACCACGGGCCGAGCACCAGACGCGATGCGACCAGAGCGAAGCCGGCCGCCAGACAGATCAGCACGGGCAGGTACAGCTGCTGGAACTGCGGCACCCCGAAGGAGAACTCACCCTGGGCCGCGACCAGGCCCTGCAGCGTCAGCCACGCGGCGACGACATGCACGCCGCGGGCCCAGCGCGACCGTCGGGGCGACACACCCGCCTCGGCCAGCACCATCCACGACGCCAGCCCGCTGAAGGACGCGCCGAGGATCATCAGCATATGGGTCGGGCTCCACATGGTCACGTCGATGCCGTACTTGGCGTGCCACACGTCGTCGAGCGGGAACCCCATCACCGCCGACGCGCCGAGCAAGCCCAGTGGGATGGTCGACCACGGCACGCGCAGGCCCCGCCAGCGCAGCTTCGTCTCGACCTTGCTCAGCGATGCCACCGCGACTCCGGCCGCGGCGGCGAGGAAGAGCAGCACGAGACCGAGAACGATCTCGGTATGCGGCGCAGTGAAGAGCTCCTTGTCGCGGCCCAAGGCGATGTGCCACGACACGTCGCTGTAGAAGCCCGCGCCTGCGACCAGCAGCCCGTAGAGGCCGATGCCGATGGTGACGGCTGCCCAGCCGGGGATGCCGGTGAGCTTCTCCAGCCTGTTCGCCGGTCGCAGCAGCAAGCGGGCCGAGCGGGTCTCGGCGTCGGATCGACCCCGGATGGTGAGGAGGGTCACGATGACGACGAACACGCCGAGCAAGCCGATCATCGGCGTCCAGCTGTCGGTGCCCTTGGTGGCGACGTCGGCCGCGGCCGCGATCATCCCGCACCCGCGTTCTCGACGCGGTCCAAGCCGTCCCAGACGAGCGTCGTGAGGTACTCGACGAGCCGGGCACGTGGCATGGCCCCGCTGTCCACCCACCAGTCACCGGCCAGGTGCACCATGCCGACGAGGCCGTAGGCCCATGGTTCGGCCGCACCAGAGTCGTACCCGATCTCGCGCAGGCGTTCACCGAGGACCACCGCCACCTCCTTGGCCACTTGGCGGACGAAGCCGCTGAGCTCCTCGGCCCCGGCGTCCACGTGCTGCACGACGAACCGGTAGAGGTTGGGCTCCTTCTCGACGAAAGCGAGGTAGGCGTCGATGGTGCCCACCAGCAGGTCCCGGGGCTCGGCGTCGCGCTCGAGCGAGGACTGCAGCGCTCCCATGAGCTCGTCGGTGAACCGCTTGGCCAGCGCGGCCACCAGGCCGGAGCGGTCGCCGAAATGGCGATAGACGATGGGCTTGGTGACGCCGGCCTCGGCCGCGATCACCTCCATGGACACGGCCGGCCCGTCACGCCGGATGACCTCGACAGCGGCGTCGAGCAGCTCCTCGCGGCGGGCCAGGCGACGGGAGTCGCGGTCGACGTGATCGTGGCGCTGGCGGCGGCGGGCGTGGCGCTCCACTCGTTGGGCCCGGCGGGCCTCACGCGCGGCGTCACGGTTCCCTTCGGTCGGCATGTTACCCACAGTAACGTTACCAGCGGTAACAGTCAAGAGGGTATGGTCCGGCCATGACCACGCCGGATCTGACCACGACAGCGCGGACCCTCGGCGAGGTAGACGCCGGGCTCGACATGCCGCTGCAACAGGCGATGCAGACCCAGCGGGCGGTGAGGCGGCTGCTCCCCGACCCAGTCGACGACGCCATCGTGCTGCGATGCATCGAGCTCGCACTCAAGGCGCCGACCGGCAGCAACGGCCAGAACTGGGAGTGGGTCGTTGTCCGCGACCAAGCCATAAAGGAGACGCTCGCCAAGCAGTACAAGCGGGCGTGGGCCCTCTACGGGCGGGCCGGCGAACGCGTCACACGCGGCGACGAGGCGATGAGCAAGGTGCTGCGCGCCGTCGGGTGGCAGGTGGAGCACTTCACCGAGCTGCCGGTGCTGGTGGTCGCCTGCCTGCGCGGCAGCCGGGTGCCGCTGGTGCCGATGCCGCCCATCGCCGTGTCGTCCTACTACGGCTCGATCTACCCGAGTGTGCAGAACCTGCTGCTGGCGGCCCGGGCCATGGGCCTCGGCGCGTCGCTCATCACCCTGCCGCTGTGGAGCACCACCGTCGCCCGCCGAGCCCTGGGCCTGCCCATGTCGGTGCACCCCTGCTGCGTCGTGCCCCTCGGGTGGCCGCGCGGGCGCTACGGCCCGACAACCCGCCGGCCGGTGGGCGACGTCACCCACCTCGACCGGTACGGCAACCAACCGTGGCGGGAGTCGGGCGCTGGCGACTGACGCGCGCCACCGTCCCGGCCCGCTCCAGCTGCTGCTGCGCGGCATCCTGCTGCGCTGCCCCCGGTGCGGGAGCGGCGGCCTGTTCAAGGGCTGGTTTCGCATGGTGGCCCACTGCCCGCGGTGCAACTACAAGTTCGAGCGTGAGGAGGGGTTCTTCCTCGGTGCCTATGTCATCAACATCGGCGTCAGCCAGCTGGTGGCGGTGGCGTTCATCGCGATCAGCATCATCGCGACCCTCCCCGATCCGCCGGTGGGCAGACTGATCGTGATCGGGTTGGCAGTCGTCCTCGCCACCCCGTTCGCCTTCTACCCGTTCAGCAAGACGATCTGGACGGCGTTCGACATGATCATGCACCCGGACTGCCTCGACTGGTGAGCGCTTCCTCGCTGCACGACCGGGCGCTGGTGATCGACACCCACACCCACGCCCTCGGCTTCATCCCCCAGCCCTTCCGCTCCGCGTACCGGTTCGTGAACCGCACGACCATGCCGTCCGACGAGCCCTTCTCGGTGCTGCGACAGGCCGGCGTCGACGTGGTCGTGGTCAAGGCGGTGGGCGACCCGGCCGTGACCCGCTGGTACCGCGGCGGAGCGTGGACGGCGGTCGAGCGCCAGCTCGACGACGCCGTCGCCCAGATCGAGCGGGCGGACGGGCGCGTGGTCCGCACCGCCGCCGAGGTACGGGCCGCGCAGGGTCATGGACCCGCGGCGTTGCTCGGGGTCGAGGGCGGCGACGCGCTGGACCACGACGTCGACCGCGTCAACCAGTGGGCGGAGCGGGGCGTACGCGTCGTGACCATCGTGCACCTGGCCGACAACCAGATCGGCACGACGTGCATGCCCTGGCAGCGCTACGTCGCGCCGGCCGCCATTCCCGTGCGCAGGAAGGTCGAGGAGGGCCTGAGCCCGTTCGGCGGCCGCGTCGTGAGCAGCATGAACGACGCGGGCATCGTCATCGACCTGGCCCACGCCGATACGCGCACTGTGTTCGACGTCGTCGAGCGCACGACGGCGCCGGTCGTCGCCACCCACTCCGGCGCCAGGGCCCGCCAGGACTTCCCGCGGTTCCTGAGCGACGACGAGGTGCGGGCCATCGCCTCGACCGGCGGCACCGTCGGCCTGTGGCCCTACAACCACCGGGGCAAGGGCGTGCGCGACATGGCCGACCTCGTCGCCCACGCCCGCCACGTCGCCGACCTCGTCGGCCCCGACCACCTGTGCGTGGGCACCGACATGAACGGCGTCCCCGGCCTCATGGCCGGCTACCGCGGCGAGACCGACCTCCCGCTCGTCACCGGCGCCCTCCTCGCCGCCGGCTTCACCGACCCCGACGTCGAAGGCATCCTCGGCCTGAACTTCCTCCGAGTCCTCGAGGCCTGCGAACACCCCAACCCCAGCTGACTTGGGGTCAGGCGTCGAGGCCGAGGTTGGCGCGGAAGTCCTCGGTGCTGTTGACGTGGGGGAAGGGTTCGTCGGGGACGGGGATGCCGAGGGCCTTGCAGATGGGGTCCCACCCGTCGCCCGGCTGCCACTCGACGAGCCGGCTCGCGGGCACGCCTTCGCGCACGGCCGCGTTGTGGCGTTCGTAGGCGGCCATGCACGCATCCTTGTCGCGGGGGTCGGCGAAGGTGTTGTGGAACAGGGCCGTCGCCATGTCCATCCAGGCGTTCGTGCCGGGCGGCGGCACCTCGCCCTTCATCACCTCGAAGATGGTGCGATCGGCGCTCTTCCACCAGGCCTCGGGACTTTCGCGCACCGACAAGAGAACGGGGGCCTCCGGGTAGTGCTCGGCCAGCTGGCGCCAGAAGGCCGACGCAGGCCAATCGACAGCGGCCGCGTAACCCTCGAAGAGGGCGTCCCAGTCGGGCATCTGCCCGTTCGCTGCCGCGTGCCAGTGGGCCACGTCATCGGGCCGGCCGAACACCTCCATCATGTGGTAGCAGGGGCTGCCGAGAAGCTGCTCGAGCGCGATTTTCAGGGAGTGGGTGCCGGTGCGCCCGATGCCGGCGCCGATGAGTTGCAGGCTCACGCCAGCAGGCTCCTGGCGATCTGGCTGACCTGGATCTCGTCGGTGCCCGCGTAGATCTGCAGCACCTTGGCGTCGCGGGCCAGCTGCTCGACCTGATACTCGGCCATGTAGCCGTTGCCACCGAACAGCTGCACCGCCTCGAGCGCCACCTCCATGCACGCCTGGGCCGAATACAGCTTCGACGCCGACGCCTCAGCCAGGTTCATGCCCTTGCCCGCGGCCGCCATCTCCATCTGCCGGAACACGAGGTTCTGGATGTTCAGGCGGGCGACCTCCATCTTGGCCAGCTTGAGCTGGATGAGCTGGAACTCACCGATGGGTTTGCCGAACTGCACGCGGTTCTTGGCGTAGTCGATGGACAGCTCGAGGCACTGCTGCACGATGCCCAGCGCCATGGCCGCCACGCCGGTGCGCTCCATGGAGAACGTCTCCTTGGCCCCTTCGCGGCCGCCGCCAACGATGTCCTCCGTCTCGCCCAGTAGTCGGTCCTTGCCGACCCGCACGTCGGAGAGGAAGAGCTGGCCGGTGGGCGAGCTGTGCATCCCCATCTTGCGGAGTGGCTTGGACTGCTCGAGTCCGGGCATCCCGGTATCGAGCACGAAGTTGAGGATCTTGCGGTCCTTGGGATCGTTGCCCTCGTCGAGCTTGCAGATGAAGACGATGGTGTCGGCGTACGGGCCGTTGGTGATGAAGGTCTTCGAGCCGTTGAGCAGGTACTCGTCGCCGTCGCGGCGGGCCGTCGACTTCATCGACCCGAAGGCGTCGGACCCGGAGTCCGGCTCGGTGATGGCCCACGAGCCGACCTTGTCGAGGGTCAACAGGTCCCGGGCCCAGCGCTCCTTCTGGGCGGTGGTGCCCTTCGACATGATCGCGGCCGACGTCAGCCCGACGCTCACGCCCATCGCTGTCACCATGCCCGGGCAGTAGCGACACAGCTCGATGATCGGGATCATGGCCATGGCCGCGCCGCCACCACCCATGCCCCCGCCCCGCTCCCGCGGTTCGCCCGCTTTCTCGGCCGCGATCTGGCGGTCGAAGCCGTCGGCCGCCATGGCGTCGAGGCCGAACGTCTTGTACAGCTTCCTGAGCACGTCGTAAGGCGGGGTGTCGCCGTGCTCCAGCTCCTCGAGGTTGGGCTTGATCTCCGCTTCGATGAAGCTGCGGACGGCGTCGCGCACCATCAGGTGCTCATCACTCCACTCGTACATGGCGCCATCGTGGCCTACGGTGCGCGCTCATGGCGACTTTCATCGAGCGCTTCGACACCTCGGGCAGCGGTCCTCGACTGGCGGTGAAGGACCTCATCGACATGGAAGGTGTCCCGACGACGGCTGCCTGCAAGGCGGTCGCCGACGCCGCCGAGCCGGCCAAGGCCGACGCTCCTCTCCTCGCCGGAGCGAGAGCGGCGGGCGCGCGCATCGTCGGCAAGACCAACCTGCACGAGCTCGCTCTCGGTGTCACCGGCGTCAACCCGTGGTTCGGCACACCGACCAACCCCCTCGACCCTGCGCTGGTGCCCGGCGGCTCGTCCAGCGGCTCGGCTGTCGCGGTCGGTAGCGGCGAGGCGGACGTCGCCTACGGCAGCGACACCGGTGGGTCGGTGCGCACACCGTCGGCGTGCTGCGGCACGGCAGGCCTCAAGACGACGTGGGGTCGCGTGCCGCTGGAAGGTGTCTGGCTGCTCTCCGAATCACTCGACACCATCGGACCCATGGCCCGCGACGTCGCCGGCCTCATCATCGGCATGGAGCTGCTCGAGCCCGGGTTCGCGGTCTCCGAGGACGTCCCACGCGTCGTCGGGCGGCTCACCGTCCCGGGCGTGGATCCCGCCATCGACCGGGCTGTTGACCGCGCCCTGGCCGCGGCCGAGATCGAGGTCGTCCCGATCGAGCTGCCAGGCTGGGACGAGTCGCGCACCGCGGCCAGCACCATCCTGATCGCCGAGGCGTACGCCAACGATCAACACCTGCTCTCGCACACAAGCGTCGGCGAGGACGTCCGGTTCCTCCTCGGTCTCGGCGAACACATCACCGCCGAGCAGGTCGCTGAGGCTCGGAGCGCGCAAGAGGTGTGGCGGCGCGAGCTGGCCGGCGCCTTCGAGCGGGTCGAGGCCATAGCGCTGCCGACGCTGAAGATGTTCCCGCCCCGCATCGACGACCCGCCCAACTTGGAGATGGCCGACCTCGCCCTCCCCGTCAACGCGGCCGGGGTGCCCTCCCTCGCCCTGCCCGTCCTCACCGACGGTCCCCTGCCCGCCAGCATCCAGCTCATCGGCCCCCACAACTCCGAGGAGCGCCTGCTCGCGGTGGGCCGGGTCGTGGAAGCCGCCGCTTCTCAGTCGGGCTCGTAGGCGACGACGGGGGCGAGGACCTCGTCGATGGCGGCGAGGGCGTCGTCGGCGAGCTTGACGCCGGAAGCGGCCGCGTTGTCGTCCACCTGATCGGGCCGGCTGGCGCCGATGATGGCCGAAGCGACGTTGGGCTCGCGCAGGACCCAGGCCAGGGCGAGCTGGGCCATGGTGAGACCGGCGCCGTCGGCGATGGGTCGCAGCTGCTGCACGGCCTCCAGCACCTCGTCGCTGGTCCAGTTGCCCATCATCTGGCCCATCGACTCGCTGGCGGCGCGCGAGTCGGTGGGCGGCGGTGACCCGGGTGCGTACTTGCCCGTGAGCGCGCCTTGGGCGAGCGGCGACCACACGATCTGGGAGATCCCGTTGGCCGCCGACAAGGGGAACACCTCGGGCTCGGGCCGGCGCCACAGCATCGAGTACTGGGGTTGGCTGGACACGAACTTCTCCACGCCGGCCGAGCCGACCAGATCGAGGGCGGCCTGGATGTTGGCGGGGCTCCACTCGCTGAAGCCGATGTAACGGACCTTGCCTTGGCGCACGACGTCGGAGAGCGCCTCCATCGTCTCCTCGAGCGGCGTGTCGTGGTCGTAGCGGTGGCACTGGTAAAGGTCGATGTAGTCGGTGCGCAGCCGCTCCAGGGACGCGTCGCACTGCTTGTGGATCTGGGCGGCCGACAGGCCGCGGTCCTCGCGCGACATCGGGAAGAACACCTTGGTGGCCAGCACGTACGACGATCGATCCACGCCGTCGAGCACCTCGCCGAGGAATGACTCCGCCGCGCCGCGCCGTAGGCGTTGGCCGTGTCGAAGAAGTTGATGCCGACGTCGAAGGCTCGGCGCACGCATGCCTCGCCGAGGTCCCTGTCCACGCCGACCCCGTAGGTCAGCCACGATCCCAGGCTGATCTCCGAGACGTGCAGGTCGCTGTCGCCCAGTTGGCGGAGCTCCATCATTTCCTCCCGAATCCGAAGAGTTGTTGGGCCACCTTGCGCATCTGGATCTCCTCGGAGCCCTCGGTGATGCGGTAGCGGCGGTGGTGGCGGTAGATGTGCTCGAACGGCATGTGCCGGCTGTAGCCCATACCACCGCAGGTCTGCATGGCCCGGTCCGCGGCCTCGCACGCCAGGCGGTTGGCCCGGTAGTTGCACATGGCGACCAGGTGGGTGACCTCCATGTGGTGGCGCCGGTCCATGGCATCCGCCGTCGACCGGATGAGCTGGCGCAGCATGGCCGCCTCGGTGTGCAGCTCGACCAACGGGAACTGGATGCCCTGGTTGGTCGACAGCTTCTTGCCCCACGTGATGCGGGCGTTGGCGTAGCCCACGGCCTCGTTGATGCAGAACTGGGCCGCACCCAGCGACGACGCCGCCTGGCGGATGCGGTTCTCGTGCACGAAGTGCTGGGCCAGGTCCAGTCCGTGGTCGACCCGCCCGAAGACCGCCGACGCGGGAACCCGCACATCGGTCATGGTGACCTCGGCATGGTCGGTGGGCATGTTGAACGTCCACCAGAAGAAGTCGACGGAGAACCCTTCGGCGTCGGTGGGCACGAGGAAGGCGGTGATCCCAACCGGGTCGCCGGGCTCGCCGTTGGTGCGGGCGAACACGATGTCGTGGGTCGCGTGGTGCAGCCCCGAGTTGAACCGCTTCTGGCCGCTGATCATCCACTCATCGCCGTCACGCACGCCCGTGGTCTCCATGTAGGTGGCGTCGGACCCGTGGCCGGGCTCGGTCAGCCCGAAGGCGAGGCGGCGGCTGCCGTCGAGGAAGCCAGGCATCCACTCCGCCTTCTGCTCCTCGGTGCCGAAGTCCCGCATCATCAGCACCGTCGGGAAGTTGCCGACGATGGAGCTCTCGTTCTGCAGGTCGTTGTGCAGGCCCAGACCCTTGGTGGCCAGGTGCTCGCGGATGACGGCCATCTCGAGGTTCGACGCGTCCCGCCCGCCGTACTCGGCAGGGAGGGCAAGCCGCAGCCAGCCGGCGGCGTCGGCCTTGCGCCGCATCTCGCCGAGCAGGTCCTCCCACTCCTTGCGCGGGGTGCCGCCCGCGTCGAAGTCGGTGCGGGCCCACTCCCGGCGATGATCGAAGAAGCGGACGTTGTCGTCCGCCCCCTCGAGAGGTTTGATCTCGCGCTCGATGAACTCGTCGAGGGCGGTCAGGGTCGATTGGATCTCGGGCGGGATGTCGAAGTCCACGCCCGAGTGACTAGCACTCCCTACGCAGCTCTGCGCCGCTGCCGCGGCCGACGGCGCTGGCTGTTGTCCGGACGGCGTGTCCGCTCGGGCGCCTCGGACGCGGTCAGGCCGAGGGCCCGCTTGATGTCCCGCACCGCCTTGCCGTCGGCCTCGGTGACGAGGGAGACGACCGTGCCGGCTGCGCCGGCTCGGCCCGTGCGGCCCGAACGGTGGACGTAGTCCTTGGGATCGGCGGGGACGTCGAAGTGCACGACGCAGCCGACGTCGTCGACGTGGATGCCACGGGCGGCGACATCGGTGGCGATGAGGGCCTTGACCCGGCCGGCTGCGAACGCGGCAAGCGCACGGTCGCGCTGGGCCTGACTCCGGTTGCCGTGGATGGGCACCGCGCTGATGCCGGCACGGCCCAACTGCTTGGTGAGCCGGTCGGCGCCGTGCTTGGTGCGACAGAACACGACAGTGGAGCCGTGCTCGACGACCAGGTCGCGCACATGGTCCACTCGTGCTTCGCGCTTGGTGTCGAGGAAGACGTGGGTGGTGTTGTCCTCGCGCTCGGGCGGCGTCACGTCGTGGCGCACGGGGTCCTTCTGGTACCTGCGCACGAGCACGTCGACCGCACCGTCGAGCGTCGCCGAGAACAGCAGCGTCTGGCGGTCGGGCCGCACCTTGTCGAGGATGCGCTTGACCTCGGGGAGGAAGCCCATGTCGGCCATGCGGTCGGCCTCGTCGACGACCACGAGGTCGACGTCGTCGAGGCGGAAGGCGCCCCGCTGGATGAGGTCGCCCAAGCGGCCGGGACAGGCGATGGCCACGTCGACGCCCCTGCTCAGGGCCTTGAGCTGCGGCACCATGCCGACGCCGCCGTAGAACGTCGCGCTGCGGCGTCCGCGGAGGGCGAGCAACGGCGCCAGCTCGGCCTGGATCTGCGCGGCCAGCTCGCGGGTGGGCACGAGCACCAGAGCACGCGGCTTGGCCGGCTTGCCCTTCCCGACGCGCATGGCGAGGGGGATGCCGAAGGCCAGCGTCTTGCCGGAGCCGGTGGGGGCCTTGCCGGAGACGTCGCGCCCGGCGAGGGCGTCGGCGATGGTTGCGGCCTGAATGGGGAAGGCCTCGGTGATGCCGCGCTTGTTGAGCGTGGCAGTGAGATCGGCGGATACGCCGAGCTCGGAGAAGGTGGACTGCACGGGGAAGACTCCTGTTTGGGTTGGGGGCCGCGCGTCAATGGCGGCTTTGAGGTCGTGAACTGGCCGGGACGAAAGGGGCCGCTCGAACGACTTGCCCAACACCGGCCCGCCGGCAGATGCACCGACGAGTACCCGATCTGATCGATCGGGTGTTCACCCAGGGTAGCAGGCGGGTGGTCGCGGCCCGACACACGCGAACGCGTCTGACATTGGTGGGTAGGCGCGGCCATCATCACCCGCATGTCCGTCGTCGAAGCCCGCGCCGGCGCGCGGGCGGTCGCGCCGATGCTCGTCGGCGTGGTGCCGTTCGGCCTGGTGGCGGGCGCGACCTCGGTGTCCGACGGCCACGGCGTCGCCGCCGCGGTCGGCATGTCGACGATCGTGTTCGCGGGCGCCTCGCAGCTCGCCGCCTTCCAAGCGCTCGCCGAGGGCGGCTCCGCCATCGTCGCCGCCATCGCAGCGTGGACGATCAACTTGCGCATGCTGCTCTACTCGGCATCGCTCGCCCCCCACCTGGCGCACGAGCGCACCAGCCGACGGCTGCTGGCCGCCTACGTCCTCACCGACCAGGCCTATGCCGTGTCCATCCTGCGGTGGGAGTCCTCGGACACCGATCCGCACGGGCGGCTCTCCTATTACTTCGGCGCGGGCGGCCTGATGTGGCTCAGTTGGCAGTTCTCGACCCTCGCCGGTGCCCTGGGCGGGTCGGTGATCCCGAGCGACATCCCCCTGGAGTTCGCCGTCCCGCTGGTGTTCCTCGTGCTCCTCGTTCCAACCATCACGTCGAAGCCCGCCGCAGTCGCGGCCGCTGCGGGAGGCGCGGCCGCCGTCGCCTCCGGCGAGCTCGGCGCGGGCGCGCTGTCCATCCTCGCCGGCGCGGTGGTCGGCATCGCGGCCGGGGCGTTCGCCGAAGCGCGGTTGTCGACGTGAGCCGGGTCTGGGCCGCCATCCTGCTGTCGGGCGGGGGCACGTTCGCCATGCGCGCCTCGTTCCTCGCGGTCGCCCACCGGCTGGTGGTCGTGCCGCCAGCGGTGCAGCGCATCCTGCGCCAGATCCCGCCCGCCGCCCTCGCGTCGCTCGTCGTCCCCGCGCTGCTCCGCCCCGAAGGCCACCTCGACGTGACTCAAGCCCGTCTCTACGCCGGCCTCATTGCCGCCCTCGTCGCGTGGCGCACCCGCAGCACCGTCCTCACCCTCGTGGTCGGCATGGGTGTCCTGCTCCTTCTCCGCGCCCTCTGATCTACGACGCTCCGAAGTCCGGGAGCTCGAGCGAACCGTCCTCGCCCAGCGCGAAGCCCGGGTTCCACGCGATCTCCCACAGGTAGCCGTCCGCATCCGAGAAGCACCCCGCGTAGCCGCCGTAGAAGGTGTCGCTCGGAGATCGTGTCACGGTTGCCCCCGCTCGCTCGGCCGCGGCCACGACGGCATCGACCTCGTCCTTCGAGCGGACGTTGTGCGCGAGCACGATTCCCGCAAACGAGTGCGGGCCGTCGTCGGCGACACCGGAATCAGCGGCGAGCTTCTCGCGGCCCCACAGGACGACGGCCATGCCACCCGCCTGGAAGAAGACGGTCTTCTCCACCTCCTGGCCGGTCCACCCGAGCGCCTCGTAGAACGCCCGCGCCCGGCCCAGATCATCGACGCCCAAGGTGACGATGCTCACTCGCTGCTCCATGCCTTCGGAACCTACGCGCTGCCATTCAGAGCGCGTCGCCCACGTATCAGTGCTCAGAGAGGCAGGACCCCGGTCCGCTCGATACACGAGGCGATGACCTCGATTCGCTGTGCCGCTTCAGCCTTCGTCAGGACGCGCTCCTTTCGAACGGCTCCGGGACCCTTTACCGGAAAGCGCTTCACCGCGATCCGCCAGCCCGGTGAGAGGACGCGCCACAGCACGGACAGCACGGTGAGCCCATCATCGCCCGGCATGAGGCTGGGCTTCCACGCCTCGATGAGGCCTTCCCGCGTCGAAGCCGACCCGCGCCAAGCGGGTTGCACCATCCAGCCACACCTTGCCTACGCGGCGTCGGGTGGGGAATGTTGCGGGTGGCGAACGTCGGTGGGTGC
This sequence comes from Actinomycetota bacterium, assembly GCA_041166245.1. Taxonomy (GTDB): domain Bacteria; phylum Actinomycetota; class Acidimicrobiia; order Acidimicrobiales; family JAFATL01; genus JBEEFP01. The sequence goes on along the minus strand of JBEEFQ010000338.1, from coordinate 608 downwards.
GACGAAGGCGCGTTTGCCCCGACCCTCCACGAGGCCCCAGCCCTTGGTGGTCTTGAGGCCGTGGTGGAAGGGGCACAGCAGGTCGAGGAGGTCGAAGAGCGTGACCTTCGTCTTGGCCCAGTCCTCGCGGTGGTCTCGCTGGAGACGGGCCGACTGGCTGCAGCCCTCGGCCGCACAAGTCGGGTAGAGCCACTCGAGGCCGGTCTGCTGCTTGGCCGTCGGCGCCCGGCCGAGATGCAGCACGCCGGTGATCGCCTCGGCCCGCTGGACCACCGCGGTGACGAAAGTGCTCTCGAGACAAAGCAGGTCCTCGACGACGGAGACGGCCACCGGCGTGCCAGCCACCTCGCAGGTCTCGCCCTTGATCGGCTGGCCGCGCAGCAGGGTGTCGAGGTCGACGCGCACGATGACCTTGTGCTTGACGCTGGTGGCTGCCGCCTCGCCCAGGCAGATGGCCTCGAGGGCGTCGAAGCCGTAGGCCTCGGGGGGCTCGGCACAACCCGCCTTGCGAGCGGCGTCGAAGAACCGATCGCGCTCGGCCGCGATGCGAGCGGCCATCGCCGCGATCCGCTCGGCCGGACCTTGGGCCCGGATGTGCCCCAGGCCTT
>JBEEFQ010000337.1:0-3117 GCA_041166245.1 Actinomycetota bacterium | reverse complement strand
TGGGGGCGTTGGTACCCGAGCGCGGTCACGCTGGCCGACGGCGACGTGTTCGTCGCCAGCGGCGTCACGAAGCTGCTCAAGCCCGTGTACACCGACCAGAAGAACCTGCCGAACTCCGGCAAGAACGTCCCGCAGACAGAGACCTACAGCGCGGCCACCGACACGTGGGAGGACAACGGGCCGTCGGGCGAGCGCAGCCTTCCGCTCTACCCCCGCCTCCACCTGCTGCCCAACGGCCACGTGTACTACGACGTGGCCGGGCAGGTCTTCAACCCGGTGGGGTATGCGTACGACGAGGTGCTCTGGAACATCGCCGCGACCTATGACCCGGAAACGAAGGCGTGGAGCGACCTGGGCATTCCCGGGCTCGACACCGGGGACCTGACCCAGATGGGCTTCCGCGGCTCGACCTTCTAGATCATGCTCCCGCTGAAGGCGCCGTACGACAAGGCGTCGTTCCTGTCAGCGGGCGGCGTCCTCGCGCCCACGCCCGGCACCGTGCTCGGGACTCCGTTCAGCCGCATCAACACCGTCTCGGTGGCCGGTGGCACCGAGTCGCTTTCGACCACGGCAACTGGCCCGATGAACAACGGCCGGTGGTACACGACGGGTGTGGCGTTGCCCGACGGGTCCGTGCTCGGTGTCAACGGTGCCTCGATCGACGAGGTCGTCGGCCCAGGTGACGGCATGCCCATCCACCAGGCCGAGCTGTTCACGCCAGATGGGCAGGGCGGCGGCAGCTGGGCGCCGGCTGCCAGCCTGAGCCACGACCGCACGTACCACAACACCGCGGTGCTGCTTCCCGACGGGCGTGTGCTGGTCGGCGGCCACTCGCCGATCCCCAACAACTACACGACGGTCATGAGCTTCGGTGACCCGTTCTCGAACAACAGCCGTGACGCGTCATTCGAGATCTACAGCCCGCCGTACATGTTCAAGGGCGAGCGGCCGGTCATCGCCACCGTCGACCAGTCCCTGGGCTACGGCAGCGAGCTCGTGATCCCCACCAAGGACGCCGATTCGATCGAGAGCGTGGTGCTGGTGCGCAACCCGTCGCTGACCCATCTGGTCGATGGCGACCAGCGCACCGTCGAGCTGCCCATCGCCTCCAAGGGCGACGGGAACGTGAAGGTGACGATCACCGACAACCGGGCCGTGCTCCCGGCCGGCCCTTACATGCTCTTCATCAACAAGGGCAGCGACAAGGGCCTCATCCCGTCGGTCTCGCGCCAGGTCTACGTGGGCGCCGAGCTGCCGTCGTACCTGCGGCCGACGAGCGTCGACGGGCCTGAGGTGCTGGCCGCCCGGGCGACCCGGCCGCAGGTCGGTGGCGGCAGGCTGCCGACGACGGGCGGGGACTCGGCTCCGGCGGTGGCCGGCCTGACGCTGCTGGTCCTCGCCGGACTGGGCGGTGCGCTTCGGCGCCGGATGCAGGTTCGGTAGGCTGGCCTGATCGCGAAGGAGGCGTCATGAAGCGGATGCTGTCGGTCGACGATTTGGCGAGGGACGATCGGTTCCAGCGGATCCAGATCGAGGACGTCGTCTTCGACCCGCGGCGCTCGAGCCGCCTGCGCCAGGGCGCGGCGTTCCGGCCAAGCGACCCCGACTCGCCCGACGCCGCACGGGGTCTGATGCACAGCATCTTCGTGGGCGAGATCCAGGCGCTCGAGGGCGCGGGGCGCACGTGTTACGACTTCGACACCGGCACCGGGCCCGAAGAGGTTCCCTTCGCCATGAAGCTCGACATGGCCCGCCAATGCTGGGACGAGTCCCGGCACGTGGAGATCTCCATCAAGCTCACCGAGCACATGGGAACCACCATCGGTGAGTTCTCCGAACAGACGATGCTGTTCCAGGCCGCGTGCAACGAGGATCCGGTGCTGCGGCTGACCGGTGTCAACCGTGCCCTCGAGGGCCTCGCCATCGACGTGTTCAACACCATGCGCGAGTACGGCGAGATCAGCAGCGACCCGGTGCTGTACTTCTGCGAGGACTGGATGCTGGCCGACGAGGTCACCCACGTGAAGATGGGCTCCGACTGGCTGCGCCGCCTCACCGAGAAGGACAAGGACCGCCAGACGAAGGCGCTCGAGTTCCAGCGCACGGTCGACAAGCTCTTCAGCTTCGGCGGGTTCCGGGGCGAGTCCGAGGAGAACCCGGTTCACCTGGCCCGCAAGTTCCGCTCGATGGCCGGCTTCTCCGAGGAGGAGATCACCGACCTGGTGGACGTGGCGGCCGAGGCCCAGGCCGAGGCCGAGGCGGTTGCTGCCATGCAGCAGCCGTCCGCCTAGCCAGCTGACGCTCCAGGACCTCCACGCCGCGTGGGGGTGGGTCGTCGTCCTCGGCAACGCGCTGGCGGGGCTGTGGGCATTGGCCGCCCACCGCTTCACCTCCTTGCGCACCCGCGCCCTGTGGTGGTTCACGGGGCTGGTGGAGGGGGCGATTCTCGTGCAGGTCGCGCTCGGAGTGGGGCTGGTGGCGGGGCAGAAGCGCGAGGCCCCACAGTTCCACATGTTCTACGGCTTCGTCGCCTTCATCGCCGTGGGCATCCTGTACTCGTACCGCCAGCAGTTGCGCGACCGCCTGTACCTGCTCTACGGATTCGGCGGCCTGTTCGTCATGGGCCTCGGGATCCGCGCCATGTTGAAGGCCTGATCTCGCGCGAGCGCAGCTTGCCAGTGAGCAGTGTCAGAGGTGGACCACGGGGCAGGTGAGGGTGCGGGTGATCCCGTCGATCAGCTGCACCTTGCTCACGACCATCTTGCCGAGCTCGTCCACTGAGCCGGCCTCAGCCCGCACGATGACGTCGTAGGGGCCGGTGACGTCCTCGGCGGACACCACGCCGTCGATCTTGTTGACCTCTTCGGCGACGGTGGCGGCCTTGCCGACCTCGGTCTGGATGAGCACGTATGCGCTGACTCCCATGGGCGGGGAGCGTAGTAGAAGGGGTCCCTATGACGACCCGCCAGCTGATCCCCCGGACGGTGCTGTTCGGCAACCCTGAGCGCCTTGGTCCGCGCGTGTCCCCGGACGGCAAGCGGCTGGCCTACATCGCCCCCCACGAGGGTGTGCTCAACGTCTTCGTCGGGTCTTTGGACGGCGGAGCCCAGGTCGTCA
>JBEEFQ010000336.1:0-31887 GCA_041166245.1 Actinomycetota bacterium | reverse complement strand
GGTCGACGAGGTGGCGCTGGGCGTAGAGGCGAGAGACGAGCGTCTTGCGGTCGGACCCGAGCTCGCGCTGCTCGTAGCCGGCCTGCTCGACGAGCAGGGCTCCCGCGTAGACGTCGACCATGAACTGGGCAAGGGGGTAGAGCCGGGCTTCGCCCGTCTGCCGGTCGAGGGCCTTCCAGCGCTCGATGGCGTCAGCCAGCTGGTCGACGCGCTCGCCCACGAGGAACGCGGTGGCGTCGCCCGCCGGCCCCGCGCCCACCGCGTCACGGAGGCGGTCGAGGAAGGCCACGTCGGCCTGGTCGCGCTCGATGCCCCGTCGGACGTCGAGGCACAGGATGTTGTCGGGTCCTTCCCAGAGCGTGTTGACCTGGGCGTCGCGCAGGATCCTGGCGACGGGCCAGTTCTCGACGTAGCCGTTGCCGCCGTGCACCTCGATGGCGTCGCTCGCCGCGGTGATCCCGAGGCGGGCGGCGCGCAGCTTGATGAGCGGCGCGCCGATGCGCAGCCGCCGTTCAGGGTCGTAGCCGTCGAAGACGAGGGCCTGGGCCGCCTCCACGTCGACGATGAGCTCGGCCAGCTTGCGCTGCATGAGCGGCAGCTCGGCCAGAGGCTTGCCGAACGCCTGGCGGGCCCGTGCGTAACACATGGCCTCGACGAGCGAGCGCCGCGCGCAGCCCAGCCCCATCATGGCGATCCCGAGCCGGGCGCCGTTGGTCATGGCCATCATGCGGGCCAGGCCCTTGCCGTCGCCGGCGCCCGCCTCGCCGCCACCGCCTTCACCCGAGAGGATGAATGCCTCGGCGTCGACGAACTCGACCTCACCCGACGCCACCGCCTTGGTGCCGAGCTTGTCCTTGAGGCGGCGGATACGAATGCCGTTGCGCGTGCCGTCGCGCCGCTCGGCCAAGACGAGGAAAGTGGCGATGCCGCGCGCGCTGTCCGGCGCGCCCTCGGGCTTGGCCAGCACGACCCACGCCACGCCGTTCACGTTCGACGCGAACCACTTGAAGCCGTTGATGCGCCACGCGTCGCCGTCGGGGGTCGCGGTCGTCTCGATCTCGGCCAGGTCGGAGCCGCCCGTGCGTTCGGTGAGCGACTGGATTGTCTGCCCCGCCCACTCGCCGGAGGCGAACTTGGCCATGACCTTCTCTTTGATGTCCTCGGGCGCGAAGGAGCGCACCAGGTTCACGACCATGTCGCCACCGGTGCCGAGCGCGCACGTCATCCCGATCTCGGCCTGGTTGAGCATGTAGCTCTGCGCTGCGCCCAACACGTTGAGGCGCACACCCTTGGCGTTGGCGTCCTTGCGGATCTCGGGAGACTCGAAGCCCTGAGTCAGCACGTCGTGACGGGTCTCGAGGAACGACGGGGGCAGGACGACATGGCTGACGTCGTGGCCCCACCGGTCGTAGCGCTCGAGCCGGGGCGGGTTCTTGTCGGTGACGTCGGCCCGCTCGGAGATGGGCCCCCCCATCAGGGCGCCGAGCCGGTCCATGTGGGGCTCGGCCCACGCGTGCTCGTCGGGCGTCAGCTGGCGGCGCACGAGGAACTGCAGGGTGGGGTCGCACCGCCACCAGTTGAGCCCGGTGGCGCCCACGTAGCGCTCGGTCGCATACCGGGCCGCCTTCTCGGCGGTACCGAACGGGAGGCGGTCGACGGGCTCCGAGTCGTAGGACGTTGCCATGCCCCCATCTTCGCACCCGATCAGGGCGTCGCGGCCTAAGGTCGGCGCCGGTGACCGACGTGCACGGTGAGGAGTTCGCCCGCGAGGTGGTCGACGCCATGCGGGAGATCGGCGCCATCCACCCCGGTCACCGAGGCGTGCACGCCAAGGGCACGCTGTGCGCGGCGGAGTTCACGCCGACGTCGGAGGCACCGGCCCTCTCCCAGGCCGCCCATTTCGCTGGTCCGCCGGTGCGCGCTCACGTGCGCTTCTCCAACGGCGCCGGCGACCCCGAGGCGCCCGACTACGAGCCGCGCGAGGGACGGGGCATGGCGGTCAAGTTCTATCCACCGGACACCCCGACGACCGACATCGTCGCCATCACGCTGCCGGTGTTCTTCGTGCGCGACCCCGAGGCGTTCCTCGAGTTCGTGAAGGCCCGTGTCCCCGACCCCGCAACCGGCGAGGTCGATATGGCCAAGGTCGGCGCGTTCCTCGGTGCTCATCCCGAGGCGCTGGCCGCCGCGACCCACGTGATGACCGCCGAGCCGCCCGAGAGCTACCTCACCATGGCGTACAACTCGCTGCACGCCTTCGGGTTCACCGACGGGGCCGGGACCCTGCGTTTCGGGCGCTACCGGTTTGATCCCGAGGGCGGCGAGCGCACCATCCCCGCCGAGGAGGCCGCGTCGCGCGGCGCGCACTACCTGCGCGACGACTTGGCCGCCCGGCTGGCGGAAGGCCCGGCTCGCTTCACCCTGTCCGTGCAGCTGGCGGGCGAGGACGACCCCATCGACGATCCGACCGTGGCGTGGCCCGACAGCCGTGAGCGCGTCGCGATGGGCACGCTCGAGGTCACCGGCCTCGCGTTCGACCGCGAGCAGGGCGACGACGTGCTCGTGTTCGACCCCACGAGGGTCATCGACGGCATCGAGCTCAGCGACGACGCCATCCTGCACTTCCGCTCGCACGCCTACGCCGAGTCGGTGAAGCGGCGTTCGGGCGTCTCCCGTCCCACTGCCCCGTACTAGGCGAGTCATGCACTCGCCGTGCCAAGGGTCGCTCAGATCCGTTGGGTTGGTGCACTTGCGGTCAATAGTGGGCCGTAGTGCACCAACCCGGGTGCAAGAGTGAGCCAATGCCCGTCACTCTGCGCCCCGGCAGGCCGGAAGACATCAGTGCGGTGCTCGTCCTCTGGCGGGATGCAGACGCCGAGCCGACCCACACCGACGACGAGGCCGGGCTGGCGACACTGCTGGAGCGCGACCCGGACGCGCTCATCGTCGTGGCCGACGGAGACCAGATCGTCGGCTCGGTGATCGTCGGGTGGGACGGTTGGCGGGGGTCGATCTACCGGCTCGTCGTGGCGCCGAGTCGCCGCCGGGAGGGTCTCGGCCGCCAGTTGCTGCGAGCAGCCGAGGACCGGCTGCGCCACGCCGGCACGCGGCGCAGCCAGGCCATCGTCGTCGAGACCGACGTCCAGGCGACCGCGTTCTGGCGGGCGACGGGCTGGACGGAGCAGGTCGAGCGACTGCGCTTCGTCAGCGGCTGAGGGCGACCTGGTCCCTGCGGCCGAGGGCCATGAACGCCACGAAGGCGACGGCCGCGACGGCGAAGAGGATCACCGCGAGGGGACCTCGCCGGCGAGGAGCGCGGCCAGACCGGCGGCGTCGAAGAGGACGGAATCGATGAGGGCGAAGCGTCGAAGGTTCATGGTGACCACTCTGCGGCCCGCGCCGCCGACGGTCGATTACCTCCCAGGTAGCCTGCGCGCGTGAATCCGCCCCGGCTGACACGGGCCTTGGCGACGCTCGACACGGGGCTCGAGGACGAGAGCCTGTGGTCCGAGGCCGAGGTGTCGGGCGACTTCTCAGGGGTGACCGCCGACCATGTCGAGATCGCCGGCTGCCGGGTCAGCAACGCCCGCTTCACCGGCACCGATCTGGCCCACGCCCGCATCATCGACACCACGTTCATCGGCTGTGACCTCTCCGGCGCCCGCCTCGACGAGGCCCGGCTCACGCGCGTCGAGCTGCGCGACTGCCGCTTGTCCGGGCTGTCGCTCGGAGGCGCGACGATGCAGGACGTGGGAATGATCGAGTGCAAGGTCGACAGCGGTCACTTCCGCCTGAGCAAGGGCGAGCGCGTCGAGTTCCACTCGACGGTGCTCGCCGGCGCCGACTTCGGCGGCTGCCGGCTCGCCCACGCTCGGTTCTTCGACTGCGACCTGACGGCGGCCGACTTCTCCGGCGCCCGCATCAAGGGGGCGCGGCTGCACGGGTCCACGCTCGAGGACGTTCGTGGCGCATTGGACCTGACCGGTGTCGTGATCGACGCCAACCAGCTGGTGCCCCTCGGGGTCCGCGTTCTCTCGGCCCTCGCGGTCGGCGTGGACGAGGAGCGCGAGCCGTGAGGGTGCTCGGCCGCAACGACCCCTGCTGGTGCGGCAGCGGCCGCAAGCTCAAGCACTGCCACGTGACCATGGGCGTCGGTCGCAGCGTGCCGCCTGCCATCGCCCGTCCGCCCTACGCGCGCGGGCTGGCCGCCGACCGACCTGAGGCGATGGTGAAGGATGCCTCCACCATCGCCCGCATGCGCCGCACCGGGGCGCTGGCCGCCGAGATCCTGACCACGATCGCCGACTCGGTGCGACCGGGGATCACGACCGACCACCTCGACGAGCTGGGTCACGTGCTCGCCGTCGAGGCCGCCGCATACCCGAGCCCGTTGGGCTACGGACCCAAGGACAACCTGTTCCCCAAATCGATCTGCACGTCGGTGAACGAGGAGATCTGCCACGGGATCCCGGGCGCTCGACAGCTGCGCGACGGGGACATCGTGAGCATCGACGTCACCGTCTACCGCGAGGGGGTGCACGGCGACACGTGCGTGTCGGTGCCGGTCGGCGACGTGAACGACGACGGGCGGCGGCTCATCGAGACGACGCGGGAGGCGCTGGACGCGGCCATCGCCACGGTGGCCCCAGGCGAGCCGCTCCGCCGCGCCGGCCAGGCCATCGAGGCCGTCGCCACCCGAGAGGGCTTCGGGGTGGTGCGCGACTTCGTCGGCCATGGGGTCGGTGCGGAGTTCCACACCGACCCCAGGGTCCCCCACTACGACGAGCCGCGCTTCTCCACCGTGTGCACGCCCGGGATGACGTTCACGATCGAGCCGATGATCGCGGAACGGGGCTGGCGGGCCGAGCTGCTCGACGACGGCTGGACGGCCGTCACCATCGACGGGAGTCGTGTCGCCCAGTTCGAGCACACCTTGCTCGTGACCGAAGACGGCGTCGACATCCTCACGCGGCGGGCGTAGCTGTCGGCGTGCGCCGGCGGCCCATGCTCAGCCGCCACAGCACCCAGCCGAGGAGGGCCAGCACCGCGATGGGGACGAGGACCCCGGTGACGATGACCATGCCGCCGATCACCGCGATCGCCGCATCCCACGCCCGGTCCCAGCTGCGGGCCAGCCCGGTCGCGGGTTCGGGTGCGGGCTTGGTCTTGGTGACCGCCGCGCCTGGCTCGAAGACGGTGGCGGTGATCGTCGCCATCGACGCCTGGGCGTCGATGTTGCCCCGCTCCGCCTGCAGCTGCTCGATCTGCTGACGGACGTTGAACAGCTGGCCCTGCACCTCGAGCACCTCGCCCACCGAGCGCGCCCGACCGAGGATCGCGGAGAGCGCCTGTTCCTGGGCCTGCAGGCTTCGGATCCGGGCGTCGAAGTCGACGAGCTGCGCTGTCACGTCCTGGCCGCCCAGCTCCTGATGCTCGACGTTGCCGAGCCCGGCCAGGTCGCGGCGGGCAGCGTCGAACTGGTCGGCGGGCACCCGGATGGTGAGCGTGCCCTCTGACGCCTTCTCGTCGACGGTGGCCTCACTCGAGGAGGCGACGTAGCCGTTGTAGCGGGCCGCCACCGATGCGGCGCGGTCGAAGGCGGAACGGAAGCCGCCCTTGCCCACCTCGACCCGGAGGTTGGCGGTCTTGATGACCTTGGCGCCCGCCTTGTCGGCGACGGCCAAGCTCGGCGCACCCTTGGCCGCACCCCCGCCTGCATCGGCCACCGCGCCGGGGGCCCCGGCGGTGGCGGCACGCTGCTCGCTCGCGTTCGTGCTCGCGTCGCTCGCGGTCGCGCTCGCGCTGGCCCCGCCTCCGGGCGCCGCGAACCCGTCCGGCGCGGCCAGCGGCCGCTCGGCCACCGTCGTGGCCGCCTTCTGCGCGGGCGTGTCGCCCACCAGGGCGACCACCGCGCCGGAGAGCACGAGCAACAGCACGGCCGCCACCGCGACCTGCGACCGCCGTCCCCGCACCTTCGAGACCACCCTGTCGAACCGCATGGCTTCCTCCCCTGTCGTCGCCGCTTTGACGACGACAGGAGCGCCCGAAGTTCCCGGCCGTGCGTGTAGACATCGGATCCCGATGGCCAAACCGCCGAACCTCCTGCTGATCCTCGCCGACGACATGGGCTACGGCGACTTCTCGTGCTTCAACGACGGCGCCTCGTCCACCCCGGTCCTCGACGAGTTGGTGGCCACCGGCACCTGCCTGACGCACCACTACTCGGCGTCGCCGGTGTGCGCGCCGGCACGGGCGTCGTTCCTGACCGGGCGCTACCCGCACCGGACGGGTGCCATCGACACGCTCGAGGGGCGCGGTCTCGACCGGCTGCGCCTCGACGAGCGCACGCTCGGCGACCTGTTCGCCGCCGCGGGCTACGCCACCGGGCTCGTCGGCAAGTGGCACAACGGCGCCCTCGATGACCGCTACCACCCCAACCGGCGCGGGTTCGACGAGTTCGCCGGCTTCCGTGGCGGATGGTCGGACTACTGGCACTGGTTCATGGACCGCAACGGGTCCGTACAGCCCGGCGACGGCCGCTACCTCACCGACGTACTCACCGACGAAGCCATTGGCTTCGTGCGCCGCCACCGAGACGATCCGTTCTTGCTCCACCTCGCGTACAGCGCGCCGCACTTTCCGCTGCAGGCGCCCGACGAGGACGTGGCTCCTTTTCTCCACACCGGTCGATTCACCGGTGCCGTCAGCCGTCTCTACGGGATGCTGCGCTCGATGGACCGGGGGATCGGACGCATCCTCGAGGAACTCGACACACTGGGCCTGGCCGACGACACCCTCGTGCTGTTCTCCAGCGACAACGGCCCCCAGTTCAGCGGCGACGGCGACGACTCCACCGAGCGGTTCAACTGCGGCTTCCGCGGCGCCAAGCTCCTCGTCTACGAGGGCGGCGTCCGACTACCAGCCGCGCTGCGGTGGCCCAACGGCCTGCCGGGCGGCGCCCGCACCGTCGACGCGCTGGTGCACCTGACCGACTGGCTCCCCACGCTGCTGACCGCGGCAGGCATCGCACCGCGGACCGACCTGGCCCTCGACGGCATCGACGTCCTCCCCGTGCTCCGCGGTGAGCCAAGCGACGTACCCGATGTTCGCTTCTGGCAGTGGAACCGCTACGAGCCCGTCGGCACATGCAACGCGGCGATGCGCGACGGCCGCTGGAAGCTCGTGCGTCCCGCCATCGCCGAGGCCATGGAGGTCGCGCCCACCGACCTCGCCATGGACGTGGCCATGAAGTACAACCCCAACGCCTTCGCCGCCATCGACGACGGCCCGTTCCCGCCCCGCGTCGTGCCGCCTCCCCCGCCGTCGCAGCTCTTCGACGTCCTCGCCGACCCAGGCGAGGAGCACGACCTCGCCGCGAGCGAGCCTGCGCGCGTCGCGTCGATGGAGGCCGCGCTGGCGGCCTGGTTCGCAGACGTGACCTCCTGACCCGCCCAGTTCGATCTGGAAGTTCAGCCTGGAAGTTCAGCCGGCGGGGGCCAGGTCGCGCGCGGCCTGTCTCGGGTCGAGGCCGAAGGGCATGATGGCCAGGGCTGTCGTCGTGACGCCGTTGTCGACGTAGCGGGCGATGTGCTCGCGGCACTCGGCCGGCGAGCCGTGCACGATGAGCTGGTCGACGACGTGATCGGGGATGGCTGCCGTGGCCGCCTTGCGGTCGCCCGCCTTCCACGCGTCCCACATCCCCTTGAGGTCCTCGCTGCGGCCGAGCCATTCGTGGAAGGCGGCGTAGACGGGGACGTTGAGATAGGCCGCGATGGCAAAGCGGCCGTAGTTGCGAACCGTCTCCGCGTCGGCGGTCGGGGCCACGAAGATGCGGGCGACGATCTCCTTGTCCGCTCCCACGATTGGCGCGACCTGCTTGACGTCATCGGCCGACAACCAGTTGATGATGGCGCCGTCGCCCTCGGTACCCGCGAGCTTGAGCATTCCCGGCCGCAACGCCGCCACCAGGATGGGCGGCACCGACGCAGGCGTGCGGCCGAGGCGGAAGCCCTTGACCTTGAACGTGTCGTACTCCGCGTCGACCTTCTCGCCGGTGAGCGCGGTCTTGAGGAAGCGCACCATGTCGCGCGTCTTCTTGTAGGGCTCCTCGAACGGCACGTCGTTCCACCGCTCGACGATCACGTCGGACGACGTGCCGATGCCGAAGGCGAAGCGCCCGGGTGCGGCCTCCTCCATCGTCGCCACGCTCATGGCCATGAGGCCAGGCCCGCGCGTGTAGGCGGGCACGATGGCGCAGCCGACCCGAAGGGACGGCACCCACGCCGCGGCCAGCGCCATGGGGATGAAGGCGTCGGCCCCGTTCGCTTCGCTCGACCACACATCGGTGTACCCGAGGTCGGCCAGCTCCTGATAGAGCTCGCGGTGGTCGGACAGCGGGATGCCGTCGAACGGAATGGTCATGCCGTGGCGGGTGGGCGGCGCGCTCATCTAACGATCCTTCCAGTAACGGACGATGGCGGACTGGCTGGCGGTACCGAGCAGGGTGCCGTCGGTCGCCCAGAGGTGCACGAGCCCGTGGCCGAAGCCGTGGTCGACGGTGTGGATGCGGATGTCGAGCAACACCCAATCAGTCGGCACGACGCGCGCCACGCGCAGGGTGTTGTCCAGGCTGTTGCCGCCCGCGGGCAGGCCCAGGGCCTGGCCGATGCCCGACGGAACGAAGTCGCCGAGCACGGCCAGGGTGGTGCTGCCGATTTCGACCTCGGGGATGCGGGCCCACATCGCAGTGCGCCCGTCTCCCGGCGTGCCGTCGAGTTGATCGGGCGCCCGGCCCTTCGCCATGCGCGCCTCGATCCGGGTAGCGAGCGAGTCCTCCGGCTGCTGACGGAAGTGCAACCGAGGCGGACTCTCGTCAGGGCCGGGAACGTCGGGCATCTCGGCCCACTGCCCCTGCAGCTCGAGCTGCGGGCGCCGGCCCAACGCCGCGTTGACGGTGAGGATCTCGTCGCCCTCGGCCCGGGCCACGGCCCGCGCCTGGGTGATCTGGTGCCCGGTGACCGCGAGGGTGACCTCGATGTCGAGCACGGCCGGCGGGCGGGCGTAGGACAGGTACTGCGCCGTGGCCCAGACGACGGGCCGGCCCGAAGCCGACTCCATGGCCTCGATCCCGGCGGCCAGGCCCGCGCCCCCGAACAGGGCGCCCATGCCCGACGACACCGCCGGCGTGACCGGCATGCGATAGCGGAGAGGGTCGTCGGTCTCTTCCAGACCGAGCCACGTTCGTGCGTCCATGTCCCGGCGAATCTACGGTCACGCCCATGACCGACGCACCCTGGTTGCAGGACGCCTGTTCGCTCGTCGACGCCTTCCGGGCCAAGGAGTTGTCACCGACCGAGGCGCTCGAGGCCTCCTTGGCCGCAATCGAGACGTCCGAGCTCAACGCCTTCTCCCACGTCGACCCGGAGGCGGCGCGGGCCGCGGCGCGCGACGCCGACGTGTCGCTCCCGTTCGGCGGTGTCCCCCTTGCGGTGAAGGAGCTCGACCACGTGCAGGGGTGGCCCAACACCGAGGCGTCGCTCGTGTTCAAGGACCGCATCGCCGACTTCGACTCGACCCACGTGGCCCGCCTGCGCGCCGCTGGCTTCTCGCTGCTGGGCCTGGCGACGGCGAGCGAGTTCGGCGGGGTGAACCTGACGTTCACCAAGCTCAACGGTCCGACGCGCAACCCCTGGAACGCAGAACGCACCCCGGGCGGCTCCTCCGGCGGCTCGGCCGCCGCCGTCGCGGGCGGGCTCGTGCCCATCGCAACCGGCGGCGACGGAGGTGGCTCCATCCGCATCCCTGCGGGCTTCACCGGCCTGTTCGGTCTCAAGCACACCTACGGGCGCATCCCCAAGGGTCCGTACGCCGAGATCGGATCGCTCACTGCCGTGAGCGGCTGCATGGCCCGGTCGGTGCGGGACGCGGCCCGCTGGCTCGACGTCACCAACGGCTTCGACCATCGCGACCCCTACTCGCTCCCGCATGTGGGGGGTTGGGAGGACAGTCTCGACAGCCAGGACCTCCGGGGCCGCAAGGCCGTCATCGCGCCCAGCTTCGGTGGGGCTGTCGTGCATCCCGACGTGCAGGCCGTGGTCGTGGAGGCAGCCGAGGCGCTGGCCAAGGACGCGGGGCTGGAGCTGGTCGACGTCCCCATCAAGCTGCCGGAGGCGAGTGTCGAGTGGGCGCTGGCCGGCCTGGTGACGCTCCGCGGTGAGCTGGGCGACCGCTATCCCGGGTGCGCGGGCGACCTCACGCCCCAGATCGCATTCGGCCTGAAGCTGGCGACCGAGCTGTTCAACCTCGACCAGGCCGCCAACGGTCATGTGTGGCGCCAGGTGCTGAACGAGGCCATGGCCGATGTGTTCGACCAGGTCGACTTCGTGCTGACGTCGAGCAACCCCGACGTCGCGTTCGGCCACAAGGGACCGCTTCCCTCCAAGGTCGGCGACGTCGAAGCCGGCATGGGCAACAACGGCGCCCTGACCATTCCCGCCAACATCTTCGGGAGCCCGGCGGCCTCGATCCCCGCGGGCACGGTCGGCGGGCTCCCCGTCGGCCTGCAGGTGATGGGCCGCCACCACCAGGAGGCCCTCCTCCTCGACCTCGCCCGCATCGCCGAGCGCGAGCGGCCGTGGCCCCTTATCGCCCCCGGATCACCCCTCTGACCTGGGGTTTTTCCACAGGCAGTTCGGGAAGAAAACCTGTCACACCCCCTGTTCATACTGAGCGACATGGAACGGCAGCTGACCCTCATCGAGGTCCCCGAGACCGCCTGGAAGCTCGACGAGCGCACGCGCACCGCGGGCAAGAAGGGCATCGCCGAGGCCCGCAAGGCGTTGGCCGACGCGCAGCGCAAGCGCGCGGCCTAGGGTCCGCGGGGCATGGGGCTCCTCGCGTGGATCGTCGTCGGGCTGCTCGCAGGGTGGATCGCCGGGATGGTCACCGGCCGCCGCTCGCAGGGCTGCATCACCAAGATCGTGGTCGGCGTCATCGGCGCCCTGATCGGTGGCGCCCTCGACAACGCCGCCGGGGGCGAGGGCATCGGCAACTTCGGCCCGCGATCGATCCTCGTCGCCGCGGTGGGCGCCACCATCTTCCTGTTCGTGCTCGAGGCCATCGAGGGCAGGCGGGGTTCCGGGCGTCTCCCGTAGGCTCGACCTCATGAACGAAGTCGTCATCGTCGAAGCCGTTCGCACGCCGCTGGGGCGCCGCGGCGGCGGCCTGTCCACCATGCACGCGGCCGATCTGCTGGCTGCCGTCCAGCAGGCCGCCATCGAGCGGTCGGGCATCGACCCGGCCGAGGTCGATCAGATCGTCGCCGGCTGCGTCAGCCAGGTGGGCGAGCAGTCGTTCAACGTTGGGCGCACGGCCTGGCTGAGCGCGGGCCTCCCCCTCAGCGTCGCCGCGACCACCGTCGACGCCCAGTGCGGCTCCTCGCAGCAGGCCACCAACCTGGCCGCGTCGCTGATCGCGTCGGGCACCATCGACGTGGCCCTGTCGTGCGGTGTCGAGTCGATGAGCCGCATCCCCCTCGGCTCCAACGTGAAGAACGGCCCAGGCCGGGCCATTCCCAAGTCGTACTTCGCCAAGTGGGAGTACACGAGCCAGTTCGAGGGCGCGGAGCGCATCGCCGAGAAGTGGGGCATCACCCGCGAGGACGTCGACGGGCTCGGCGTGCTCTCGCAGGGCCGCGCCGCCCAGGCGTGGTCCGAGGGCCGCTTCGACCGCGAGGTCCTGCCCATCGAAGCCCCCAACCTCAACGAGGAGGGCAAGCCCGACGGCACCACCCACCGTGTCACCCGCGACGAGGGCCTGCGCGAGACCACCATGGAGGGGCTGGCCAAGCTCAAGCCGGTGGCCAGGGAGGACGGCGTGCACACCGCGGGCACGTCGAGTCAGATCTCCGATGGCGCCGCCGCCGTGCTCATGATGTCGGCCGAGAAGGCCAAGGCCCTCGGCCTGCGGCCCCGAGCCAAGATCACCCATCAGTGCCTGGTGGGCACCGATCCCGTGCTCATGCTCACCGGCCCCATCGACGCCACCGGCAAGCTGCTCGACCGCTCGGGCCTCACCATGGCCGACATCGACACCGTGGAGATCAACGAGGCATTCGCCTCGGTAGTGCTCGCGTGGGAGCGAGAAGTCAGCGGGGCAGACATGGCCAAGGTCAACCCCAACGGCGGCGCCCTCGCCATCGGCCACCCCGTTGGCTGCACTGGCGCCCGCCTCGTCACCACCGCGCTCCACGAGCTCGAGCGCACCGACGGCACCCACGGCCTCATCACCATGTGCTGCGGCGGCGGCCTCGGCACCGGCACCCTGATCGAACGCCTCTAGCAACCGGATTCTGGTGCACTGACGGTCGACTATGGCCACCAGTGCCCAAGAACCCGGGGTTACGAGACCATCAGGGCGTCGTCGAGCAGCTCGGCGAACAGCGCCTCCGGATCGACGCGTGCGCCCTTGCGCGCGAACCAGCCGAGCACGTTGACGACGTCGCGGTGCAGGAAGTCGAGTCCGTTGGGGTTGCGGTTCGGGTGCACGGCCTGGGGCACGTCGATGGCGTACAGCCGGCCGTGCCAGACGAGCAGGTTGTACGGCGACAGATCACTGTGCACGACCGCGTTGGCGGTCATGCCCCGCAGCAGCGTCACCGCCTGCTCGAGCAGGTCGTCGCGTTCAGCAGGGGCGAGGCGCGCCTGCACCAGCCGCATGGCGCCCTCGTCCTCGTCGCCCAGGTACTCGAGCAGGAGCTCAGTACCGAGCCGCTGCACCGGGTAGGGGACGGCCACGCCGGCCGACCACAGGGTCGCGAGCGTGTCGAACTCGTGCGCGGCCCAGAGGTGGGCGTGCATGGCGAGACCAGCGGCGCTGCCCTTGTCGATGGCCCGCTGTTCACGGTGGGCCTTGGGACCGAGGTTGCGGTCGGCGCGATAGGCGGCGTCGTTGCGGAAGGCGCGTCGGGTGATGTCGCGGTACCGCTTGGCCGCCAACAAGTTGGTGTGATCGTCGAGGCACCGCTCCACCACGTGGACCTCGGCCTCCTTGCCCGTCTTGAGCAGGCCGACGTCGGTGTCGAGGGCGTTGCCACTGGTGATGACCCATGCGGGGACCGGTGCGGGCCCGTGCTGGTCCGCGTCGGGGTACGACGAGAACGACATCTGAAGCTCCTTGCGTTCAGGCGAACGGTGGGGGGAGCTCCTCGTCGGGGGCGGGGTGTCAGGCGCGGCCGAGGAGGAGCGGGGTGACCGTGGCAGTCATGGACGGCTCCTCCTCTCGACTCGAGTTGCTGCCGGCCAGCGTGCCACTGCGGAACCCCGAGGACGAGCGATTAAATGTCGAACGTCACATTGACAATCTGGCAAGGTCGAGTTATCACTCTGCCATGGACGAACCCGAAGACGACCCCCGCCGCGCCGTCCTCTCCGCCGTCGCCGACGGCACGCTGTCGCCCCAAGAGGCGGCCGAGCGATTGCACCTGATCGCCCACCCCGACGAAGAGGTCCGCCCCGAGCCGCCGGCCGGTCCCCCGCCGGCCGGCGGCGAGGCGGTCGTGCGGGTGCGGGTGGAGGCGTCGGGCCGCAAGGTGGAGATCATCGGTGATCCATCCGTGCGGGAGGCGGTGGCGGAGGGACGGCACGAGGCGTGGCGGGAGGGCGACACCCTTGTCATCGAGGGCGAGTGGAACCACGACCGCCACCAGCGCGACTTCGGCAGCGGCGTGAACTTCGGTAGCGGCTTCAGCTTCAGTGGTCGCTCGGCCGTGATGATCGGCAGGCAGCTCGCCCTCGTCGTCCGCATGAACCCCGACCTGGAGCTCGAGGCCCGAGTCGAGGCCGGCGCCCTCACCACGACCGGGGTGCACGGCCCGATCCGGGCCCACGTCGCCGCCGGCTCGGCCCGCTTGGACGGATTCAGCGGTCCTCTGGATGTCGACGTCGCCGCCGGGGGCTTCAAGGGTCGAGGCAAGCTCGACCGCGGCGAGTCCCGCATCCGCTGCGACGCGGGTTCAGTGAAGCTCGACCTGCAGCGAGGATCGAGCGTCCACATCACCGGCGAGGCCCACCTCGGCAAGGTCGACCTGCTCGGACGCCAGTCCAGCGGGCTGCTCAACGACGCCACCAGCGCGACCGTCGGCGACGGCGCCGCCACCCTCGACATCGAGTGCAACCTGGGCAGCGTCAAGGTCACGGCCGAGTAGATGGCAGAGCGCCGCCCGCCCCACGACTGCCCGGTCTGCGGTGACGAGCTCGCCCTCACCCGTCTCTCGTGCTCGCAATGCGGCACTGAGCTGTCGGGAGCCTTCGAGGCGTGCGAGTTCTGCTCGCTCAACGCCGAGGACCGCGAGCTCATGCGGGTGTTCCTTGCATCGCGCGGGAACATGAAGGAGCTCGAGCGTCACCTCGGAGTCAGCTACCCCACGGCCCGGGCCCGCTACGACGCCCTGCTGGGCAAGCTCGGCATCGAGCGCCCGACCGTCGATCCCGAGGTCGAGCTGCTGGAGTCGCTGGCGCGGGGCGACGTCGGCGTCGACGAGGCGCTCGACCGGCTGTCGTAGGGGCGCCCGAGGCCGACGTCGCACCGGGTCTACCGTCTTGACTGCGTGACCATCGTCGACGAGAGCCGGGCGGCCAGCACCGCGGAACTCCTCTGGAGCGCGTGCGCGCCCGCGCCCAACGGACCGGCGGTCGCCGCCGCGGTTGCGGCAGGGGCCGACTTGGACCTGGCCGCGAGAGAAGCGCTGATTCAACGCCTTTCCGGCATGGTCACGCGCGGGCTCCAGGCCGGCGGCGTCGACACGAGCGGCGCCTGGGCGCAAGAGATGCTGCGGGACGCGGCCCGGTGCCGGGCCCACGCCGATCTCGTCCTTCGCCAGCTCGGCGTCAAAGCCTTGGAGCCCCTCGCGTCGGCGGGCGTCGAGGCGGTGGTCTTCAAGGGCGCCAGCCTGGCCGAGCGTTACCCCGCCCTCGGCCTGCGCACGATGGACGACGTCGACCTGATCCTGCCGTCCGAGTTCCACCCGGCCGCCATCGACGCCCTCACCAAGGCGGGTTGGCGCGTCGTCCGGCCCGCCGGGCGCGTGTACTACGACGTGGCGCTCGTGCACCCACAGCTCCCGGGGCTGCCCGTCGAGCTGCATCGGGCGCTCTCGACCTGGCACATCTGGGCCAACGGTCCCAGTGCCACCGATCTCTGGGAGCGGCGGGTGCCACAGACGGTGTTCGGCACCGCGGCCTTCGGGCTGCCCCCTGAGCTCGAGCTGGTGGCCCTGGCCGGCCATGCCAGCAAGCCCTTCCACCTCTTCGACAGGCTGATCTGGTCGGTCGACGTCGCAGTGGTCATCGACGCGGCGAGCCGGGCCGCCCCCATCGACTGGGACGACGTCGACCGCGAGGCGCGTCGGGTCGGATGCCGGACCGCGGTCGCCGTGCTGCTGAGTCACGCCCGCCACCTGGGCGCCTCAGTGCCCGACGAGATGTGCGTGCCCGCTGCCACCAGGACGCGTCGAAAGGCGGTGGCGCCACTCTTCGCACCGGATTGGCCGGTTGTCCCCAACAACACCTACCGCCGCCGACTCGAGTTCAGCGTGGTCGACGGCTGGCAGCGACGCCTGGCCATGACGCTGGCCTGGTCGGCGACGCCCAGCTTCGTCGGCGCCCCCGGCCGGTTGCTCAGCCTGGCTCGGGCCGGGATGCAGCGGTGGTGGCGACTGCGCTCGATGCCGACTCCACGGCCCTGACCACTTCCGCCCAGTCGGGGTTCAACGGCACCCGCAGCGACCAGGCCGGCACCGCTCGTGCCAAATGGGCGCAGGCGGCGAACAGCGACGACGCGCGAGCGTCGGGATCTCCCAGCCAGACGGCATGATGCGCCAGATGACCGATCGCATCTGTGGCGGTCAGCTGCACCTCCTCGACCGTCGACCCCCCGGGCGGCTCGAGGAAGATGAGGGCGTCGACGCCCGCCGGGGCCGGTGCCATCCGGGCCGAGAGGTCCCAGCCCGTCTTGTCCCGCGCCTCGAAACGCACGCGGCTCCCAGGAGGGCCATCGACGCCCGGCGCGCGCCGCACCCACGGGGGACCGGGCCACACCCGCGGACGGTCGCGGTGCGGTTCGACCGCGCACAGGTCCTCGCTCAGCGGCGCCCAGCCCGCATCGAGGAGGGCGACCAGGGTGCTCGACTTCCCGGATCCGGTCCGACCCGCGATCAGGACCGTGACGCCGTCACGCGCGCTGGCAGCGGCATGGAACACGAGGACGCCGGCCTCGTGGAGCAGGAGCGGAATCGCGAACGTGGTGACCATCTGCAGGGTGCGGGGGTCTTCCTCGGCCGTGGCCGTCGTGATCAGCCGCCGGCGATGATCGACGGCGAGGAGCGCGCCGCTGGTGCCGACCAGCACGTCGTTGCCCTCGGCGTCACGCACCAGCTGTTGCTCGACGGGGATGTCGTCGCCGTCGACCTCGACGGTCGTCGAGATCTGCCAGAGCTGGCGCCCGGCGGGCACGGCCGGCGTCCCCAGCGCCAGCTCGGCCTCCAGCAACGGAGTGCCGGTGCACGTGCCGTAATGGCTGGCCCGATCGACAGGACGGAGCCGGACGCCGTGGCATCCCTGCCAGACCGGCCCCGCGGCGGTCACGTCGACGGCGAGTCCTCGCGTGGCCGCACCAACCCCGCGTCCTCGAGCTCGTCGAGCACCTGCCGCACGTCGCCGACGATCGTCTCGCGGCCGACGTCGGGCCACGTCGCTGCCACTGCCTCAGTGGGATCGACGCCGTCGTTGAGCGCTTGCCAGACAACGGCGCCGGTGCGGTTGAGCGCGTAGTAGTTGCCGTCGGCGACGTTGAGAAGCAACGCCTCGCCTTCCTCCTCGTGCAACAACACGTCATCTGCGACGGTCCACTCCGCCAACTCGATCACCTCCCCGTGCCGCGCAGAGCATAGGGATCACACGCCCGTCAGGGTTGGCGCAACTCCCAGCCATCGGCAGCCCGATACATCCCGAGCGGCCGGTGATGCTCGAGGCCGGGAACGGGGTCGAGCAGCTCACCCCCGCTGTCGACCCACGCGTGCGCGCCCCACGCCCCTTCGTCGTAGCGGCGGCTGCCGAGCACCAACACCGGATCCTCGCCCGCGCGCGCCAGGATCGCGGTCAAGGCCACCGCCTGACCCAGGCACGCGCCGCCGGTCACACGAGATGCGCGGCGCACGGCGCGGAGCGCGCCGGCGTGCGAGACCGACCGCGCCCTCGGCCGTGCTGGCGACGCCAGGCGTCGTAGGGTGCGCGCCGTGCCGAGGCCACGGAGAAGTGGGCGCGCCAGCGCCAGCAGCACCAGTGCTCTCAGCTGGAGCGACAGCGGCACGGGCGCGGGCTCCACCAGCGGAAGGGTAGGGGCGGCCGATGCGCCGCCGCTGGCAGTGCAGACGACAGGGTTGACCAAGCGCTACCCGCTTCGCGGCCTGTTGCCGTGGCGCGCCAGCGGTTATGTGGAGGCGCTGCGTGGCGTCGACGTCGCGGTCCCACCGGGTGCCATCCACGGCATCATCGGCCCCAACGGGTCGGGCAAGAGCACGCTGCTCCGCGTGCTGGCGACGCTGGTGCTCCCCGACGCCGGTCGAGCCGAGGTCCACGGCCACGACGTGCAGGTCGACGAGCGCCGGGTGCGAGGCATGGTGGGGCTCAGCACGGGCGAGGAACGGGGGGTGTACTGGCGCCTGACCCCACGTCAGAACCTCGAGTTCGCCGCCGCGCTGCACCACCTCACCGACGCCGGCCACGCCATCGAGGTGGCGCTGCACCGGGTCGGTCTCGAGCCCTACGCCGACCGTCCTGCCGCCGGCCTGTCTCAGGGCCTCATGCGCCGGCTCGGTCTGGCGCGCGCGATCCTGCACGAGCCGCCGTTGCTGCTGCTCGACGAGCCGACCCGCAGCCTCGACCCCGCGACAAAAGACGAGTTCCACCGCGTGCTCGACGAGCTACGTCGGACGCGATCGTCGACGATCGTTCTCACGACTCACGACCTGCACGAAGCGGCGGGCGCGTGCGAGACGGTCACCGTGCTGCGGGACGGTCTGGTGACGGCGGTCGTGCGGGGTGGCGACGACGCCGGTCTCCGGCGCGAGTTGGATCGGCAGTCGTGAGTCTCGTCACTGGTTTCATCCGGCGCGACTTCCGGCTGGAGCGCAGCTACCGGCTGGCGTTCTTTGCCCAGATGTTCGGCGTGCTGACCACGCTGCTGTCGGCTGGCTTCCTGAGCCGCATCGTGCCCAGCGGCCAGGAATCCCTCCGTCCCTACGGCAGCGACTACTTCACCTTCATCCTCGTCGGCACCGCTGCGCTCAACTTCTTCACGATCGCCTTGGGCAGCTTCTCCTCCTCCCTTGGCCAGGAGCAGTCGAGCGGCACCCTCGAGTCGCTGCTCGTCAGCCCGAACGACCCTCGCGTCCTCCTGCTCTGCGGTGCGGCCTGGCCATTCGTGTTCTCGACGCTGCAGCTCATCGCCTATGTGTTGCTGGGCGCCCTCCTCTTCGGTGCGGAGATGGCTCCCGGTCACCTGCTGCTCGCCGGTGTCGGCGCAGTCATGACCCTGACCGCAGTGAGCGCTGTCGGGCTGCTGGTAGCGGGCGTGATCCTGCTCACGAAGCGGGCCGGCGGGCTCCTGACGCTGATCGGCGCCGCCTTCGCCCTCCTCGGCGGGGTCCTGTACCCGATCACCGTCCTCCCTCGTTGGTTGCAGCTCGTGGCCGAGGTGCTTCCTGTGAGCCATGGCCTCAGTGCCATCCGCCTGGCCCTCGTGCCCGACGCCGATCTCGCTGCCATCGGCCGCCACCTGGCCGTGCTGGCAATTTTTGCCATGGTGCTGGTGCCCATCGGTTTGCAGAGCTTCGCGTGGGCGGTCCGCCGCGCTCGGCGCGCGGGAACACTGATGCAGCACTAAATTCTCTGATGTGGCACGAAATATTTGGGTACCGGCAGGAGATCCGCCTCCGATGACGAAATGTCGCGCTTGTGCTAGCCGACGAGATGGTCTAAGAACCGTCTAGAGCGAGAAGGGGGCCTGGGTGGACGAGGAACGCAAGACACAGGCGATGTACGAAGCGCCGAAGCTGTCACGTCTCGGCAAGATCGAGGAGTGGACGAAGGGCTCGGTGTTCGCGCAGATCGTCCAGGTCACCATCGTCGTCGGCTGAACCACACAGCACACACACTGGGTCCCGACGAAGGAGGCTGTGTTGTCGCGCGTCAAGAAGCTCCTGTTCGCTGTCGTCCTCATGTTCGGCATTGGGGGGATAGTGGCTCCCGCGAGCGCCGTGGTCATCCACGAGGAAGTCACGGTCGATACCGACCAGATCTCGCCGTCCGCGCCGCCCACCCCGGGCGCCGGCGACCTGATCTCGGTCTGCCTCGTCATTGGGGGCAGCCCCACCTGCATCGTCATCTGAGCAGGCGCTGAGCGGCGCTCGCGCCGCCCGTTTTCTTGTCACACCCCCCCGGCATGATGGGGGCGTGGGAAAGCTCGTGTTCGCCGTCGTCGCCCTGGTGTTGGTAGGTGCAACCTGCCAGCAGCGGGGCGACGCCTCTCCTCCCGGCCGCGCCACGGTGATCAGCGTCGTCGACGGCGACACCATCCATGCCCGGGTGGCGGGCAAGGACGAGTCCGTCCGGTTCATCGGCATCGACACCCCGGAGACGCACGGCCGGGGCGGCCTGCGCGAGTGCTTCGGGCAGGAGGCCACCGAGCGACTGGAGACGCTCCTGCCCGACGGCGCGTCGCTCACCATCGTCCGTGACGTGGAGGCGCGCGACCGGTACGGGCGACTGCTCGCCTACGTCTACCGCGCCAGCGACGGCCTCTTCGTGAACCTGGCCATGGCCCGCGACGGGTACGCGGTGCCGCTCACCATGCCGCCCAACGTGGCGCATGCCGACGAGCTCGTCGCCGCCGCGGGCGACGCCCGCCGGGCCGAGCGTGGTCTCTGGCCCGCGTGCGGGGGCGCCGATACGCCGATCCCGTGACTTAACCTCCTGACGTGGACACGTCGCTCGCCGAGCGGCTCGGGCATGGGCCCGACGCCAAGCTGCTCATCATCAACTGCGACGACCTCGGGTCGAGCAACGCCGCCAACATGGGCGTCTACGAGTCGCTCCGCCGCGGCATCGCCACCAGCGCCACGTTGATGGTGCCGTGCCCGTGGGCACGGGAGGCGGCGGCTCGCTACCGGGGCGAGGACGTCGGCGTGCACCTCACCCTCAACGCCGAGTGGGACCTCTACCGGTGGGGCCCGATCACCCACGCGCCCTCACTGCTCGACGGCGACGGCGGGTTCCCGCGCACCGTCGAGGACGTGTGGGACCACGCCGACATGGACGAGGTGCGCAAGGAGCTGCGGGCCCAGGTGGAGCGGGCGATCTACTGGGGTTTCGACGTGAGCCACCTCGACTCGCACATGGGTACCCTCCAGCTGCGGCCGGAGTTCTTCGACGTCTACCTCGACCTGGCCGTGGAATTCCGCCTCCCCCTGCGCCTCTCCGGCGCGAGCTCGGAGAAGACCATCGGGTTCCCCTTCCGCAAGCTGGCGGCCGAGGAGGGCGTGCTGTTTCCCGACCACTTCGTCCACGTGCGGGGCCAGGGCAGCCGCAAGGCCCTCGAACGCACGCTGGCCGACCTGCGGCCGGGCGTGACGGAGATCTACGCCCACCCCGCCGTCGACACGCCCGAGCTCCGGGCCTTCGCGCCGGACTGGGCGGCGCGCGTCGACGACCACGACCTCATGACCGGTGACGCCGGCATCCGCGCCCTGCTCGATCGCGTGGGCGCCACCCTCGTGGGCTACCGCGAGATCCGCGACGTCATGCGAGCGGCTTGACGAGGG
Source organism: Actinomycetota bacterium (assembly GCA_041166245.1). Lineage (GTDB taxonomy): Bacteria > Actinomycetota > Acidimicrobiia > Acidimicrobiales > JAFATL01 > JBEEFP01. The sequence goes on along the minus strand of JBEEFQ010000336.1, from coordinate 11,012 downwards.
TGCGGAACACCCGGGACACGGTCGCACCCGCCGTCTTGGCATAGAACCCCACCGGCCCCACCCATGCGATCTCGGCATCGGCGTGGCCGGCGGCCCGCAGGTCCTTGCAGGCGGCGGCCAGCAGGGCGGCGCCGATGCCCTGTCCCTGGCGCCGCGGATCCGTGGCCATGGGACCGACCCATCCGGCCCGATTGACCGAGTGGCAGCAGAAGCCGGCCACCTCCCCCGTGTCGCCGACACGGGCCAGGAGACAGGCGGCGTGCTCGATGCCGCGCTCGAGCTCGGGCACCCAATGCGGAAAGGCGGCGGCGCAGAACTCGGCCGCGGCCGCCGCGTCGGCGTCCTCGATGACGCGATCGATGACCACGCCGGCCGGTGGCTCGGTCCGGTAACTCGTCGGGCACGACATGTTCAGCTCGGCGCCCGACGGTTGGTAGCCCGCCGCCTCGAAAAGGGCGAGGGCCGCGGTCCACTGCACGTCTACGCCGGGCCACAGGTAGAAGGGGGCCGACGGGCCGGGCACCATCGTCCGGCAGCCGGCGTCGCGGGCCCAGGCCTCGGCTGCGGCCACCAGGTCCCGCCCATGGCCGAGGCGGCGGACATGTGGCGCGACGGCGAGCAGACGGATGAAGCCGACGTCGCCTCTGGTCACCGCAGCGACGGCGGCCGAGCCGTCGTCGACGGCGAAGACCACGCCGGCGTCGTCCCAGCAGCAACCCACGAGCTCGTCCTCGGTCAGCTGCTCGCCTGGGAGGCAGTCCCCCACGAGGACGGTGAGGCGGTCCGCCTGATCCCGCGCCCACTGCTGCACAGACGGGGAACCTAGGCGGCGGTCACCTGCCCGGCGACGACCGGCTCGTTCTTCGACGCCACCACCCCGCCCTGCTCCTCTTCGGTGATGGCGAGGGTGCGCACCTCGGTGGACGCATGGAACGGCACGATGGTGGGCCGGCTCCCGAGCACGCCGAGGGACACGACCTTGGCGTCGTTGACACCCCACAACTGGTAGGTGCGACTGTCGTCGAGCGCGGGGAGGCGGCCCTCGGCGATCAGGTACCCGGTGCCGTCAGGGAGGACGACCGCCTTGACATTGTGCGGCTGGCCCGACGGCGACCGCAGGCTCACCTGGCGGGCACGTGGGTCACTCATCGCCGATGCGAGTGCCTGCTCGACGCCGGTGCGGCTGTCGAGGCGGTCGATCTGGCGTTGCTGGGCGATGGCCACGCCACCGAGCACGAGCACCAGGGCGGCCGCGATACCGGCCACCCACTCGACCCCGCCTCGACGACGACGAGGTGGGGAGGCCGGCTGCTCACGGCTCTCCCACGGCAGGATGCGCGCCAGCTCCACCGGAGCGGGTGCGTCCTCGAGCCTGTCGGCGATGCGGTCCCAGACGCCTTCGGGTGCGGGCGCGCCACCGTGGGCAAGCCATGACGCCGTCTCCCGGTGGGCCTCGACCTCGGCCAGGCAGCGGGGGCAGGAGCGCAGGTGGAGCTCGACAGCCTCGGCCTCGGTGGGCTCGACGGCGTCGAGGGCGTAGGCCCCCAGCAGTTCCTGGACCTCGTCGTGCGTCATTGTCCGCTGTCCCCGATCCCGACGGTGGCCAGCCCGGTGCGCAGCCGCTTGAGGCCGGTCCTGATGCGACTCTTCACGGTGCCCTCCGGCTGTTCCAGCATGAGCGCCACCTCCCGGTAGCTGTGGCCGCCGAAGTATGCGAGCTCGATGGCGCGGCGTTCGTCGGCCGGCAGCGTCTCGAGCACCGTCTTGATCTGATCGGAGACGGTCAGGTCCCAGACCTCGCGATCGATGTCGTATCCCGCCTGGGCCGTCGTCCTGGCGTCGCGCTCCTCCCGACGGCGGCGGGCGCCCTCGGAGCGAAGGAAGTCCACCGCTCGGCCGTGGGTCTGGGCGAGCAGGAACGACCGCAGCGAGCCCCGTCCCGGGTCGAACCGCTCGGGATCGTTCCACAGGCGGAGGAACACCTCCTGGACCACCTCCTCGGCGAGCGTGGCGTCGCCCGTGACCCTGCGGGCCAGCCCGAAGACGGCGCCACCATGGCGACGGTACGCCTCGGCCAGCGCGTCCTGGTGGTAGCGCGCGATGGCGACGACGACGCTGGCGTCGCTGGCGTCTCTGAGCAGGGGTGGCATGTCGCGTGTTCTACGGTCCATGGGCGACGAGCGGATGCTCCTTAGGGCGGGGAGGAATCCGCTTGCGCCGAGGATTGACCTCGTCCGCGACTTGACGCGCATCGTCGTCCAAGTGGTTTCCTTCCCGTCCTTACTACGCTCGGCCGACCCATACCCCCAGGAGACACCGATGGACACCATCACAAGCCGGCGCGCTGTCCTGCGCGGCGCCCTCACGGGAGGGGCGGTCGTGACGATCGGCACGGCCGTCGTGCCCGTGGCCGGGCTGCTCCGGCCCGCCGCGGCCCAGGAGGCCGAGAAGCCGCTCACCGAGCCCGAGCTGGCCGCGTTCGCGGAGGCGGTCGAGCTCGCCGCAGTGGCTGCCTACGCACAGGCGGCTCCCAAGCTCACCGACCCGGCCCTCCAGCGCGCCACCGCCGGTTTCGGCGAGCACCACCGTGAGCATGCGGCGCGCTTCGCCGCCGCCTCCGAGGGCAAAGCCACCGGTCAGCCGAACCCGATGCTCCTCCAGGTCGTCACCGACCAGCTCCGCGACGCGGCCGACGCCAAGGGCACGGCCAAAGTCCTCTACGACCTCGAGAGCGGCCTGGCCGGCACCCACCTCTACGCCCTCGGGGTGAGCAAGTCGGCACCGGCGCTGCAGCTGACCGCTTCCGTCCTGCCCGTCGAGTCGGCCCACGCCGCCCAGATCGGGCTGGCCGTCGGCCTCCCGCTCGCGCCGCCCAGCACCGCGGAGGCCGCCCCCGCAGTCGCTCCGCCGTTCGAGACCGAGGAGAAGCGCCTCGATCCCACCGTCTACGCGCCCGCCGAGGAGGCCAAGTGACTCGTCCGCTCGACGTCAGCAGGGACGCGCTGCGCCGAGCCACCCGCGTGGTGGCGGCCGAGCACACGGAGACGTTGCGGCCGTTCCGCGAGGGCCTGAGCCGGCTCTTCGACCGCACCGACGTCCCCGCTGAGCTGAAGGCCGGCGTCGTCCTCGGGAGCGTCGCCCGGCGCCGCGTCCTGCGCATCGGGGCAACATCGGTCGCGGCCGCAGCGGTGCTGGCCGCCTGTGGCGGCGGCGACGAGACCCCAGCCGCAACCGAGGCGACCACGACGACGACCGCCCCGTCGCCCGGCGACATCACCGTGTTGCGCACGGCCTCGTCGCTCGAGCTCGTCGCGGTGTCGGTGTACGACCAGGCCATCAAGTCTGGGCTCGTGACCACGCCGGCCGTCACCGACGCGGCCCGCACGTTCATGGGTCAGCACAAGGATCACGCCGCGGTGTTCGAGGCGCTGACCAAGAAGCTCGGGGGCGAGCCCTACACGACCGCCAACCCCGCCGTCACCCAGCAGCTCCAGCCCCGGGTGGCCGGTCTCACCAGCGAGCGCGACGCCGTCGCCCTCGCCCTCGACCTCGAACGGGCCGCGGCCGCTACCTACTTCGCCGCCGTCGGCACCCTCGGCGACACGTCGCTCAACGAGATCGTCATGAGCGTCGGCGGCGTAGAAGCCCGCCACGCAACCGTGCTCGCGGCCGTCCTCGGCCAGCCTGGCGTCCCCGCCGCCTTCGCCAACACCACCGGCGCCGTCGCCCCCGGCACCGGGCTGTAGCCCCGTCCGAACGCGAACTCGCCACGTTTTCCGTCATATACGACGGAAAACGTGGCGAGTTCGGAAACCCCAGCGCGATCTCTAGAACTCGGTGATGGCCTGGATCTGCTCCTGGAGCTGCTTGTACTCGGGGGCGTTGGTGAGGGGCAGCAGGGCCATGAGCTTGGCCATGTTGCCGGTGACCTTGACGCGGCCCTGCATGAAGGCGGCGTTGGCGTCGAGCTCGCCCAGCTGGATCTTCTTCGCGTCCTCGTAGGACTGCGTGAGCGTCACCTCGGGGTCGGGCATCTCGCCGACCTGACTCTCGAGCAGCTTCCCGTTCTCGAGCACCCAGTAGTACTTGATGTCACCGTCGGGCCCGCCGGTGACGACGTACTGCATGCGGGCCGACGCGCCCGGTCGCTCGGGCTGTCCTTCCGCCAGCTTCTTGCCTTCGTCCAGCCACTCCTGCGACAACCACTTCGGCATGCGCGTTCCCCTCCATCGGGTTGTGTGTGCGCCCGGACTCTACTTCGCTGCCGGTTGCCTGATGCCCGCGAACAGGTCGTCCTCGGGCGCCGCGATTCCGACGGTGGAACCCCCGAGCACGTAGTCGTCGTAGGGGTGCACGGTGCGGGCCACCTCCGGGGGCAGCCCGAACCAGAACGGGGACTCGGGGTCGATCTGGGTGGCGTGGGCGAGCAGGGCCTGGCGGCGTACGTCGCCGTAGTCGGAGATCTCGATCTGGGTCGTGATGAGGTGGTCGTAGGACGGCCGCTCGAACCATTTCTCGTCGAACGGGGACTCGAGGCCGAGCTCGAGCATCTTCTCGTGTGTCTGCTGGATACGGGCGCGGGACCAGACGCTGTAGTACGTCTTGGCCACCTGCCAGGGCTCGCCGGCCTCGGGATAGGCGCCCGGGTCGGCCGCGGCCTCGACGGCGGCGACGCTGATGTCGTGCACCTTGATGTGGTCGGGGTGCGGGTAACCCTGCTGGTCCTCGTTGTAGGTGATGATGACCTGCGGACGCTCCCGACGCAGGATGGCGACCAGGCGCCCGACCGCTTCTTCCATCGGCGCCTGGGCGAAGGACTCGGGGTTGGCGTTGGCCTCCGAGTCGGGCATGCCCGAGTCCCGGTAGCCGAGCATGACCACCTCGTCGTAACCGATCACCTCGGCCGAACGCTCGAGCTCGGCCAGCCGCACGCCGTGCAGGTTCTCTCGCACCTCGGGCTTGTCCATGGCCGGGTTGAGGATCTCGCCCTCCTCCCCGCCGGTGCAGCACACGAGCACCGTGTGCACGCCCTCGCTGTGGTACTTGGCGACGGTGCCCGCTCCCTTCGACGCCTCGTCGTCGGGATGGGCGTGGACCGTCAACAGGCAGAGACGCTCGTCCATCGTCTGCACGCTAACCGGCGTGCCCGCCGGCTCATTCCCCCGGCAAGTGGCCGCCGCGGCGGTACCAGCGGCCCACGACCAGCCCGCACGCGAGGGCGCACGTGCCCGCCACGGGCAGCACCAGCAGCAGGAGGTTGTCCCGGATCACCGGTCGACCGAGGCCCCGCTGCAGCTCCAGGGCCCGGGCCAGGCCGAACAGAGGCAGGGCCACGGCAACGAGGCCGAGGGAGAATCCGGCGACGGCCGCCAGCGCCCCGATGCCGATGGAGCGGGACCACGGCCGGCGCACTGCGGCGGCAGCGGTCTCGTCGGGACCCACATCCGCGAGCCCGGCCATCACACTCGCCTGCTCCGCCCGGCCATCACGACACGACGGTAGACGGAGGACGGGGATCCCCCATCTCGGCCTGGGCGGTCCTTACCATTCGCACCGAGCGGACTCTGGGAGCAGCCATGAACGAGCGATGCCCATGAACGAATGGCCCGACGTGCGCGACCCCGACCCCGACCCCGCCCTCGCCACACCGTTGCGTCTGGTCGCCGCCGAGCGCCTCGACCGCATGCAGCGTGAGGCCGCCCTCGACCTCCGCGGCGACCACAGCCCTGCGGGCGACGCCCCCGGCACGGTGGTCACGTCCTCCAACCGGGTCGAGGCCCTGCACGGCGCGGTCGTCTCCATGGCTGCCCGCGTCCAGGAGCTGGCCACGCAGACCGCGACGTTCTCCGAGCTCCTCACCGGCCGCCACCTCGACTACTCCGACCAGGTCCGGCGCTTGTCGATGGTGGCCGAGCAGTCGTTGGCCGAGCACCGCCTTGCCATCGCAGATCGCGATGCCGCGGTCGAGCGCATGGCTGACGCGGTCGGGAGCATCTCCACCGACCTCGGCGGCATCCTCGAGCAGGTGATGGCCGCCCTCCGCCAGAGCCGTGAGGTCACGGCCCGCAACGAGGTGCTGAGCGAGCAGCTCGCCTCCGGCTTTGCTCGGGCGTCGCAACAGCTGGCCGACCAGGGCCAAGAGCTGCGCGACGAGCTGGCCCGCGCCACTGCGACGCGCATGGCCCCCGGCTCGATCGCCGGCGTGGAAGACCTCCGTTCTGACATGCAGTCGACCATCGATCAGCTCCGCGAGGACATCGGCACCGACCTGGCCGGGTTGCGGCGCCTGCTCAGCCGCAATCGCACGGAGGCGCCCGCCCCCAGCGAGGAACTCGACGCGCTGCGCGTCGACATCACCAGCGAGATGGAAGCGCTCGTGCGCGAGCTGCACGACGACCAGGTGCTGATGATGCGCGAGATCCTGGCCAGCCAGAAGGAGCTCAAGAAGCTGCGCGACGACGTCGCCGCCGGCAACCTCGCGTCGTCCGCTCGCTCCGACGGCGGGAGCGGCACGCCCGCCCAGCTCGAGAACGAGATGAGCCGCCTGCTCATCGAGCTGCGTGCCCTGCGCCGCCGCCCGTTCCTCGACCCGCGTGCCACCGACACCGAGCGTGCTCCCGCGATGCCCGCTCCCGCCAAGCGCCCCGCCCCTCGGCCACGCGCCCGCCTGTCACCGTCGGCCCGGTCGCAATGGGCCGGGCGCCCTATGAAGGGTTCGAACGGCTCCGCCCGATAGCTGTTGCACAACGCCGGACACGCCGGCACAGCATCGGAACAGGAGCATCACCGTGGACATCGTCACCTACTGGCAGCGCCACTGCGTCCCCTTCCTGCGGGCTCGGTTCGGCCGCAGCGAGCGGGGGGCCGCCCTCGTGGAGTACGCCCTGCTCGTCGCGCTGATCGCCGTGGTGTGCATCGCCGCCATCACCATCCTCGGCAACAGGACCTCGGACAAGTTCAGCCAGGTCGGCAGCAAGCTCGCCTAGTTCTCTCCCGCGGGAGGAGCTTCCGCTCTCCGGGGCTCCTCCCGTGTAGGTCTCCATAGCCAATGGACGTTCACCATTGGGTGCACCTGCGGACAATGACGTCCCCAGGTGCACCCAATGGCGCGTCTGGACTCAGGAGCTGCGGGGGACGTCCTTCCAAGGGATGTCCCTGTCGACGGCGGGTTCCTTGGGGAGGCCGAGGACGCGCTCGCCGAGGATGTTGCGCATGATCTCCGACGTGCCGCCCTCGATGGTGTTGGCCCGTGCCCGGAGGAAGCCTCGCACCCTGGCCAGCGTGTCGGTGTCGTCGGTGGGCCACGCGGTGGCCTGGGTGCCGAGCACGTCCATCGCCAGGTTCTGCAGGCGCTTGTTGTACTCGGCCTGAAAGAGCTTGGTGATCGAGCCTTCCGGCCCTGCCCGCTTGCCGCCCTTGCGCCCCGCGGCCGCGCGCAGGTTGGTCATCTTGATGACGCGGCCGTCGATGGCGGCCTGCACGAGGCGATCCCGCAGGACGGGGTCGTCCCACGCGCCGACGCGCTTGGCCTCGGCCACCAACGCGTCGACGGGACCGCCACCCACGTTGTCGCCGCCCGCGCTGCCGGCCCCGGAAAGGGCGACGCGCTCGTTCATGAGCGTCTCGGTGGCCACCGCCCAGCCCTGCCCTTCGTCGCCGACGCGGTTGGCGTCGGGGATGCGCACGTCGGTGAAGAAGACCTCGTTGAACTCGGCGTCGCCGGTGATCTGCTTCAGGGGGCGGACCTCGACGCCGGGCGAGTGCATGTCGACGATGAAGTAGGTCATCCCCTTGTGCTTGGGGACGTCGGGGTTGCTGCGGGCGACGAGCATCCCCCACCGGGCCAACTGCGCCAGCGTCGTCCACACCTTCTGGCCGTTGACGACCCACTCGTCGCCGTCACGTACCGCGCGAGTGGCGAGGCCCGCCACGTCGGAGCCCGCGCCAGGTTCACTGAAGAGCTGACACCAGATCTCGCGGTGCTGCGCCATGGGCGGCAGCCACTGGCGGCGCTGCTCGTCCGTGCCCCATTGCAACAGCGTGGGACCGCCCATGCCGATGCCGATGATGTTGAACGAGCGCGGCACCTGATAATGGGTGAGCTCGTCGTTCACGATGCGTGCCTGGCCCGGCTCGAGGCCGGCCCCGCCGTACTCCTTGGGCCACGTCGGTGTCGCCCACCCCGCCTCGCCGAGGCGGGCGCACCAGTCGTGGTACTCCACCAGTCTGCGCGCCTCGCGCAGGCCTTCGGCGTTCCCCGAGTCGACCGCCTCCACCCACGCCGGCGGCAGGTTCTCGCGCAACCAGGCGACCACCCGATCACGCAGCTCCTCGTCGGTCATCACGCCCGCATCACCCGTCACGGTCATGCAAAAAAGGCTACTTGACCGCCCGGTCAAGTAGCCTGCCCGGCCGTGCTTCGAGCCTCTGCGACGGCGGTTCTGTGCGCGGCCCTGCTCGCCGTCGGCTGCGGCGGCGAGAAGTCGGTCGCCGAGACGCGCGCCGGGCAGGCCCGTCAGGTCGCCAAGGACGCGGGACTGCCGGCGCCCGTGCAGGACATCCTCGGCGACGCGGCCACGTCGGCGACCCGCACGTTCTCGGTGACCTACAAGCTGGCCGTCGAGGGAACCACGACGATCATCCAGGACCCGCCCCGGCGCCGCGTCGAGCTCGTGCTCGGGAGCGGTCCCGCCGCCGTCACCCGCGCCACCATCACCAATGACGACGGGACGTTCGCCTGTTCACGCACGGTCGACGCCTGGACCTGTCGCGCGTCGGACACCAAGGCCGCGGGGTTCGGACCGCTGGCCGTGGGCGACATCGAGAAGACGACCGCCGACCTGGCGGCGGCGCGCACGGCCTATTCGTTCCGCGTCGAGCCCCGCACCGTCGCCAAGACCAAGGCCCGCTGCCTCGTCACCGAGCTGAAGCCCGGACAGCAGCCCGACCCGGCTCGTGGCGCGCGAGGGGTGCTTTGCATCTCGCCGGAGGGTGTCCCGCTCGTCATCGAGGGTGCCGCATCGGCCATCACCGCGACGAGCTACCGCGCCCGAGCGGACGCCTCCGCTTTTCGGCTGCCGGCCAAGGCGTCCTAGGTTTCGAGGCATGCCGACGACCGACCTCTCGCTGCCGCTCCCGAACGGGCGATCGCTCGCCGCCGCGGTCGCAGTGCCCGATGGCCCCGGACCCCATCCGGGCGTGCTCGTCCTCCACGAGGCGTTCGGGCTCAACGGTGACATCCGCCGCATCGCCGGACGCTTCGCCGACGAGGGCTACGTCGCGCTGGCCCCCGACCTGTACTCGGGTGGCAACCGCCTGCGCTGCCTTTCGGCACTGCTGCTGGGCCCCATCCAGAAGGAGTCGCTCGCGCTGGTCGAGGCGGCCCGACGCTCCCTGGCCGATCGCGACGACACCGACGAGCGCCGCATCGCGGTGATCGGCTTCTGCATGGGCGGCGGCTTCGCGCTGGCGTTCGGCGCGCGCGGCGGCGTCAAAGCCGCGTCGGTCAACTACGGCGCGGTCCAGAAGGACCGTTCCACGTACGAAGGCGTCTGCCCTGTGGTCGCCGGCTACGGCGGCAAGGACAAGCTCTTCACCAAACAGGCACATCGCCTCGAAGACCACCTCGAAGCGCTCGGCGTCCCCCACGACGTCAAGGTGTATCCCGACGTCGGTCACTCGTTCATGAGCTACGACAACGGCCCGGCGTGGATGCTCAAGATCCCGAGCCCGCTGCACGCCGGCTACTCCGAGCCCGAGGCTGACGACAACTGGAAGCGCATCCTCGACTTCTTCGCCGAGCACGTTCGTGCCTGAGCTGGACGACGACACCGCCCTCGAGCGGCGGGGCGACAGGTGGGTCGGTCGAATCAACGACCGCTGGAGCATCGGTCCCGGCCGGCCCAACGGCGGGTACATCGCCACCTTTCTCATCCGGGCGATGGCCGACGCCGCGGCCCAGCCCGATCCGCTCACGATGACCGTGCACTACCTGACCCGTCCGACGGTCGATGCCGAGGCTGAGGTCGTCGTGGAAACGCTGCGCGAGGCGCGATCGCACGCGTTCCTGCAGGCGCGCCTGGTGCAGGACGGCAAGACAGTGGCCGTCGCCCTCGGCGCCTTCGGATCGCGCGACCGCGAAGGCCCCGAGATGCGCCAGCCGCTCCCCGCCGTGCCCGGTCCCGAGGAGCTGCCGAGCGTCCGAGGCGACCTCCCTGGCATGACCTTCCGCGACCGGTTCGAGTGGCGGCCACCCCCTGCCTTCCACCCCGAGCACTGGGGCGAGGGCATCGAGGCCGCCAGCGGCGGGTGGCAGCGGCTGGCCGACGGGCGCGAGCTCGACGACCTGGCCGTGCCGCTGTTCATGGACGCCTTCGCACCCGCGGTGTTCTCCAAGATCCCGCTCGTCGGAGGCGTGCCCACCGTCGAGCTGACGGTGCATTGGCGGGGCCGCCCGGCCGGCCAGTGGCAGTACGCCGAGTTCCGCTCCCGCAACCTCATCGGGGGCTACCTCGAAGAGGACGGCCTGCTGTGGGGCGCGGACGGGCAGCTCGTCGCCCAGTCCCGCCAGTTGGCGCTGTTGGTCGGTCCGCCGTCCGCTTCTACGTCTGGCTGACGAGGGCGTCGAACAGACCCTGCTGGGCAGGATCGCTGGCGGCCGTGTCCTCCGGGTGCCATTGCACCGACACCACCCACCCGGGTGAGGACTCCGGTTCGATGGCCTCGACCAGCCCATCGGGGCTCCACCCCACCGCGACGAGCCCGTCCCCGAGCCGGTCGACGGCTTGGTGGTGATGCGACCGGCCCGTCACCACCTCGGTGCCGCACGCCTTGGCCACCCGGCTTCCGGCCGCGAGCTGGACGTCGTGGTACACCGACTCGTCGAGCACTGGCGTGCCGTGGGGCAGCAGCTTCTCGTCATCGGGCAGGTGCTGATGGAGCGTCCCGCCCAGCGCCACGTTGAGGACCTGGTGTCCTCGACAGATTGCGAGGGTCGGAAGGCCACGCTCGAG
>JBEEFQ010000335.1:0-21659 GCA_041166245.1 Actinomycetota bacterium | reverse complement strand
GATCGTCGATCGTGGCCGCCGGCCGGCTGTTGTCACTGCACCCGGCGGCGGCGAGCGAGACGAGGATCACTGCGGCCACGCCGCCCAGCCGCCGCACCGTTCAGCGAGCGGAGCGGGTTCGGGGCGTGCGCTCTGACCAGTCCGACACGAGCAACGAGCGCCAGTACAGCGCACACGCCAGCGAGATGGCGCCGGCGCCTATCACCGCGAAGTAGAGCCCGTCGGCCCCGGTGGCGAGGGCAGCGAGCAGGATCACCACGCCGAGCACCCCGAAGGCGCACGACAGCAGGAAGGCAGGGTGGCGACGGTGCAGATCGTTCATGCGCACGCCAGACTACGGCTGTGCCGACGCGTACAGCCATCGCGGGGAAGCTGGCCAAGGAGCGGGCCGCGCTGCTCGATCACTACCGGGGCCTCTCCGACGCCCAGCTCACCGACCCTTGCACCGAAAGCGAGCACGAGGGCGGCCGCCCGTGGGCGGCCAAGGACCACCTGGCCCACATCGCCAACATCGAGCGCACCTTCCAGGGGATCATCGAGCGCACCCTGACGGGCGCGCGCTCGCCGATCGAGATCGGAGGGAAGGGGGCGTCGCGGGACGAGCTCATCGCCGCCGTCCACCGCATGAACGAGGCCCACGTCGACGCCAACCGCTCGACGGCGCTCGACGCCCTGCTCGCCGACATCGCCGCCGCCCGCACCGACACCCTGGCGCTGCTCGACCGCGTGTCCGACGACGACCTGGCCCGCCCCGTCCCCGGCGCCCCCTGGGCCGACGGCACCATCGGCGGCGTCCTCATCACTCTCGGCTACCACGACCAGCAGCACATGACGTGGGTCGCCGAGGGACTGGCGTCCCGGGCCTGAGCTGGGGGCTGGCTACCCGCGGTCGAACGACCAGCGGGTCGCCCCGCCCGGCTCGACCGTCGCCAACGCGGTCGCCCGTCGTGGGCGTCCATACCGAATCGACGTTATGCACGACCAGAACTCATCGCCATCCCGGCCCTGGTCGCCCCCTCGGCCGTGGTGTATCGATCCCGCCGCGATCCGCACCGTAGGGGCCAGACGGGTGCTAGTGCGGAGATACCCGGCCGAGGCTGTGTCTATAGCGGCACTTACCGGATGGCTGCCTCGCGAACCCAAAGTGCCCACTGATCGCGGCCGTCGGCCCGGCGTCTCGTGCTCGAACTCGACGGGCTGGCTGTTAGTCAACGTGCGATGAGCCGACGCGCCGCTGCGCGCCAGGTAGTCGAGGCGTCCCGGGCAGTCCCCCCAGGTCAGGACGGCTACCGGTTGGCACGACTAGACAGGCGCGGTGGGCCGATTTGCTGCGTGGCTCTGGCGACGGCATCGACGTCACTACCCAATGGCCCTCGGGGTCGTGGTGTGGCTGATGATGGTGATCGGACTCTTGCCCCTCGTCCTTGCTGGCCTGTGGGCGATCCTGGGACTGACGGCGCGTGACTGCGTGGTGTTTGCAGCGGTCGGCGGCCCGACCGTCGCCCTGGGACCAGCCGTCGCGATCGGCTTCCGGCGGCAACGCCGGACGGCGTTGGAAACCTGGGGCAGGGGAGACGTCTCCGATCCCCGTACGGCATGGGAGGCTGCGGTGCACGCCCCTCCGGAGTGGACGGAGCGGGCGTCTGCGGTGAACCTCCTGGCCATCGGCGGGATTCTCCTGCCGCTCCTTGCGGTTCGCGCCGATCTCACGGTTGTCGAGATGGGCGTCTTGCTCGTGATGGCGGTCGTGCTCTTCGTCGGGGGCGGATTGGTGCTCGGCACCGGGTTCCAGTTGCTCCTGCGCCCCATGCTCGACGAGGTCACCGCCGAACTTCGATCCACGAGCATCGAATCGGTGCCGGCGCGCTGGGGGTTGAGAGGTCGCTTCCACGTGGCGATCGCCTCCGCGTGCTTCTTGACGGGAGTGCTGACGGCAGCGGCAGTCAGTCGCACCGACACCCGTGAATCGGCAGTCGTGGCCGCACTCGTCGCGGCTTCCGTCGTGAGCGGGTACCTGCTGCTGCTCTTCGGCGGGCTCCTGGTGCACCCGAGCTTCCGACCGCTGGCTGACTTGATCGCAGCGACGGCCAGGGTGCGACAGGGCACGTTCAACGAGCCCGTTCCCGTCACCACTGCCGACGACTTCGGTGAGCTTGGAGCGGCCTTCAACGACATGCAACGGGGATTGCGCGAGCGAGAGGCGCTCCAGGCCGCGTTCGGTTCGTACGTAGACCCGGCCCTGGCGCAACGACTGATCGAGTCGGGCAGCTCGGTGTTCGAAGGCGAGGAGCTCGTCGTGACCGTGCTGTTCGCCGACGTCCGGGATTTCACGTCGTACTCGGAGAGGGTCGATCCCGCCGTAGCGGTTGAGCTGCTCAACCGGCTGTTCGACGTGGTCGTGCCGGTGCTGCACGCACATGGGGGCCATGCGAACCACTACTTGGGAGATGGTCTCCTGGCGGTGTTCGGGGCGCCGCAGCCGCTGGAGCGGCACGCGGACGCGGCGGTGGCGGCCGCGGTCGAGATCCTGCAGCGCAGCCAGGAAGAGTTCGGGATCGAGCTGCGCCTCGGGATCGGGATCAACACCGGGCGGGTGATCGCCGGCACCGTCGGCGGCGGAGGCCGCCACGAGTTCACGGTTATCGGCGACACCGTGAACGTCGCTGCCCGAGTGGAGCAGCTCACCAGGGACACTGGCGACGCCATCCTGATCACTGACGGCACCAGGGCCGCGCTGTCAACGCCGCGCCTGCGCTCGACGAAGCGAGGCGCCTTCGACGTCAAGGGCAAGGCCGCCAAGGTCAACGTGCACGCTGTCAACCCGTTCCCACGATCGATCCGATAGCTCGCGGTCATTCGCTCAGCACTGACCTGTGCATTCCCAGGCGAGCGCTGCCGGTCCCCGAGCGTTATTGCAGGATCTCAGCCGCGCCGAAGCGCTCTTCACGGGCACCGTCTCAACCTCCGCCGCTACGCGGCGTCGGGTGGGGAGTGTTGGGGGTGGCGAACATCGTCCGGGGCGACGAAGGCCCGTTTGCCCCGGCCTTCCACCAGGCCGTAGCCCTTGGTGGTCTTGAGCCCGTGGTGGAACGGGCACAGCAGGTCGAGGAGATCGAAGATCGTGACCTTGGTCTTGGCCCAGTCCTCGCGGTGGTCGCGCTGGAGGTGGGCTGACTGGCTGCAGCCTTCGGCTGCGCAGGTTGGGTAGAGCCACTCGAGGCCGGTCTGCTGGCGGGCGGTGGGAGCCCGGCCGAAGTGCAGCACGCCGGTGATGGCCTCGCCCTTGGTGATGAGAGCGGCCAGGAACGGGCTGCCGGACTGGAGGAGGTCCTCGACAGCGGAGACGGCGACGGGACAGCCGGCCACGTCGCAGGTCTCGCCGTCGGTGGCGTAGCCCCGCAGGAACGCCTCGAGGTCGACCCGCCAGATGACCTTGGCGTCGACCTTGCCTGATGCAGCCTCACCGAGACAGATGTTCTTGAGGGCGTCGAAGGCGTAGGCCGCGGGTGATTCCTGACGGCCCTCGTTGCGGGCAGTCTCGAAGATGCGGTCGCGCTCGGCGTTGATGCGAGCGGCGATCGCGGCGATGTCCTCGGCCGGGCCCCGGGCGTGGAGATGCCCGGAGCCGTCGGGGTCGTTCCAGGTCGAGCAGTAGCGCTCGTCGCGGATGCGGCGGCGTTGGGCCTCGGCATCGGTGTGGGCGGCGCGGGTGCGACCGCACTCGTCCTTGAGGTCCTTGAGCGGCAACCTCTTGGCCTCTCCCAGCAGGCGGGACTGCTCGGCGGGTGCCACGGCGGCCGCGCTGGTAACCGCACTCACCTGCTGGGGCGAGAGCTCACCTCGGCGAGCGGCCTCAGCGACCGCCGGCAGCTCGCGGAGCTGCTCGGCCGTCCGCAGCAAATCGGCCGCTTGGCCCACCGACACGCCGGTGCGCTTGGCGATGTAGTCGGCAGGCGACTTCGAGCCGTCCCCGCGCCAGCGACCACACTCGGCCACCCGGTCGGAGAGCATGGCCTCGATCGTCGCCGCGATGTTCTTCAGCGCGTTGGCGTCGGTCAGCATCCGCGACGCATCAGCAGCAGACAGCAGGCGCGCGTCGAAGCGGGAGGCAAGGGCCTCTGCCGCCAACCGCACCTCTGCGAGCGTCTCGCACATCCAGACAGGTCTCCGTTTCGCCAGATCGCTGGCATCGGAGGAACCGAGGGGGCCGCCGTCCCGAATATATGTTCGAGTGTACCACGTCGGCCTTGCAGCGCAAGGGATTTCTCAAGAAATCTTCAGGCGTGCCGCCAACGCCTCGAGCTCGGCGGGGTCGCCGCGGTTGCGGTCGAACGAGACGTGGAAGCCGTCATCCGGGTAGCGGGGCAGCACGTGCACGTGCAGGTGGAACACGGTCTGCAGCGCGATGGCCCCGGTGGCCTGCAGCAGGTTCAGGCCGGGCGCGCTCAGCTCGACCGAGACCCGCTGGGCCACGCGCTGCGCCATGCGCGCGACGGCGGCCAGGTCGTCGGGCGGCGCGTCGAGGAGGTCATTGGCGTGGGCCTTGGGGATCACCAAGGAGTGCCCCGTCGTCAGCGGGAAGATGTCGAGGAAGGCGAGGCAACGCTCGTCCTCGTCGATGACGTGGGCGGGAGAACGTCCAGCGACGATCTCGCAGAAGATGCAGTCGGCCTTGGGCACGGCCGACGGTCTACTTGATGCGGCGCAGGACCGACGGCGAGTGCGAGGGCGACGACGAGGACGGCGGCGTGCTCGACGTCATGCCCTCGGTGAGGGCGACGACGAGCGCGGGTGCGTCGTCGACGGGCAACCGGAAGGTGCCGGTGCACCGGTCGTCCTGCCAGAGGCTGAGCACGACGACGCCGGCCTCGGGATGTGACGAGACCGAGAGCCGCCGCGATGGCGTGCGCGGGTCTGCGAACCAGACATGGTCACCGAGGACGAGCCCTTCCTCCGCCACGCTCTCCAGTGTGCGCTATTTCGGAGACAATCGAAACACGCGCAGGTTGCGGCCGCTGACCTCGACGTAGCGGTCGAAGGTGGGCCATGCCTTGGTCAGCTCAGGCCAGACCTCGGCCTTCTCCGAATCGGAGAGGAGGTGGGCGCTGACGGGGAACGTGCGCCGCCTGTAGAGAACGGTGGCATCGGGCGTTTTGATCAGGTTTCCGCTCCACGCCGGGTGCTTCTCCTGCCCGAAGTTGCTGCCGACGACGAGGAACGACCCGTCGTCCTGAGGCAGACAGGCGAGCGGGGCCTTGCGGGACTCGCCCGACTTGGCCCCGGTCGTCGTCAGCACCAGGCTCGGCAGAAGGGCGGCGGCGATGAGCACGCGGCCGCCGGTGATCTTGTTGACGAACTTGTCGATGGGCGGCAGCACGGTGGGGGCGAAGCGCCGGAAGGTGCTGCTGCCGGCGACGCGCTGGACGACCCGCCCGACCGATCCAGTCGCGTTCACGGACGGCGGTCGGGATCGGCGCTGGGCACCGCGTCGAAGATGGTGCGGCGGGCGCCCGGCACCCGTTTGACGACGGCGAACACTGCGGTGCGCAGCTCGGTGACGGCCGACTCGATCTTGTCGACCTGGGCCATGGTGCGGTCGAGGGGCGGGTTGATGGCCTGCACCGTCTTCTCCACGTTGACGGCCACCGTGCCGAGAAGCTGGGCCACATTGGCCAGCTCGGTGACGAGCCGCCGCAGATCGCCAAGCGTGTCGGGGAGGGTCAGCAGCTCCTCGGTCATCCGCACCGGCCACGCCAGCAGTGTCTGCAGGTCAACTCGTCGTTCGGCCACGACCGGATGGTAGGCACGGAGGGTGGGCCGTGTCCGTTTGGCCGAAGTGGGGGACGCCGACGCCATCGGGCGCGTCCACGTGTCGGCCTGGCAGGCCGCTTACCGCGGCCAGATGCCTGACGACCTGCTCGACGGGATGGACCCGATCGCCCGCGCCGCGACCTGGCGGGAGCGGCTCGAGACCGGCGAGGCCGACCCGCTCGTCGTCGAAGACGACGACGGCGAAGTCGTAGGGGTGGCCCACGCCGGGCCTGACCGCGAGCACCCCGAGCGCGGCGAGCTGTGGATGATCAACCTCGCGCCCGAGGCGTGGGGCACGGGGCTCGGCAGGGCGCTGCTCGAGGCGGCCACAGCCAAGCTCCGCGACCTCGGCTACGCCGACGCGGTGCTCTGGGTGCTCGACGGCAACACCCGAGCCCGTCGGTTCTACGAGGCCGCGGGCTGGTACGCCGACGGCACGGCCAAGCGCGAGGACATGGGCGGGATGACCATCACCGAGGTCCGCTACCGGCGGGAGCTGTAGAACTCCTTCGCCGGTAGCGCGCCCCAACGACCATCATGGACGGGTGCTACAGGCCCAGGAGCTGAGCGTGGAGGTGGGGGGACGGCTCGTCGTCGACGACGCGTCCTTCACCGTGCGCGCCGGCGACAAGGTGGGCCTGGTCGGGCGCAACGGCGCAGGGAAGACGAGCATGCTCAAGGTGCTCTCCGGTGACGAGACGCCGTTCTCGGGCCGGGTGCTGCGCCAGGGCGGGCTCGGCTTCCTCACCCAGGATCCCCGGGTGGACACACACTCCGAGATCACCGCGGTTCAGCACATCCTCTCGGGCCGGGGTCTGGGCGACGTCGCCATGCGCCTCGAGAAGCTCCGCCTGCGAGTCGAGGAGAACCCGTCGGAGGACAACGTGGCCCGCCTGTCGCGCGCCCACGACGCGTTCGAGCACGAGGGTGGCTACGCGGCCGAGCCCGAAGCCCGCCGCATCGCGGCCGGCCTGGGGTTGCCGGAGGACCGCCTCGACCTACCCGTCGTCACCCTGTCGGGCGGTGAGCGGCGTCGGATCGAGCTCTCCCGCATCCTGTTCGCTGGCAGCGACCTGTTGCTCCTCGACGAGCCCACCAACCACCTCGACAACGACGCCCGCACGTGGCTGCTCGGCTTCCTGCGCAAGTACCGCGGCGCGCTCCTCGTTGTCAGCCACGACCTCGAGCTGCTCGACGAGTCCATCACCCGCGTCCTGCACCTCGACGACGGAGAGGTCCTCGAGTACAAGGGCACCTACTCCCAGTATCGCGAGGCGCGCGCGGCCGACGAGGAACGTCTGTCGCGGCTGGCCGAGCGCCAGGGCCGCGAGGTGCGGCGTCTCTCCACCCTGGCCGACTCGATGCGTCACTCCACGCAACGGCGAGCGCGCATTGCCAAGCAGCTCGACACGCGGGTCGCGCGCCTGCGCGCCGACGCCGTCGAGGGCCCCAAGCGGGAGCGGGCCATGAAGGACGTCCGCCTCCCCGACCCGCCGCCGCCCGGACGCGTGGTGGTCGAGGTCTCCGGTCTGACCAAGGGGTATGGCGCGGGTCCGGTGTTCGAGGACTTGGAGGTCATCGTCGAGCGGGGCGAGCGTCTGCTCATCATGGGACTCAACGGCGCGGGCAAGACCAGCCTGCTGCGCATCCTGGCCGGCGTCACCACCGCCGACGCGGGCGACGTGCACCTGGGCCACAACGTCTCGCTCGGCTACTACGCCCAGGAGCACGAGGGCATCGAGTCCGGCGTCCAGGTGCTGACTCAGATGCGCGCCGTCGGCGCGCTGCCCGACCAACAGCTACGCGGGATCATGGGCATGTTCGGGCTGAGCGGCGAGATCGCCTTCCAGGATGCGGGCACGCTGTCAGGCGGCGAGAAGACCAAGCTGGCGCTGGCACAGCTCGTCGTCGGCCGTCACAACCTGCTGCTGCTCGACGAGCCGACCAACAACCTCGACCCGCCGTCCCGCGCCGGTGTGGCCGCGGCGCTGGCGTCGTGGCAGGGAACGATGATCATCGTCAGCCACGACGTGGGCTTCGTCCGCGAGCTCGAGCCCGACCGGGCTCTCCTGCTCCCCGAGGGCGAGCTCGATCACTGGCGCGAGGACATGCTCGACCTCGTCGCGCTCGCCTGACGTCAAAGGCCGATGGCCGCGGCCCAGAGGTGGGACAGCACCGCGGCCGACTTGGCGGGGTCCGGCGGCCCGTCGGCGGGCGGGTCGAACACGTAGGTCACGTAGCAGTAGCGGTCGACCATGCCGGTGAGGGCGCGCGCCGTGAGGGCGGGGTCGAGGGCCGGGTCGAGGTCTCCGGCCCGGCGAGCCCGTCGAAGCTCCCGTTCAACGGATCCGGTGAAGATACGGCCCAGCGACCGGCGCAGCTCGGCCAGCTCGTCGTCGACGTGGCTGACCTCCTCCCACACACCGGCCATCGCTGCCCACGCTGCGTACGACGAGACGAAGTTGCCGATGACCCGTTCGATGCCGGCTCGGCCCTCGGCGAAGCGGAACGTGGTGTCGCGCTCGAGCAGCCCACTCACGCTGCGATGGACGAGTGCAGCGACCAGCTCCGACCGGTCGCGGAAGTACTGGTACACCGTGCCCAGACTCACGCCCGCGGCCTCGGCCACGTCGGCGACGGTGGTGCGCTGGTAGCCCTGCTCGCCGAAGCGAGTAGCGGCGGCGACGAGGATCGCCTCCCGGGTGCGCTGGGCCTTGGGGCCGAGCGGCAGCTCCCGGTCGCCCTCCCGGCGGACGGCCCGCTCGCCGAAGACGGTCTGGGAGTCGCTCACGCTCGCTCCACAACATGGTCGCTCACGCTCGCTGGCTCACTATCTCGCCAGCTCGATACTGATCCAGCTCCACAACATGGTCGCTCACGCTCCGAGGAAGACCGATCGCAGCAGGTCGTCGCGGCCGAGCAGGTCCTTGCCTGCACCGGAGAAGCGGACCTGGCCCTTCTCCATGAACAGCACCCGCTCGCTCACCTGCATGGCGAGCGTCGCGTGTTGCTCGACGACGAGGACGGTGATGCCTTCGGCGTTGAGCTGCTGCAGCACACCCATGAGCTCCTCGACGATCACGGGTGCCAGCCCGAGCGACAGCTCGTCGACCATCAGCATGGTGGGCCGCAGCACCAAGGCGCGTGCGATGGCGAGCATCTGCTGCTCGCCGCCGGAGAGGGTGCCGGCCAGCTGGCGACGGCGCTCGCCCATCCACGGGAACAGGGCCATGGCCCGGTCGAGACCCTCGGCGAAGGCGGCCTTGTCGTGGCGGAGCAGGTGGCCGCCGAGACGCAGGTTCTCCTCGACCGTGAGATCCGGCAGCGTTCCTCGTCCGCCAGGGACGTGGGCCAAGCCCTTGGCCGCGATCTTGTCGGGCGGCAGGTTGGTGATGTCCTCGCCCGCGAAGACGACCCGCCCGCCGGTGACAGCCGACAGGTTGGACACGGCCTTGAGGAACGTCGACTTGCCCGCCCCGTTGGTGCCGAGCAGGGCCAGGAACTCGCCCTCCTCCACGGCGATGGACACACCGAAGAGGACCTGCACCCGCCCGTAATGGACGTCGACATCGGTGGCCTCGAGCAGCGCCGCCATCAGGCCGTCGCCCCCAGGTAGGAGCGAAGCACGTCGGGATGGGCCCGCACCTCGTCGGGCAGCCCGCTGGTGACGACCTTGCCGGCGGCCATGGCCACGATCGAGTCGGAGATCCCCATCACCAGCGGCATGTCGTGCTCGATGATGACGACCGTCGCCTCGAGGTACGACGCCAGCCGGCGCAGCAGCGGTCCCAGCGCCTCTGTCTCCTTCTGGGCGATGCCCGACGACGGCTCGTCGAGCAGGAGCAGCCTGGGCCGCACCGCCACGACCGCGGCCAGCTCGGCCAGGCGCAGCATGCCGGTGGACAGCTCCTGGGCGGGCTTGTCGGCGTGGGCGGTGAGGCCCACGAGCTCGAGCACCTCGTCGGCGCGTGTCGCCACGTCGGCTTCGTCGGCCGCGGCGCCGCCGAGCCCGAGCACGGAGCGGAAGAACCCCGAGCGGCGCATGCGGTCGTGCTGCACGGCCCGCAGCACCTCGCGGATCGGCAGGGACTTGAACAGGCGGGCGTTCTGGAACGTGCGTCCGACCCCGAGCGACGTGCGCTCCCACGGCGCCCGCTCGGTGAGCTCGACCGGCCCGTCGGCACTGTTGAGCACGATGCTGCCGGAGCCGGGCGCGCGGAAGCCGGAGATGCAGTCGAACAGCGTGGTCTTGCCCGCGCCGTTGGGGCCGATGATGCCGACGATCGTCCCCGCCTCGACGTCGAACGCCACGCCGTCGAGGGCGGCCACGCCGCCGAAGCGCACGTGCACGTCCCTGATCGACAGCGCGGTCGTCACGTGTGCACCGCCTCGCGCACGTGCTCGGCCGCCGCCTCTTCGATGGCGGCCAGGTCGGCCTCCGGCTCCTCTCGTTCTTCGTAGGCCGAGGCGCGGGTGCGCACGAAGCGAGCCATCGACGCCAGCCCCTCGGGGTTGACGGCCATGACGAGGATGAGCAGGGCGCTGGCCACGATCTCGGGGACGAAGGAGATCGACGCCGCCTCCACCGCCGCCTTCGTGAGCTCGGGGTACAGGCCGAACGCGAGCGCGGCCACGATCGGGCCCGCGATCGAGGTGATGCCGCCGATGACCGCGTACACCAGCCACGAGATGGAGAAGAACACCCCCGCGTACTGGGTCTGCACCCCGCCAAGCTGATAGGTGATCATCGTCCCCGCCAGGGCGGCGATGGCGCCCGAGACGACGAAGCCGGTGAGCTTCACGCGCACGGGCCTGATGCCATAGGCGGCGGCGACCGTCTCGCTGTCGCGGATGGCGAAGAACGAGCGCCCCACCCGCGTCTTGGCGATCCGCCACGCGAGCACGAAGGCGGCCACCGTGAGGGCGAGGAAGAGGTAGTAGCGGGCGGTGTCGCTGTCGAGGGCCGAGGGCAGCCGCACCGGGTTGCCGTAGTCGAACCGGGGAACGATGGCCCGCTCGGCCGCGAGGCCGAAGGCGAGGGTGGCGACCGCGAGGTGCAGGCCGCGCAGGCGCAGGGCGGGCAGCCCGACGAGCACGGAGATCGGGATGGACAGGAGGACGCCGCCGATGATCGGCAGTGGGAACGGCAGGTTGAGCGTGTTCGTGCAGATGGCCGCGCCCGCGCCGCCGACCGCGAGGAAGGCGCCCTGCGCCACGGATATCTGACCCAGCCACCCGACGAGCACGACGAAGCTCAGGACCACCATGGCGTAGATCAGCGTGAAGTTCACCGGCAGGGTCCAGAAGTCGGGTATGCCGGGCAGCACCGGGAATGCCAGCGCGAACAACAGCAGCGCGGTGGGGATCACGCGCCGCACGACGCGTGCGACCGCGCCGAGCCGTCCGCTGGTCGGCACTGCGGCCCGCAAGGCGCGGTAGGCCTCCACCGGGTCGACGGCGCGGGCGAGGAAGGAGTCCGGCGCGCCCGCCCGACCCGTCACGCCACTGTCCTCGTCGTCGCGGATGCCTTTGAAGATCCACTTGGGTCGCAGGGCGAGCACCACGATCACTGCGCCGAGGGTCAGCACCTCGGGTGCGCCCTGGAACAGGTCGCGGTTGGCGGTGACGAGGTAGTGGCGCACCCACTCCTCGCCCAGCCCGATGCCGAAACCGGCAGCGACGGCGATGGGGAACGACACCATGCCGCCGACTATGGCGGCCGCGAACCCCTTGATCGTCAGGAGCAGCAGCAGGTTGGGGTTGGACGAGACGACGAGCGACGCCAGGGCGATGCCGGCGACGCCGGCCACCGCGGAGCCCGCGACCCAGGAGACGACCGACAGCTGGCGGGCGGAGACGCCGAGCAGCGACGACACGTCGCGGTCGGTGGCCACGGCGCGGATGGCCAGCCCCGTCGCGGTGTACCGGAAGAACACGTACACCCCGATCGCCAGTGCGAGGACGAGGCCGAGCACGCCGAGCCGCTCCCACGAGATGTTCACCGAGCCCACGGCGAACGCGGGCGTGCGGGGGAAGATGGCCTGGTTGTTGGGGACGATGAGGTCGTTGGCGCCGAACAGCTGACGGGTCAGGGCCGACAGCAGCAGTGCGAGACCGAGCGACACGATGATGTTCGTCACCATCGGTGCTCGAGCGAACGGCCGGATGACCAAGCGCTCGACCACCAGCCCCACCAGGCCGGCGAAGACGAGGCTCACCGGCACCGCGGCCCAGAACGCGAGGCGGACGGTCGAGTCCACGTCGAGGTGGACGAACAGCACGTCGAGGTGGAGCCGCAGCGCCCGTCCGGTGACGAGGTCGTAGTGGAAGAAGGCGACGAGGGTGGCCATGGCGCCGTAGGCGAAGTTGGGGACGCGGGTGGCCTTGTAGATGAGCACGAGGCCCATGGCCAGCAGCGCATACACCGCGCCGGTGACGAGACCACCCGGCAGGGTCGAGAGGAACTCCGTCACGGGCCGAACACCTCCCGCAGGCGCTTGGCGCCCGCGTGGGTGAGCGCGGCCCAGACGACGATGCAGCCGAGACCGAGCAGCCAGCGGGTGGCGGGGTCCATGTCGAAGTCGCCGAGCGGTGCGGGCAGGCGGGTGGCGGCGGGCTGCGAGCGCAGGTTGCGGGCCGGTGCCGCGGCAGGCGCGGGCGCGGCGTCGAGCGGCGCGGGTGCGGGGGCGAGCTCGGGCAGCGGCGGCGTGGACGCTGCGGGGAGGAACTTCTCGCCGAGCACCTGGTCGACCAGGTTGCCGAGCCCGAAGCCGCCGGGCTCGTCCTGCGCGTTGGCCGCGGTGTAGGCGAAGCCGACGACCACCTGGAGACGCTGGGGCTTGAACTCCGTCGCGGTACCGAGCTCGTCGGGCAGGTTGCACAGCACGAGCAGGCCGCCCTTCATGGAGCCGGCGAACGAGCCGTCCTCGGCCACGCCCACGCGCGGCTCGGCGCGGGAGAGCAGGAATCCCTGCGGGTAGCGGTCCGGGTTGGTGAGCAGCGCCATGGTGCAGTTGGTCGCGGCCAGTCCCGCGTTCACGTTGTCCATGAACGACTGGGCCGCCGCCGATGTGGCGGGCATGGCCTGGTCGCCGACGACGAGCCGGTCGTCGGCGAGGTCGAAGCGGGTCCCGCCTGCGTTGATGTCTGTGATCGAGACGCGGCTCTCGGTGCGCTGGCCGCCCTTCGCTCCCGTGACCTCCGAGTGCCCGGATACCTGCACGTTCCCGATGGTGATGGCGCCGCCCACCAGCGACACGCCTTGGGCCCGTGCCGCCGAGGTGCCCTCCATGACGCCCTCCCGCGGGCGAGCCAGCGCGTCGGCGGCCGATGCTGCGACTGTCGCGCCCGGGGCGTCACCCGCGCCGACCGCGTGCAGCTCGACCTCGGGGCCGGCGCCGCATCGCGCGGTGGCGTACGTCGTCGGGGGAAGGCCGGCCGTCTCCGGCCTCGTCTCGGTTGGGAACCGGAAGTCGGTGTCGAGCAGGTCACCGGGATAGAAGCACTCGGTGTGGGGCGGGATGTTGCAACCCGTACGGTTGCCGGGCTTGCACGGGATCGCGTCCTGGTCGTTGTCCTTGTCGGGGTCGTAGTACGAGCCACCGACCACGGGGTCGAAATGGCTGGGCGCGGCGGCCAGGCCCTTGGCGTTCTCGCCGGCGCGCGAGCGGCGCACCTCGCCGACCACGTGAGGGATGGTGCCGGGCGACAGCGGCACGGGGATGTCGTACTCGACGCGCAGCGCGTAGGCCTCGGCCTCTGCCGTGGCCAGGGTCGCATGCTGCTCGTCGGCCCCCACGCCCGGTGCGAAGGGCACGAGGGTCACGCCGAGGGCGAAGACCACCAGGCACTGCAGGAAGCGCCTCACTGGACGGCCACGGTGTTCAGGGCGGCCCGCACATAGGCGACGCCGACGACGAGGTACACGAGCACGGCGGCGAACGTGGCGCGCACGAGCACGACGGCCAGCAGCGACGGGCCGGGAGGGAGGAGCATCCCGAGCAGCGGTCCGATGACGAAGGCGGCGATGAGCCCGAGGTACACGATGCCCTGGCGGCCGATGGGTGACTTGGCCGGTACCGCCTGGGCGGCAGGATCGTCGAGCTCGATGCGGCCGAGCGCGCCGTCGGCCCGGCCCCAGCGTCCGGCGTAGTACGCGAAGAGGCAGCACACGATGAGCACGGTGATGCCCACGTCGGCAAGGGCAACCGTCTCGTCCAGCGTCTTGGGACCCGGCGCGGTGCCCGTCGTGTAGTCGTGGAACACGAGGACGCTGACCCCTGCATTGACCGCGAACTGGAAGACGGCCATCGGCAGGGCCAGCTGTCGCCACGCCCGCCGGCGGAGCGGCACGGCAGGTGCGGTGGCCACGCCGAGGCGGCGCACGCCGTCGATACCGGTGCGCCGGGCCACCGCGTTGGCGACAACCCCGGCGGTGCCGGCAAGACCGGTCAGCGCCACGAAGACCACGATGAACTGGGCCCGCCGCCCGTCGAGCGCGACGGCGGCCAGCCCCGCTCCTGCCGCGGCCCATGCACCCGCAGACGCGCCCCACACCACCGCCGACGTCCAGACGTTGCGGGCCGCGAAGGGATCTCGGCCTTCGATCGGCACGGACGGCGTCTGCACCGTGCCGTCGACCGCGGCCAGGGCGCCGCCATAGACGCCGTTGATCCAGTTCATCGTCCCGAGCGTCGCGGCGGTGCCGGCCAGGAGGACCGCGAGGGCGGTCGGCGTGAGCACGTTGGCCGATGCACGGGAGACGGCGAGTCCACCGACCACCGCGAACACAACTGCGAGGAGGACGGCGTTGATGCGTGCGTCCTCCGCCAGGTGGTCGCGGAGCGGCTTGGCCGCGGTCGCGGTGGGCGCGCTCATCCGGGCGAGAAGACGTGCTTGCAGCCCGAGAACTCGGGTGGCGGGCTCTGCCCGGGCGGCACGTAGTTGGTCGTGTACGGCGCCCTCGGTCCCGGGAAGGTCTGGAACCACTTGAGCTTCCCGTCGTCGCCCTTTCGGATCTGGATGACGTAGCCGCCCTTGAGCGAGAGGTGGCAATTCGGCCGCCACGTCCAGCTGGGCTGGTTGGCGTCGTCCGTGAGCTTCGGCGTCCAGTCGGTGAAGGTGTTGATGGTGTCGCGCAGCCGGGTGCGGGTGATGTTGTCGCCCAACGCGGCGATGCTGTCGCGCATCAACATGGCGGAGATGAAGTAGCTGGCCGTCACCGACGAGTAGCTCTCCGTCTTGGACGACACCCGCCTGACCGCGTCCTTGTAGCCCTGCACGTCGTAGTTGGCGCCGAAGGCGTCGAATGCGTACATGCCGATGGAGTAGTCACCGAGCGCCTCGTGGATGACGGGGACGCCGATCAGGTACCCGCCCCAACTCTTGGACGGCTTGTAGCCCTGGATCTGCGACTCGATGCCGCAGTTGATGGTCTTGGCCGCGTCGACCTCGAAGTCGATGAACTCGACCCCGGCGCTGCGAGCTTGGCTGATGGCGTCCGAGCACGACGTCTGGTCGGGTGCGAAGCCGGCCAGCACCGGCACCTTCACGCCGTAGGCCTCCCAGTCCTGCTTGACCTTCTCGGCATACTCCTTGCTGTAGTTCGCGGCGCCCGCGTCCAGATAGAAGACGGCGACGCTCTTCACGCCGAGCTGCTTGGCTCCGAAGTTGGCCATCTGGTAGCTGGCCGTGCGCTGGGGTCCGCCGATGGGGAAGTACCACGGGTTGGTGAACTCCTCGTTGAACTGCCCGAGGTGGTACACGGGGACGCCCTTGCTCGTGACGTAGTCGCCGACGATCGGGGCGTAGGACATGGTGAGGGCGAACACCTTGTCGATCTCGACCAGCCGCTTGGTGTTGGCCAGCTGCTTGGCCGGGTCGCCGCCGTCGTCGTAGATCTTGAGAACCACGCGCCGTCCGTTGATGCCGCCGCGCTCATTGATGTAGTTCACCCCGGCTGCGAAGCCGACGGCGATCTGCTCGCCGTAAACCGCCGCGGGCCCGGAGGTGAACGTCGATCCGCCGACGCGGATCTCGGTGTCGCTCGCCCCTTGGTCGTAGATCCCGTTGCGCCCTGCCTGGGTCGCACCGGCGCCCTTGGCCGCGGCGGCCGACGACCCGGCACCGGGCTTGCCCGCCCCGTTGGTGCCGCCCGCCGCCACTTGGAGGTCGTCGAGCGGGATCCCCGAGGACGACGACGAGTCGTCGTCGGACTGCACGGCCTGCTTCTCCGCTTCCAGGCGCTGTGCCACGTCCTTGGCGTCGGCCCCGCCGACGGCGGCGACCGCCAGCACGAGCATGAGGGCCACTGCCGCGGCCAGGTGCAGCCGCCACCGTTCCAGAGCGCCCGCGAGCCGCATCAGATGCCTTGTTCGACACCCATCTCTCCCAAACCTGCCAGGAACCTGACGTTTTCCTCAGGTCCCTCGCGCCACCCATTTCGTTCTTTGGCGCGTAGGCCCCGATATATGGGGCCTACGCGCCAAAGAACGGGGGCTGCGTACCATCCGAACGTGCCCACACCGGCTGACGAGGGGCCCCACCCGCCCGACGAGGACCCGCTGTTCAACGAGTCGTGGTACTTCGACTTCGCGGCGGCTGACGGGTCGCTGGGCGGCTACGCCCGGCTGGGGCTCTATCCCAACCAGGGCGTGGCCTGGTACTGGGCGGTGTTGGTCGGGCGGGACCGGCCGTTGCTGCTCGTGCGGGACCACGACGTGCCGCTTCCCCGCGTCGGGCTCGAGATCCGCAGCGACGGGCTGTGGGCCGCGTGCAACCTGGAGACGCCGCTCGAGCACTGGTCACTCGGCCTGGAGGCCTTCGCGGTGGGCCTCGACGACCCGGCGGAGGCATACCGGGGCGAGCGGGGCGACCGGGTGGCGTTCGGGCTCGACCTGGAGTGGGAGTCCGTCGGACCGGCCTACGACTACCCGGGCGTGAGCCGGTACGAGGTCAGCTGCGACGTCCACGGCGAGATCCTGGTGGGCGACGAGCGCATCGCCTTCGAGGGCCCGGGCCAGCGCGACCACAGCTGGGGTCACCGCGACTGGTGGAGCTTCCCGTGGTGCTGGATCGCTGGGCGGCTCGACGACGGCACCGCGTTCCACGGGTCGCGTCCCGAGATCTCGGGGGTCCGGTACGAGCCCGGCTACGTCCTCCCGCCGGGGGGCGAGCTGGAACCGGTCGCCGGGTTCACGGTCGGCGACCCCGTGCTTGGCGCTGACGATCTGCCGCGCGCACTGGACGTCCGCCTCGGGCCCCTCGAGCTCAGCCTGACCGCGCTGCATCACGGGCCCGTCCTGCTGCCGGCACCGGACGGGCGCCTGTCGCGCCTGTCCCGATCGCTCGTGCGCTTCGACTCGGACGACGGTCGCAGCGGAACCGGCTGGTTGGAGCTCAACCAGCCGCAGGCCTGACCGGCGGCGCGAACGGCGTGAGCATCAGGGCCCGGGTTGGGGCATCGATGGCGCCCGTGACCGGCAGGCGCGCCGCCCGCTGGTACGCGGAGATGGCCGCCGCGGTGGACGGTCCCCACACACCATCGGCGCCGACCGGGAACCCGAGGCTGCTGAGCAGCACCTGATAGGAGCGCACCTGCGCGGGCGTGCCCACGTCGGTGGTGGCGGTGACGCGGAACTCGGCCGCGTCCCGGATGGCGTCCCACGCCTCCTGGTCGGCGTGCTGCCACGACCAGAAGGACACGGCCGGCGCACCCTCCCACTCGCTCGCGCCCATGAAGCGCTGGATCTCGGCTGCCGGCGGGACGCCGGGACGTCCGCCCTCGCCCGCGCCGTCGTAGGCCTGGCCGATCGGCATCAGGGGCTTGTTGAAGGATCGCAGGGCGGCCATCGCCGATTTCACATCGATCACAGGGTCGCGGTTGAGCCAGTAGATCATCGGCGCGATGGCGTCGAAGGACTCGACGACCTCGGCGAAGGGATAGGTGATGAGTTGGGCGGAGGGCCGGGGCACGGTGGCGATGAGCGGGTAGTCGGGGCCAACCGCCCGCCGCAGGCCGGCGCCGTATGCGCGAGCGGTGTCGGGAGCGACGTTCACCCCTTGGCCGCGCGTCTCGATGTCAGCGGAGAAGCCGTCGACTCGGTGTCCGTCTGGTGTGGTGTAGGTGATGGCAGCGACGGAGCGATTCACATCGTCCTGCCAGTTGTCGAGGTAAGGGAAGTCCCACGCGTAGACGCGGATGCCGTTGGCGTGGGCCGCGGGCAGCAGGCGATTAAGATAGTCCTGGGCGTAGAACCCCATGCGCGACGAGCCGGTGCGCACGTACACGTGAGTGAGGCCGACCGACTTGGCTCTGGTCACGAGCGCGTCCACGTTGCCGCCCTCTATCTGCTCGGGGACGTAGAGCCACATCCCTCGTCCGACGGGCAGCGCGCCGCGGACCTGCGGGGGTGCAGGTGGCGGCGGGGCCTGTGGGACGGTGCGGGAGGCTGCGCGATTCTCCCCCCCGCCGCCGGGCACGGGCTCGCGGTCGGGAACCTGGCGCGGGATCAGCCCCTCGAGGCCGGCCAGGTGGCCGGTGTAGTGCTCCACTGCGACGAGTCGAGGGCCGCCCCCGACGACGGCCGCGGCGAGCAGTCCGGACGCAATCAGCAGCGCGACGACGCCGAACAGACCGGCGACGATGGCGCGCTCCATCGGAGCGGGCACGCGGGCGGCCACTGCGGTGTCGATGCGGGCGACGGCCAGCGCGATGGCGCGCTGAGAACCGCCCCCGTGGAGTCCTCCGAGCTGCATGTCTGCTCCGGAGCGACCCACCTTCTCCGCCGCCCCGCCTAGGTATTCGGCGTCGAACCCAGCCTTCCTACCGATCGTAAGGAACTCGTCACGATTGGTGGCGGACCGTCACGCGCCGGCCCGACATCCGCTGGACGGGCGGCGTTCATCAGCGGTGCGTACGCTCACCGCGTGCGTCGCATTTGCGCCCTTGGGCTGCTCGTGACCGGTCTTGCGCTCGTCGCGGTGCCCCAGTCGGCGCGTGCCGCGGGCGGGATGTCGATCACGATGGCGATGGACTCGCCCGCGGGCAACCTGGCCAGCGGTCCCCGCGCCAACGGCACGGCGGTGCTCCCCGACGGCCGGGTCGTCACCCCTGCCGGTCGTACCATCCCCATCGAGCTGCTGCCGCTCAACACAGTGCTGTCCCACGACGGCAAGCGCCTGTACGTGTCCTCGGAAGGTGGCGACGCCGACCCGAAGGCAGACGAGGACGTCTACAACCGCTTCATCAGTGTCGTGGACACCGCGACCATGAAGGTCACGCGCGTGCAGGACGACGCGCTGCAGTTCGGGCTGGGCGAGACCCCCGACGGCCGCAAGCTCTACGTGAGCGAGGGGGAGACGGGCAAGGTCGGCGTCTTCGCGGTGCAGGGTGCCGCGCTGTCCCGGTCCGGTGAGGTGGCCCTCGACCCCGAGGACTTCCCGCACGGACTGACGATCACGCCCGACGGACGGCACGCGCTGGTCGTTGGCTTCCGGGGCAACTCGCTGTCCGTCATCGACACTGCCGGCGACACCCGGGTGGCGCGCGTGGCGACGGGCCAGTACCCGTACACGGTCGCGGTCTCGCCCGACGGCAAGCGCGCCTACGTCTCCAACTGGGGGCTCTACAACCAGAAGGCCGACGAGGTCGCGTCCAACGTGGAGGCGGCCACCATCCCGCCGTTCACCATCGGCGGCTACAACACCGACGAGTCGTCGTCGGTCTGGTTCTACGACATCTCGAACCCCACGGCACCGCGCGTGGAACGCAAGGTCAAGGTCGGGAAGCTGCTCGACGGGTTCCACGTCATCAGCGGCAGCCTGCCGTCGAGCATGGCCGTGTCGCCCGACGGCAAGACGCTGGCCGTCACCGCGTCGAACAACGACGTGGTCGTGCTCCTGGACGCGGCGACGGGCGAGGTGCGGCGCACCATCGACCTGCACGTGTTCACGGACGGGCCCACCGGAGCGCAGCCGAACGCGTTGACGTGGTCACCGGACGGCAAGGTGCTCTACGTCGCCGAGGGCGGGCGCAACAGCGTGGCGCTCGTCGACCCCACCACCGGCGCGGTCGCCGGGCGGGTGCCCACCGGCTGGTACCCGTCGGCCGTCACGGTGACGAAGGACGGCGAGCGCCTGTTCGTCGCCAGCGCCAAGGGCCTCGGGGCCGGGCCCAACGGCGTGGAGCTGTCGGCCGACGACAAGTCGGGGAACCGCGCCTCCTACATCGGCAACCTGCTGAACGGCATCCTGCAGGAGATACCGCTGGCCGCGGCGTGCGTCGACCTGCCCCGCCTCAGCACCGCGGCCGATCGGGCCAACGGGTTCGTCGCCGCCGCGCCAGGCGACGCCACCGTGGTGCCGGCGCGCTACGGCGACCCGCCGTCCTCGAAGATCGGCCACGTCGTGTTCGTCCTCAAGGAGAACCGCACCTACGACCAGATCTTCGGCGACGTGGCGGGCACCGAGCGCGACGAACGCCTCGGGTTCTACACGGGCAAAGTGACGCCCAATCACCACGCCGTCGCCCAGCAGTTCGCCCACGGTCAGAACTTCTACGACGTGGGCCAGGACAGCTTCGACGGCCACCTCATAATCGACACCGGGCACGAGAACGAGTTCGACCAGAAGATCCACCCGACGGTGTGGAACGCCAACAAGCTCGGGCCCGAGGGCCTGTACGTGAGCGCGCCCGAGAACCTTCCCGAGGGTGGGTTCATGTGGAACAACCTGTACCGGCACGGCGTCGACTTCAAGGTGTACGGCGAGGCCACGTACCTCATGGGGCTCGGCCCCACCGCGCTCGTCCCGCCCTCGCAGTTCGAGGAGCCGAAGGCCATCCTGCCCGCCGCCTTCGCGCTGCAGGACAATTACAGCCTCACCTACCCGAGCCAGATCACGCCGAGCCGACCCGACGGTGAGTTCACCGACGAGGACAGGGCCGACGACTTCCTGCGCGACCTCCAGGCGATGGAGCTGACGGGCCGCATGCCCAAGTTCCTGTTCCTATGGATGACCGACGACCACACCCACGGCGCGTCGCCCGGCACGCTCACGCCGGAGACGATGGTCGCCCGCAACGACCACGCCATGGGCCGCATGCTCGAGGGCCTCACCAAGTCACGGTTCTGGAACGACATGGCCATCCTCGTCACCGAGGACGACCCCCAAGACGGCCAGGACCACGTCGACGCCCACCGCACCGTCCAGCTCGTGCTCAGTCCCTACGTGAAGCGGGGCCATGTCTCGTCGGTGCATCACTCGAACATGTCCGCCCTGAAGACCATCAACCTGCTGCTGGGCGTGCCGCCCACCTCGATCCAGGAAGCATCGGCCACCTCGCTCGCCGACTACTTCCAGCCCACCGCCCAGCTCGAGCCCCGTTACACGACGAAGCCCATGGAGATCACGCCCGAGGTCAACCCCGAGCCCGCCTCACCGGCCGCGGCCCACCCCAGCCTGCTCGAGGCGGCGCGGCTGCAGCAGACGATCCCGCCGGGCGTGGACGAGGGCGGCTCCGCCCTCCAAGAGGTCCTCCGCCTGCGCCACGAGGGTGCGGCCGCCCTCGGCAACCCCAACGTGCCCGTGCTCGGCGACGAGGTCGAACGCCGCCTGGCCCAGGGCGACCCCGAACCGGTGAAGCTCGGTGCCGGCGACGGCCGGTCCGGTGCCGCCGCCTGCGTCGCCGCTGTCACCGCCGCCCCTGCCGGTGCGACGGCCGCCACGGGCGGCCGGGCCTACCTGGCCCTCGCCGCCATCCTGCTCGCCCTCGGCCTGTTCGTCCGGCGCACCGCCACGGCCTGACCCCTGTTCTCGAGGCAATGCGTCGCGGATTCCGCGACGTATTG
>JBEEFQ010000334.1:0-12101 GCA_041166245.1 Actinomycetota bacterium | reverse complement strand
TGAGGCCCTCATCGGCGGCCTGGCTGAGCTCGGCACCTTCGGGCTGAGCGTCCCGGAGGAGTACGGCGGGTTCGCGGCCGGCGGCGAGGGCGAATACCTGGCCATGGTCGTCGCCACCGAGGAGCTGTCACGCGGGTCGCTCGGCGTCGCCGGGTCGCTCATCACCCGCCCCGAGATCCTCACCCGCGCCCTGGTGAAGGGCGGAACCGAGGAGCAGAAGCACGAGTGGCTGCCCAAGCTCGCGTCGGGCGAGATCATGAACGCGGTCGCCGTCACCGAACCCGACTTCGGATCGGACGTCGCCGGCATCAAGGTCACAGCGACAAGAGACGGAACAGACTGGGTCATCAACGGCGTCAAGACGTGGTGCACGTTCGCGGCGCGCGCGGACGTGCTCATGCTGCTGGCCCGCACCGACCCCGACCGCAGCAAGACCCACCGCGGCCTCTCGCTGTTCGTCGTCCCCAAGGAGCGGGGCGACGGGCACGGCTTCGTCGTCACCCAGGACGGTGGCGGCAAGCTCGAGGGCCGGCCCATCGACACCATCGGTTACCGCGGCATGCACTCCTACGAGCTGGCCTTCGACGCGTGGCGCGTGCCGGCCGCCAACCTCATCGGCGGACCCGAGGGTGAGGGCCGCGGCTTCTACTTCCAGATGGAGGGCTTCGAGAACGGCCGGCTGCAGACCGCGGCGCGGGCCGTCGGGGTCATGCAGGCCGCCTACGAGGCCGCCGCCGACTACGCCCAGAACCGCGTCGTGTTCGGCCGCTCCGTCGGCGATTACCAGCTGACGCAGGCCAAGCTCGCCCGCATGGCCGTCGTCATCCAGGCCAGCCGCCAGTTCGCCTACCAGGTGGCCAGGCTCATGGCCAAGGGCGAGGGCGCCATGGAGGCGTCGATGGTCAAGGCCTACGTGTGCCGGGCGGCCGAGTGGGTGACGCGCGAGGCCATGCAGATCCACGGCGGCATGGGCTACGCCGAGGAGTTCCCGGTGAGCCGTTACTTCGTGGACGCACGCGTGCTGTCGATCTTCGAGGGGGCGGACGAGACCCTCGCCCTCAAGGTGATCGCCCGCCGGCTGGTCGAAGGAGCCAGGTAGGCCCAACGACCCAGAAAGCCGCTCCAGCCATGCCTGGCCGGAGCCGATATCACGGGGGTGAGGGTTCGGTGGACCGTGGGAGGGCTGGTCGTCGTCGCGTTCGCGGCGTTTGCCCTGATCAGCCCCGGCGGCGAGACGCTCACCGAGGCCGTGGCCGACGTGGTGCAGACCATCGTTGCGGCCGGCGCCGCGGTCACCTGCATGCTGGCCGGCCACCACCTCAAGGGCCGCACCCGGCGCAGCTGGCGGCTGATCGGTGCGTCGGCGGCGTCGTGGGCCGTCGGTCAGGCCATCTGGACCGGGTACGAACTCGCGGGTCACCCGGCCCCCTTCCCCTCCCCCTCCGATGCCGGCTACCTGCTGGCCGTTCCGCTCATGGTCGTCGGCCTCCTGACTCTTCCGGCCACGGCGCGCACCGAGCGAACCCGCCGCCTCGCCGACGGGCTCGTCGTCGGTGGATCCGTCCTGGCGGTGATCTGGGTCGTCGTCCTGGGGCACGTCCTGGACATGCAGGGCGCGCCCCTCGAGACGGCGCTGGCTCTCGCCTACCCCGTCTCCGACGCCGTCCTCATCGGTGTCGTCATCTCGCTCATCGCCCAATCCGGCGGCGCGTGGCGGCGCCCACTGGTGCTCATCGGCGCCGGGCTCCTGTGCATCACCGTGGCCGACGGTGCGTTTGCCTACCTGACCGCGACCGATTCCTTCCGGACAGGAAGCCTCGTCGACCTCGGGTGGGTGGCGGGCTACGTGGTCATCGCGTGGGCGGGGCTCGAGGCGCGCAAGCCGTCGTCCAAAGCCGCACCCGCGTCTGAACGCTCGCCGGTGTGGCTGGTGAACCTGCCGTATGTACCGGCAGCGGCGATGGTTGTGGTCCTCGCTCTGGCATCGGCCACCCAGGACCGCGTCGATGGCCCCGCGACCGCCATCGGAGCCACGGTCCTGTTGCTCCTGCTCGGCCGTCAGGTGCTGGTGAACTCGGCCAACGTCGCCCTGGCCGGCCGCCTCGATCGCCAGCGCAGCATCCTGCTGTCAGTCCTCCACAGTCTCGGTGAGGGCGTGGTCGTGGCCGACGAAGGCGGCAACCTCGTGCTCTTCAACGACGAGGCCCACCGGGTGGCCGGCTCGGACATGCTGGCGGCCCGCTGGCTCGGGGCCCGCCCCGCCGTGCCCATGTTCCATCTCGACGGACGCCCGTTCACCGAGGACGAGCTCCCGATGGTGCTCGCGATCGCGGGCGAGCAGACCGACGTGGAGATGCGCCTCGTGCGGCCCGACGAGCTCGGCGAGCGCATCCTCTCGGTGACGGGACGGCCCGTGCGCGACCAGGACGGCCGTCTGCGAGGCGGCGTCGTCGTCCTGCGGGACGAGACGGAGCGGCGCCGGTCCGAGGCCGCGCTCCGCGAGACCGCGGCACAGCTGGCGGCCGCCCAGGAGCTAGCGCTGGTGGGGAGCTGGGAGATCGACCTCGCCACGGGCACCAGCCACTGGTCCGACCAGCAGTACCGCATGCTGGACTACGAGCCGGGCAGCATCACCCCCCGCGCCGGGCTCCTCCTCGAGCACGTGCACCCCGACGACATGGCCGCGGTGCAGACCGCCATGGCCAAGGGCTACTCGGGCGACGGCCACTTCTTCTACCGCTGCCGCGTCATCACCGCGACGGGCCGCGAGCGGTGGATGGACGTGCACGGCCACGTGGTGGGCGAGGACGGGGTTCCGCGCCGGGTCACCGGCATGGCCCAGGACGTCACCGATCGCGTCGACGCCGAGGCCGCCCTGCGGCGCCAGGCGACCGAGGACACGCTCACGCGCCTCCCCAACCGGGGCCAGCTGGCGGGAGCCCTGTCGGACCGGCTGGAGCGACGCCGGTCGGGCGAGGGCGTGGCCCTGCTCCTCATGGACCTCGACCGGTTCAAGGAGGTCAACGACAGCCTGGGCCACGAGGTCGGCGACCGGGTCCTGGTCGAGGTGGCCGAGCGACTGCGCCAGACGGTTCGAACAACGGACCTGGTGACCCGCCTGGGCGGCGACGAGTTCGCCATCGTGGTGTCCGACCTGGCCGACGACGCGGCGGCGGGCACCGTCGCCGCCAACCTCATCCACGTGCTCGAGAGGCCGGTCGAGATCGACGGCATCACCGTTCCCCTCGGCGCCAGCGTGGGCATCGCCTACGCGCCAGTGCACGGTGAGGACTCAGCGGTGCTGCTGCAGAAGGCCGACGTCGCCATGTACCGGGCCAAGCACGGCGGCCTGGGCTGGGCGATCTACGGCCCGGCCGACGACGAGGACCGCCTCAGCCGACTCGCTCTCATCGCCGACCTGCGGGGCGCCCTCGACCGCGGCGAGATCGTCGTGCACTACCAGCCTCAGGTCGACCTGCGCACCGGACGCACCCATGTGGTCGAGGCACTGGCCCGCTGGAACCATCCCGAGCTCGGGATGGTGCCGCCCGGACAGTTCATCCCGTTGGCCGAGCAGACGGGACTCATCCGCCCGCTCACCATTCAGGTGATGCGCCAGGCACTGGCCCAGTGCAAGCGCTGGCGGTCCGAAGGGATCGAGGTCGGCGTCGCCGTCAACCTCTCACCCCGATCGCTCGTCGACCCCGGCCTGGTGTCGGCCATCCATTCCGCGCTGCGCGAGGCGGAGATGCCGGCGTCGATGCTCACCCTCGAGATCACCGAAAGCGCGTTCGCCGACAGCACCACCGAGGTCGTCCGCCGGCTCGAGGACCTTCGCGATCTCGGCGTTCGCCTGTGCATCGACGACTTCGGCACCGGGTACTCGTCGATGGCCTATCTCAAGAACCTGCCCGTCGACGAGCTCAAGATCGACCGGGCTTTCGTCTTCGAGATGGACTCCGACTCGCGGGACATCGCCATCGTGCGGGCCATCGTGGAGTTGGCCCACTCCCTCGGACTGTCCGTCGTCGCCGAGGGCGTGGAGTCGGACGCCGCCGGCCGCATGCTCACCGCCCTGCGGTGCGACGTGGCCCAGGGCTACGGGCTGTGCCGCCCCGCGGCGGCATCGGCCATCACCGGCTGGCTCGTCGCCCGCGAGGCCGAGCAGACGACGGCGCCCTACGCCGACTCCGCCGCGCGCTTCTGACCGCTCACGTTTGGGTCGTTCCTGCCGATTGGGAGGGACATGGGGACCCGATTTCAGACCGCGACCTGTCCGCTGTGCGGTGACGCGTTCGATGACCCGGGTGAGTACCGGGACCACCTGGCGTTCATGCACGACCTGGTCGATGACGACGGAGCAGAGACCACGCTGCCCGAGGCGCCGCCCGAGCCCCCGGCGCCCGTCGTCGTGCCCCCGCTGGAGCGAGTCGAGCCCGTGCCGTTCGTCGCACCCGCCGCTGCCCATCCGGGCCTGACCGGACCCGTCGCGGTGCAGCTCGATCGCCGGGTGCTGCCCGGCCTTGTCGTCGCCGTGGCTCTGCAGCTCGTGATCGCCCTGCTCGGCCTGGTCGTCGTCGACGGCGGCAACGAGGCGAAGGTCGATGCCGCGTCCGGGTCCACCGAGGCTGCCGAGAAGGCGAGGGGGGCGGGAGTGGATCCGGCCGAGGGCGGGACGACGACGCTGCCGCCGACCACGACTGCTCCCGCGGTGAACACGGCCGGTGATCAGGCCCGTGCCGACGGGTTCGTCCTCCGCGCCGCCGATCTCCCGGCCGGCTGGGAAGAGCTCGACCCGGAGGCCCTCGCCGAGGACAGCTCGAGCGACGCGGGAGCCGGGTGCACGGTGCCTGACGACCCCACCGAGTCAGACGCGCTCACAGGTGAGGCCGGGAGCGCGTTCCTGCATGACATGAGCTTCGCCTTCAGCGGCGCACTCGTGCTGCGGACCGAGAAGGACGCGGTTCGGGCCATGGAGGTGTTCCGCGAGCTGATGGATTGCTTTGCCGACGACTTCGTCGCGGGTGTCCGCGAGGGAGCAGAGGGCGCCACCGTGACCCACGGTGAGTTCGCGTCCCTCGGGTATCCCATGTACGGCGACGAGACGACCGCCTCCTCGATGCCCGTCACCGTCTCGGGTCCGGGCGGCAGGGTGCCCCTGCGGGTCGACCTGCTCGCCGTCCGACGCGACCGGGCCGTGTCCTACGTGATGGCCATCGTCGGCGCCAACGACTTCACACCCCAGCACGAGCGCGGCATGCTCTCGGCCATCGCCGACCGCATGGCCCCCCGCTCGATCTAGCGCTCGATGGTGAGGTCTCGCAGGTAGAACCAGTAGGTCCGCACCCGCAGGTTGCGGCGGATGAGCGTCACCAGGTCCCAGAACATCTCCCACGTCCGGCGCCAGCCCTCGACGGGCCCGAACTTGTCGCGCTTGGTGCGGTGGGTGACGCCGCGCATGACCCGGGCCGTTGTCGGCAGGCGACCCTCGGCGATCACCGAGTTGAGCATGAGCTCGATGGTGTAGCCCTCGCGCTCGTTGGGCGGCACCGCCTCGAAGACCCACCGGGGGACGATGCGCTCCCCCGTCGTCGGCGGGAAACGCAGCACGAGCCAGTTCCAGACGCCGTAGTCGAACGTGCCGAGCGACATGACGGCCCGCCGATCGACGAACGGCTCACAGATCGCGTCGAGGTGGGCGCTGGTGAGGCCCACGCAGTCGGCGTCGACGAACAGAATCGAGTCGGCGTCGGTGGCCTCGACCCCCGCCTCCATGGCGTGGGCCTTGGAACCGTCACTCTCCCGGCGGACGACCTTGGCGCCCGCGGCCGTGGCCCGGTCGGCAGTGTCGTCGTCGGAGCCGTCGTCGACGACGATGACCTCGCGCACGTAGCTGCAGCCGAGACACGCCTCGACCACGTCGGCGACCGTGAGGCCCTCGTTCCTCGCGGGGACGATGGCGTCGATGATCACCGCGGCGCCACCGTGGTCAACCGCTGCTGCGCTTCATCCCCGCCCGCTCGCCCTTGGCCACCAGCTTGACCGCGACCTTGCGCGACGCCTCGTCGATCATCTCGTCGCCGAACATCACCGCGCCCTTGCGGTCGCCCTCCGTGGTGGCCGTCTTGTAGGCGTCGAGCACGTCCCATGCCTTGTCGAACTGCTCCTGACTGGGCGAGAACACCTCGTTGAGGATGGTGACCTGGTCGGGGTGCAGCGCCCACTTGCCGTCGTAGCCGAGCACTTCGGTGCGCTTGCAGTACTCGCGGAAGCCCTCGGGATCGCGGACCTTGACGTACGGGCCGTCAATGACCTGCAGGCCATTGGCCCTACCCGCCATGAGGATCTTGACGAACACGTAGTGGAAGTAGTCGCCCGGGTAGTCGGGGATGTGCAGGCCACCCCCGAGGGACGGCATCTCCATCGACGCCGACATGTCGACGGGGCCGAGGATGATCGTCTCGAGCCGGCGCGACGCGGCACAGATCTCCTCGACGTTGATGAGGCCCCGGGCCGTCTCGATCTGGGCCTCGATGCCGATGTGGCCTACGGGCAGGCCGGCGTTGATCTCGACCTGGGTCAGCAGCAGGTCCATGGCGACGACCTCGGCGGCCGACTGCACCTTGGGGAGCATGATCTCCTCCAGGCGTTCACCAGCGTTGCCGACCACCTCGATGACG
This sequence comes from Actinomycetota bacterium, assembly GCA_041166245.1. Lineage (GTDB taxonomy): Bacteria > Actinomycetota > Acidimicrobiia > Acidimicrobiales > JAFATL01 > JBEEFP01. The sequence goes on along the minus strand of JBEEFQ010000334.1, from coordinate 5,421 downwards.
TCGCCGTAGGTCCACTTGGTGTCCCACGCGTTCACCCGGACGCAGAGGATCTTGTCGCCCCAGTCGAGGTTCTTGACCGCGTCGACGACCTTGGCGCGGGCCGCCTCCTTCTCGAGGGGCGCAACCGCGTCCTCGAGGTCCATGAACACCATGTCGGCGGGCAGGCCAGGTGCCTTGCCGAGCATCTTCTCGCTCGACCCGGGGACCGAGAGGCACGAGCGGCGGGGGAGGTTCCTGGTGCGTTCCGACATGCCCCGAGGATATGGGGACGGACTAGGAAGGGTCGATTCGGTACACGGGACCGCTCAGGGAGACGGCGTACAGCTCGCCCGCCAGGTCCTGGCCGAACGACACGATCTGGCTGGGCTTGGGCCCGAGTGACCGGCGGGCGCCGTTCTGCAGTGCCCACAGGTCGCCGATGCACACGTCGATGAAGACGTACATGCCGACGTTGCCGGGCATTCTGCTGCCCCGATACACGTAGCCACCGGTGACGGTGCAGGCCCCGCTGGCGTGGGAGTACTCGTACACGGGCGGAGTGTGGTTCGGCGGCGGGGTGTTGGTGCCGACCGGGTGGTTGCCCTCCATGCGTCCCCACCCGAAGTTGAGCTGGCCGGCGCCCGCCGGAATGCGGTCGACCTCCTCCCACGCGTTCTGACCCACGTCGCCGAGCCAGATGTCGCCGTTGGCCCGGTCGAACGAGAAGCGGAACGGGTTGCGCAGCCCGTACGCCCTGACGTCGTAGGACCCGTCGGCCACGTTCATGCGCAGCAGCTTGCCAAGGGGCGTGTTCAGGTTCTGGCCGTTGCCCTGCGGATCGTTGCCCGAGCCGCCGTCACCGAGGGCGATGTACAACCGGCCGTCAGGGCCGAACTGCAGTCCGCCGCCGTTGTGGTTGGCGTACGGCTGGTCGACAGCGAGGAGTTGGCGCCGCCCGCCCCCTGCCATTGCAAGCTCGAGGATGCGCGTGTCGCCTGCTCGGTCGGTGATGTTGGCGTAGAGGTGCGAGCCGCTCGGGTTGAACGTGATCCCGAGCAGGCCTTGCTCGCCACCCGTCGAGACCTCGCCCGACAGATTGAACACCGCGTTGGGGTCGACATTGCCGTTGCGGATGACCCGCACCCGCCCGCCCTTCTCGGCCACGTACAGGGCGCCGGGCTCGCCGGGCCGGGCCGCGAGGTCGAGGGGTTGGTTCAGCGACGCGATCTGCGTCAGTCGCACCCCGGTGGGCGACCCCGAGGGGGCGGGCCGCCCGGTGGTGCCCGGCGCACGGGTGGTGGCCGGCGCGCGCGGGCGGGTCGTCGCCGCCCCGGCGCTGGTGGTGGAGCCCACCGCCGTCGTGGTCGTCGCGTCAGTGGACGTGGACCCGTCGGGTGAGGTTGTGGTCGCGCGGCCCGACCGCTGGTCGAAGCTGGCGTCGTCGTCGCTGCCGCACGCGGCAGCCAGCAGGGCGAGGACCACCACGAGGATCGATGCGCGCCGGATGCCTTCAGGCTACGAGCGCCCCGGCCCAATTCGGGCGCGGGTTACAACCCTCCGGGACGCTCCCCACCGAGCTTGCCGTGGTCCCAGGACACGACCTTCTCCACGTTGACCTTCACGCCGACCCGCTTCTGCATCAGCGCCCGCGCCGCCATCTCCAAGTGCTCGGGGGGCAGGCCGTGGTAGCGGTCCACCACGCTCATGGCTGCCTCCAGCAGCCGGGCCTCGTCCTCGACGATCTCGCCGGTGCCGATGAGCTCGACCCCGCGCAGCGTGTCGTAGGTGTCTCCCGTCTCGACCAGGCACGTGATGCGCGGGTCGCGCCGCAGGTTGAGCACCTTCTGCGACTTGGCGTAGGTCTCGAACGCGGGCGCCCCCTCGAGGAACCCGTACCACATGGCCACCAGGTGCGGACGGCCGTCCTTGCCGATGGTGGCGATGTTCATCGTGTTGCGGCCGTCGAGGAGCTCGGCGATCTCGGCGTCCGACATCTTGATCTGGTCACGGCGGTTCATGGGCAAGGCGTAGCAGTTCTGGCGGGATCGGGCAGTCGGCACGCTTGACGGCCGCGTCGGGCGAGGTGACGCGGCCGGGGCCGACGACCTGGTCAGCCAGGTCGAGGGGCACCACCTCGTCGTCCGCGTCCCACGGATCGGACTCGATCTCCAGGCGGGTGACGAGCGCCTCCCAGAGGCGCTTGGGCAGCACCCGTCCTGCACCCGCGACCACCCAGACCGGGATCCCCGCGTGCCGGGCGACGGCCGCGGCCGCACGCGAGCCCGACTCGGCGACAAAGCCGCCTGGGCCGAGGGCCGACGCCTCGAGCACCAGCAGGTCGGCTGATGCGACGGCGGCGCCGAGGCCGCCTTCGGGCACGTCGATGGCGTCGATGCCCCGCCGCGCCAGCCGGTCGACGGCACCGGTCCAACGACCGCCGGCGTCGACGACGAGCAGCTCCACCTCGCCTGCCCGTCGCAGCGCGTCGCCGGCCAGCTCGGGCCAACCCAGCACGGCAACGGTGCCCTCGGTCGGCAGGGCGCGCAGCAGCACCGCCGGCGTGTCGTCGTCCTCCAGCTCCTCGGCCGCACGCCACCCCTCGCCCCTGGGGTCGGTTGCGGCCAGCACGCGAGCCGCCAGCCACCACATCGTCCCCGCCGTCGGGTGGCGCTCGACGAGCCGCCGGCACGCCGTCACCAGCCCGGTGGGATCGTCGCCGAACCCGGCGAGGGCGGCGGCCGCCTCCCGGGCGATCATCGACGGCCCTGTCCCCTCGGCGCGGGCCACGTGCCGCAACCGTTCGATGGGGTGCATCCCGTAGGACGCTACAACGGCAGTTACACCCCGGGCTTCCAGACCATGAGGATGAGGAGGACCGTGGCGAGCACATGCAGCGTGCCGCCAAAGGCGCCGACCTTGCTCCCGAGCCGCTCCAGCTCGGCGACCTGAGGAGGCGGACCGCCGGCGGGCTGCGCACCCGCCGGGGGCGGGGCCATGGCGACCAGCTCCTGCTGGAGCCCGATCATCTTCTTCACCGTGGGGAACAACACGCCCGTCGCGATGCCGAGGGCGACGGTATAGGTGAGCAGCGCGAGCCAGACCCACGTCTGGTCGAAGTCCCACGCCTCGCTCTCGAGCACGAGCAGGATGCCGAACACCGGGATGAGGTAGATGAACTTCTCGCCGATGCGTCCCGCCTTGTAGTTGGCCTCCGTGACCGCGAGGCCGCCCGGCCCCTGGCGGTTCTTGGCGAACAGCCCGTACACGGGGTTCATGGCCGTGTTCCCGATGCCGACGATGACGACGAACAGGTGACAGAACAACAGGAACTTGTACATGCGGTTCCTCCTCGTTTGTGCTCGCGGAAAGGTAGTTCAGCTACGTTCTGCCGCCGTGGCAAAGGACCCGCCCCAGGACCTCCTGCTGGCGCCGATCAACGGCGACCCGAAGACGCTTCGGGAATGGCTGACCACGTTCCACCTGGCGATCGTCTGCCTCGATCCGTACACCTACGAGAGCTCGTGGCTCCTGGAGACGGCGGGGCGCATCCTCAAGACCTTCGAGCAGTCCGACGCCCGCACCGCCTTCCTCCTGACGTGCAGCGAGCGAGACGCTCGTGGCTTCCTCGGGCCGTGGGCCGAGGACGTGCTGGTGTTCGTCGACCCTGACCGCGTGGCGGTCAAGGGCCTCGGTCTCGAGCGCATGCCCGCCTTTGTGCACCTGGCCATGGACGGGACGATCTACAACGCAGCCGAGGGCTGGAAGCCCGCCGAATGGCGCAAGGTCGCCGACGACCTGGCCAAGGTCACGGCCTGGAAGGCCCCCGCCATCCCCCTCCCCGGCGACCCCGGCCCCTACGAGGGCACCCCAGCAGTCGCGTAATCCCAACCCCACTCGTTCTTTGGCGCGTCACCCCCATATATCCGGGGTGACGCGCCAAAGAACGGAATCAGGTCTTCTTTTGGATGCCGCCCTTGGTGAGGGAGAGGACGTCGAGGGCTTCGTCGAGCTCGGCCGCGGTCATGAGCTTCAACTCCAGGACGACCTCGCGCGGTGACTTGCCGGTCTTCGCCGACTCCTTGACGACCTTGGCCACCTTGTCGTACCCGATGTAGGGCACCAGCGACGTGGTGACGGATGGCGACGACTCGGCGTAGCGCTTGAGCTGATCGACGTTGGCTTCGATGCCGACGATGCACTTGTCGGCGAACACGCGCGACACCGAGGCCAGCAGCCGGATGGACTCGAGCAGGTTGCGGCCGATCACCGGCAGCATCACGTTGAGCTCGAAGTTGCCGGCCGCGCCGCCGAACGTCACCGCCGCGTCGTTGCCGATGACCTGGGCCACGACCTGGCACACGGCCTCGGCCGCCACCGGGTTCACCTTGCCCGGCATGATCGACGACCCAGGCTGCAGGTCGGGGATGCGGATCTCGCCGAGGCCGGTGCGAGGCCCGCTGCCCATCCACCGGATGTCGTTGGCCATCTTCCACAACGACACCCCGATGGTGCGCAGCACGCCCGAGCACTCGACCAGCGCGTCACGCGACCCGTGGGCCTCGAAGTGGTCCCGCGCCTCGGACAAGGGAAGGCCCGTGTCGTCGACGATGCGCTTGATGACGGACTTGGCGAACGTCTTGGGGGCGTTGATGCCGGTGCCCACTGCGGTGCCGCCGAGCGGCATCTCGCCCACCCGGGGCAGCGCATCCAGGAGCCGCTCGATGCCGATCTCGACGGCCTGGGCGTAGCCGCCGAACTCCTGCCCGAGGGTGACGGGCGTGGCGTCCATGAGGTGGGTGCGACCCGACTTCACCACAGTCTTGAACTCGCGCTGCTTCTTGCGCAGCGCCTTGGCCAGGTGTTCCAGCGCGGGGATGAGGTCGGCGACGATCTCGCGGGTCGCCGCCATGTGGATGGCCGACGGAAAGAAGTCGTTGGACGACTGCGACGCGTTGACCTCGTCGTTGGGATGGACGGCGCGGCCGAGGCGCTCCGTGGCGAGCGTGGCCAGCACCTCGTTCATGTTCATGTTGGTCGAGGTGCCCGAACCCGTCTGGTACACGTCGACCGGGAACTGGTCGTCCCAGTCGCCTCGCGCCACCTCGGCCGCCACCTCACCGACGGCGTCGGCCACGTCCTTGTCGATGATCTTGAGGCGGCCGTTGGTCAGGGCCGCCGACCCCTTCAGCGCCGCGAGGGCGCCGATGAGGGAGCGCTCGACCCGCAGGCCTGAGATGGGAAAGTTTTCCACAGCACGCTGGGTCTGGGCCTGCCACTTGGCCGCGGCAGGAACCCGCACCTCGCCCATCGAATCGTGCTCGATCCGGTACTCCTCGGTCATGCCTGCGAACCTACCCCCGGGTGCGGTCATTGCTCCTGGGAGCGCTTCCCGGTTACCCTTTTGCCCCGACGTGCACCGAGTCCGCTCCCCCCACATGCGGC
>JBEEFQ010000333.1:0-7036 GCA_041166245.1 Actinomycetota bacterium | reverse complement strand
TGAGCAGGCCGGGCGTCTCGGACAGGAAGAGCCAGCCGCACACGACGGCGCTGACCGGCTCGAGGTACCCCAGTATGGCGGCGTGGGTGGCCGGCACCCGAGCCAGGGCCCAGAGGTAGACGCCGAGACCGAGAGCGGTGTGACCGAGCCCGAGAACCGCGAGCCAGCCCCATGACCAGTCGGGCGGGCCCCACCCCGCGAGTGCGGCGGCGGGCGCCAGCACCACCGAGGCGCCGGCCAGCTCCATGAACGCCAGTCGCAGCCCGCCGTAGTGCTGGGCGAGGGGCTTGCTGACGAGCACGAGGACGACCAACGACGCGCTGGCGAACCCGGCCAGGGCCAGGCCCGTCCCGCCTGCCCGCTCCACGGTGCGGGCCGCGACGAGCCCGAATCCGGCCAGGGCCAAGACGAGCGCAAGGACGGTGCGGGGCCCGACCACCTCGCCGAGGAACCGGGGTGCGAGAGCGGCGACGCCGACCGGCGCGAGGTACACGATGAGGATGACGGTGCCGACGGGGGCCCGCTGGTACGCGGCGATGAACGCGAGCCAGTGCACGGCGAGCAGGGTGGCGGTGGCCAGGCAACGAGCGGGCCGGAACGACAGCAGTCTCGGGCCGGGGCCGAGCCGGCGCAGGGCGAGCGCAACGCCGAGGCCGACCGCGCCGAGCACCACGCGGGCGAAGACGACGGCGACCGCGGGCAGGTCGACATGGCGCACGACGAGCGGGATGGAACCCCACCCGAGACACACCGCGAGGAGCACCAGCGACGGGCGACGCACGGCTGCGAACCTAGGCCCGAAAATCTTGGCCCGATTCGCGGATTGTCACTCAAGGTGGTCGGGAGCCGAGACGAGATTAAGTCTGCGGCGTTCCCCAGCTACGCCGCACAGGAACGGTGGGGGTCGGGGAGACCCTCCAGCAGAAGATCCGACGGTCCCGCTGAGCGTCGGGCCCCCTTCAGCCTCGGCCCCCTCCGTTCCATTACCCCGGCTGCTCCGCCCGCCATTACCTCGGCTGCTCCGCCCGCTATTACCTCGGCTGCTCCGCCCGCCACCTCTCCGGATCCAGATCGTCATCGGTCGGCTGGGCCCGGACGCTGATCGCCACCGTACGATCGACGCCCTCGCGCTTCTCGATCTCCGATCGCACTGGTGCGCCGGTGGCCCTGTCGAAGCAGAACCGCGCCCGCTCGCCGTACGGCGGGCTGAGCACGCGGAGCCGCAGGCGCAGGCGGAAGCAGTCGCCCTCGTCGCCCACCGCGTAGAACGCGCCCGGTCCTCGCACGTAGGTCGCGAGCGTGCGCATGTCCTCGGCCACCTCCTCGTCGTAGGGACGGGCGCCGCCCTCCTCCTTGCAAGCCAGCACACCGTCCTCGCCCGCCGTGCACCCCAGCCGCCGTCCCCCGAGGCGGGCCTCCACCCGGCCCTGGCCCGCCGACAGCCGGTCGGGCGGGCGCTGGGCGGTGTGGACCTCGAGGGTGAGGCGGCCGCCGGCCGCCGTCACCCGGACGAAGCGGGCGTCGACGACCCAGGTGCCGCGCAGGCTGCGCTCCCACGCGGCCAAGAACCGCGACGCGGCCGCCGTGGACACGGCGGGCGGCTCAGTCGGGGCGTCGTCGTCGGCCGGCGGCCATCCGGCCACCGCGAGGGCGACCACGACGACCGCGCCCACGGCGACCCCGGCTGCCGCAGCCAGGAACGGTCGCGGGCCGGTAGCGGAACGGGCCATGTTGGCGCGACGCTAGGCGGCATGGGATTGCACCATGTCGCGTACGCCTGCAAGGACATCGACGCCACCCACGCCTTCTACACCGAGGTCATGGGCTTCAAGCTCGTGAAGGTGGTGGCCGGCGCGACAGAGGCGGGCTGGTCCAAACACGTCTTCTACGACACCGGCGGCCAGGGGCTCATCGCGTTCTGGGACCTGCACGACGACAAGATCGGCGACGACTTCCGCACCGACATCTCGACCGCGCTCGGGCTCCCAGTCCACATCAACCACATCGCCTTCGACGCGGTCGACCTCGACAACCTGGCCACGATCCGCCAACGCTGGCAGGAGCACGGGATCACCGTGGCCGAGATCGACCACGGCTTCTGCACCTCGATCTACGCCACCGACCCCAACGGGATCCTGGTCGAGTTCTGCTGCGACACCGCTGGACTCTCCGAGGAGGACGCGGTGGAGGCCGCCCGCCTGATGCGGGACCCGAAGCCCGAGCTCGAGCCCGACCCTCCCATGGTCGTGCACCGCGCCCTCACCCCGTCGGCTTGACCGCGCCGCGCCCGCTGCTCGGGTACTGGCCCGACCCGGTCGACGACCCGGGCGTCTCGCTCGGACGCGAGCCGGTCGTGCTCGTGAGCCCGGACGGGGCCATCGTGCGCGGCATCCTCTGGACCCCGCCCCGGGGCATCGCCTGGAAGACGGCCGTCGTGCTCAGCCACCCGCGCGGCGACTTCTCGGTGCACTACGCGGCCCCGCTCCTCGCGGCCGCGGGCTACGCGGTCCTCGGCTTCGCGACGCGGTACGTGAACAACGACATCGACTGCTTGCACGAGAAGGCGGTGGTCGACGTCGAGACGGCGGTGGCCGACGTGCGCCGTCGGGGTGCGGAGGCAGTGGTGCTGCTCGGCAACAGCGGGGGCGGTTCGCTCATGGCCCTGGCCGAGGCGACGGCTGCGGGGCGCGGTGCGCACCTCGGTGACGCCTTCGTGGCCCTGGCCGCCCATCCGGGCGAGGGCGTGTTCATGCTGCAGGTCATCGACCCGTCGGTGGCCGACGAGGCCGACCCCTTCTCGGTGGACTCGGCCCTCGACATGTACGACCCGGCCAACGGGTGGCGCCCCTGGCCCGAGCCATCGGCGTATGACCCGTCGTGGCTGCAGGCGTATCGCGCCGCCCAGCGCGAGCGTGTCGCCCGCATCGACGCGGAGGCACGCGCCGCCCTCGACGAACGGGAGGCCTATGGCGACAAGGCAAGGGGCGTCGACCGGGGTTCGGCGGAGTGGAACCGATTGCGCCGACGCGCCGTCCACGCCCGCTATCTCACCGTGTATCGAACCCTCGCTGACCCCGCCTACCTCGACCCGTCGATCGACCCGGACGACAGACCCCTCGGCTCGGTGTTCGCCTTCCCCGATCCCCTCGACGCCAACTACGGCTACGGCGGGCTGGCGCGAACGATGACGGCGCGGGGCTGGCTGTCGACGTGGTCAGGGCTGTCGTCGCACGCCGCGATCGCCGAGACCATTCCGTCGGTGACGCTGCCCACCCTCGTCGTCCACCCGACCGGTGACACCGAGATCCGGCTCCACCAGGCGCGCGGGATCCACGACGCGTCGGGCGCGGCCGACAAGGCCTACGCCGAGATCCCGGGTGCCGCCCACTACCTGCACGGTCACCGCCGCGATGCCCTCACGACCGTGATCGACTGGCTGCGCCCACGGGTCCCGACATGAGCCCCGCCGTCGCCGACGTCGAAGGGGCCGTCGCTGCCGTCGCCGCTGGCTGGAAGGGCGACCGACCGGCACGGCAAGCCCGCCGCCACCTCGAGCAGGCCGACTTCGACGCCCTCCGCGACGCCGGCTTCCTGCAGCTGGTCGTGCCCGAGGCCATGGGTGGCGCGTGGCGCAGCGTGCCCGAGTCGACACGGGGCGTCGCGGGCGTGCTGCGCACGCTGGCCGGCGCCGATCCGTCGGTGGCCTTGGTCTCGTCCATGCACCCGGCCGTGCTCGGCTTCTGGCTGGCACCCCCCGACCCAGGCCGCGACGCCTGGACCGCACAGCGCGACGCGGTGTGCAAGACGGCGCGCGACGGCATGCAGTGGGGCACCATCACCTCGGAGCCGGGCAGCGGCGGCGACATCGCCCGCACCAAGTCGGTAGCCACCAGCGATGACGCCGCCGACGCGGCATTGCCCGGCTCGATGTACCGCGTCTCCGGTGACAAGCATTTCGGGAGCGGCAGCGGCGTGACGTCGTTCATGATCACGACGGCCGTGCCCGGCGACGATGACAAGCCCGCCATCTTCGCCCTCGACGTGCGCGGCCGTCCCTGGGACGGCAGCGCCGGCCTGCAGCTCGTCGCCGAGTGGGATGGCGCGGGCATGGCCGCGACCCAGAGCCACGCCATGCGCCTCGACGAGTGCCCTGCCGTCCGCATGGCCTGGGACGGGCCCATCGAGGAGATCACCATGGCGGCCGGGCCGCTCGTCACCAACCTCTTCACGGGTGTCGTCCTCGGCATCCTCGACGAGGCAGTCGCGACGGCCCGCGCCCAGCTGGCGCCGAAGGCGGCCGGCATGCGGGCGTACGAGCAGGTGGAGTGGGCACGGGCCGAGCTCGAGCACTGGATGGCGGTGCAGGCCTTCGAGGGAAGCCTGCGCGCCGTCGAATCGGGCGATCCCGTCCGTGGTCTGTACGCCGGCATCCGCGCCAAGCAGGGCGTGGCCGAGCTGGCCGAGTCCTGTCTGTCGCGCATCACGCGCGTCATCGGCGGCGGCTCGTTCGCCCGCCGCTCGCCTTTCTCGTCGTGGTACGAGGACGTACGCGCCCTCGGTTTCCTACGCCCGCCGTGGGGCCTCGCCTACGACAACCTGTTCGCCAGCTCGTTCCTGGAGACCGCTACCTGGGCGTAGATCTCGGCTACATCCGGGCCATGTTGGCGAAGCGGGTGTAATGGTCGAGGAAGGCGAGCTGGGTCTTGCCGGTGGGGCCGTTGCGGTGCTTGGCCACGATGATCTCCGCGGTGCCCCGGTCCGAGGACTCGGAGTCGTAGATCTCGTCGCGATAGATGAACATCACGACGTCGGCATCCTGCTCGAGCGAGCCCGATTCACGCAGGTCGGCCAGCACGGGCCGCTTGTCGGCCCGCATCTCCAGGTTGCGGGACAGCTGGGAGAGGGCCACCACGGGTACCTCGAGCTCGCGGGCGAGGATCTTGAGGCTTCGGCTGATCTCCGACACCTCGACCTGACGGTTCTCGGCCTTGGCCCGGCCCGTCATCAGCTGGAGGTAGTCGATGACGACAAGGCCGAGCCCGTCACGGCTCTTCATGCGCCGGGCCTTGGCCCTGATGTCCATGACGGTGACGTTGGGGTTGTCGTCGATGTAGATGGGCGCCTCGGCCAGACGGCCGATGGCGTGGGTGATCTTGGGCCAGTCGCTCTCGTGGAGCCGGCCGTTACGCATGCGGGTGGCGTCGACGCGGGCCTCGGCGCAGAGGAGGCGCTGACTGATCTCCGAGTGGCTCATCTCGAGGGAGAAGAACAGCACGGGCACCTGAGCCTCCATGGCCGCGTTGGCGGCCATGCCCAGGGCGAAGGCGGTCTTGCCCATGGCGGGGCGGGCGCCGACGATGACGAGGTTGGAAGGCTGGAGGCCGGCGAGCTGCTCGTCGAGGTCGAGGTAGCCCGACGGGACGCCGGTGATGCTCTCGCCCCGATCGAACAGGGCCTCGAGTCGGTCGAGGCTCTCCTCGAGCAGCTCCTTGATGGGCTTGAGGGTGTCGGCGACGCGCCGCTGCGCGACCTTGAAGACGAGCGACTCCGCCTCGTCGACGACCTGGGCCACGTCCTCGGGGACGGAGTAGCCCATCTCCGCGATCTCGCCCGCGACACCGATCAGTCGGCGAAGAAGCGCGTGCTCCTCCACGATGCGCGCATAGCGACCGGCGTTGGACGTCGCGGGCGTGTTGGCCTGCAGCGACGACAGCACCGCGACGCCACCGATGGCCTCGAGCAGGTCGACGCGACGCAGCTCGTCCGCGACGGTGACGGGGTCGGCGGGCTCACCCTGGCCGTACAACGAGGTGATGGCCTCGAAGACATGTCCGTGGGCGGGCTTGTAGAAGTCATCAGCCGAGCACGCTTCGACGGCCGACGCGATGGCGTCGCGCGACAGCAGCATGGCGCCGAGGAGTGACTCCTCGGCCTCCAAGTTGTGGGGAGGCACGCGGCCGCCACCACTGCGCTGCCTCCGCCGGGCTTCGTCGATGCTCTGGACCACGGCTGCTCACCCTGCCCGGGACCGGCTGTGTGGAGGAAGGGGACGACCCCTGAAAAACAGGGGATCTCGCGGTGGATGACCGTAGGGGTTGTCCACAACCCCTAAGTGTATCCAAACGTATGTTCGATGTCGAGTGGTTCGGAGAAGGCGGGTGACTAGCCCCCCGGCGCGACCTCGACCGTGAGCCGGAACTCGACGTCCGCGTGGAGCTTGACCGGGATCTCATGGGTGCCGACCGAGCGGATGGGCTCGTCCATGTGGATGCGTCGTCGGTCGAGCTCCACGCCCGTCTGGGCCAGCACCGCCTCGGTGAGGTCGGCCGAGGTGACCGAGCCGAAGAGCTTGCCCTCGGCTCCCGCCTTGGCCGTGATGGCGATCACGGTCGGCACCAACGTGCGGGCCACGACCTCCGCCGACTCGCGGTCGCTCTGGTCCTTCTTGTCCCGCGAACGCCGCATCGCGTCGGCTTGGGCCTGCACCCCCTTGGTCGCGGCAATGGCCTTGCCCTTGGGGATGAGGTAGTTGCGCGCGAACCCATCGGCCACGTCGAGGATGTCGCCCTTCTTGCCGACGTTGTCGATGTCGTCACGCAGCACGACGCGCATCAGCCCGCGTCCTCGGCCTGCACCGCCTGGGCGGCGTCCTCACCGTCGAGAGCCACATCGGCGATGTCGACATCGACGTCGGGCTCGGGCGCGACCGCATCCGCGGTCTGGTCCTCGCGGGGAGGACGCTCGGCGTCGAAGCGACCGGGCCGGCCGCCGCCTCCACCGCCTCCACCGCCGCCGCCACGACCGCCGCCCCGTCCGGGCCCGCGCTCGCTCATCGTGCGCTGGGTGTAGGGAAGCAGGGCGAGCTCGCGCGCCGTCTTGATGGCGACGGCGACGTCGCGCTGGTGCTGGGCGCAGTTGCCGGTGACCCGACGGGCGCGGATCTTGCCCCGGTCGCTCATGAACCGGCGCAGCAGGTTGACGTCCTTGTAGTCGACCCAGTCGGTGCGGTCCTTGCAGAAGATGCAGACCTTGGGCT
>JBEEFQ010000332.1:0-4213 GCA_041166245.1 Actinomycetota bacterium | reverse complement strand
GCAGCACGCACCGTACGCGCCCGTCGGATCGACGCGGGCAACTCCGCCGGAGCCCCCGAGGAGGCGCAGGTGCTCGCCGCTGGCGCTGGCGTCATCGAGGTCGCGCTGCCCGCGAACTCCGTCGTGCTCGTGGAAGTCGCGGCCGTCACCTCGACGAAACCGGCGGCGGCCGGCAACGCCACAGGACGACCCCAGGCGCTCGCGGCCACCGGCGCGGCGCCGTGGACCGCAACAGTCGGCGTCCTGGCCGCGTTGGTCGCCGTGATCAGCCGAGCGGCGCGGCGGCGAGCCGGCCCATCCGGGCCGCCAGCGCGGACAGGGACTGCTCCCAGCACGTCGCCAGAGCGAGGTGGATGGTGTCGTTGAAGGGGTCGGTCCAGCGGGCATCGAGGTGGCCGGGGCCGAAGTAGGCACCGAGCAGGGAGCCGGCGGTGGCGCCGAAGGAGTCGGTGTCGTTGCCCTGCATGACCTGCTTGCAGATGCCGTCACCGACGTCCTCCGCGAACCGAAGGGTGTTGACAAGCGTGCCCACCTCTTGGAGCACCCGGCAGTGGCCGTACTCGCCGAAGCGGGCGTGGATGCGCTCGTAGCCGTCGAGCCAGTCGGAGGCGGCGGCGACGGTATCCAGCGCGAACCTGACAGCGTCCGCGAAGCGGCTGTGTTGCGGGATGTGCTGGAGCGCCGTGCTGAAGATGGCGAGCGGGTCTGCGACAACCGGTGCGGCGGCGATGGCGGCCGCGATGAACATGGCGCCGTAGAGGCCGGTGCCGCGATGGGTCATCGACGCGTCACGGCCGGCGAGGGCGGCGGCCAGCGCGGGCCGGCCGAAGCAGGCGTAGCCGTAGGCGTCGGCCCGGATGAGGGCGCCGCAGAGCTCGGCTCCGGGGTTGAGCACCCGGGTCCACGCCGCGATGGGCCACGGCATCGGCCTGCCGGGCTCCAGCGCGGCGAGGGCGGCGTTGGCGAGCAGCGTGCGCTCGGGCCCGAAGGTGGCCAGCACCGGGAGGTTGTAGAGCCAGAGGCGCAGCAGGTCTTCGTGGGTGAACTCGGAGCCGTGGTGCTCGAGCACGAGCATGCCGAGCACCGTGTAGTTGATGTCGTCGTCGGGCGCGACGTGGGCGATGCGCTCGCGCACCAGCTCGGGCCACTGGCCCTGCTGCTCGCGCAGCGAGAGGACGACGGCTTCGGGGAGGTAGTCGCGCAGCGGCCACTCCCCCGCCGGCTCCAGCGCGGCTCGGATCTCGGCCAGCGTCGGGTCGAACTCGAGGGGCTTGCCCAGGATGCAGCCGCACACTGACCCGAGGAACGCGGCCTCGGCCCGCCGGGCCGCATCAGCCGGAGCAAGCAACCCGATGGAGCCCAAGGCCCGAGCGGGATCAGCGGCAGCCGCGATCGCGTCGAGGGAGTCCGGCTCGTCGTAGGGCCAGTCGTCACGCAGAGGCAGGTCGTCGAGCCGCGTCGCGAAGTCGGCCAGCCCGTCCCAGCTGTCGGGCACGCCGGCCAGCGCCTCGGCCAGCCCGTCCACCACGCGGCCCTGTGCCGCCCGCTCGCCGATCTCGTGCTGGAGCCGAGCCCGCAGCAACCCCCTGTCGAGCAGTGTCATGCGGCTACTTGAAGAACTGGCGCAGGTCCTGGGCGTTGGCCTTGCCCGGGCCCATGACCTCCCAGTAGTTCGGGAACTCCGGGAAGAGGTACTTGGACTGTCCCGAACTCCAGTCGACGACCGTGTAGTGGCTGAAGGCCTTGGTCTTGAACGGCCCGTTCGGTCCCGGCATCGACCAGCGCAGCGGCACCGTGGCGTCGTAGAAGAAGTCGTTGCGCACCGCGTCGGCGCCGATCATCACCGAGTTGCCCGTCAGCACGCCGGTGCGGGCGACGGCCCGCCGCATGATCTCGGCAACGGACAGGAGCTGGGCGCACACGATCTGGGTGTAGGCGGAATCGGCCTGGTCGTCGTTGCCGTAGTACTTCTGGTAGATCCGCTTGCAGTTGCCCTCGAACTTGTGCTGCCCGGCGGGCACGCGAGTGGAGAGGCCGACGGCGTTCTCCCACTGACGCTGGTCCATGAGGCGGCCCGCCAGCTCGGTGTCGGCGAGCGCCATGTACGACGTGAACGTCCATTTCGGGAACCACTGGTTCTGGGTCGCAGCCTGGGTGAAGAAGACGAGGGCGATCGGGTTGATGGCCATGAAGTACACCTGGTCGCACCCCTTGGCCTTGAGGCGGGCGGCCGCAGTGGTCGCCTGCTGCTGGGCGGTCGACACGTCGTCCTGGTACACGACGATGTCCTTGAACGACATCCCGTACTTGGCGAACTTGGCCACCATGATCTTCTCGTGGTTGTTCCAGTCGCCGCTGACGCCGCTCTCGGGGTGGATGAGGCAGGGCGTGTGCGCCCCCGAGTCGAGGTAGTACTTCCCGAAGGCGGACCATTTCTCGAGTGTGGGCTCGATGGCCTCGGTGAGCATGATCCCGTTGGGGCCGGCCTTGGCCAAGGAGGCAGGGTCGTCGCGGCCGCCGAACACGGGGACCTTCTTGCTGATGATGTAGTCGGACTCCACGTGCAGGCCAGGGATGGCGAGGAACACCTTGTCCTGGTCGGCCATCTTGATGGCGGCCGCCATGTTCTTCTCCGGACAGCCACCGCCGCCGTCGTCGACCACGTCGATCTTCAGCGTGCGTCCGCCGATGCCGCCCGACTCGTTGATGTGGCGGGTGAAGGCGTCGAGCGCCTTCTTGGGGTCCCCGGTGGTGGCCGAGCCGAGCATGGCCTCGAGAGTGCCGGCGTCACCGCAGGCCGCCACGTTGTACGAGTAGCCGACCTTCACCTCCTTGTCGGTGACTCCCTGGGTCTTGAGGCCGAAGTCGGGGATCTGACTGGGATCGATGCGGCCCGGAGCGCCCGTAGCTGCCGTGGTCTTCGGCCCGCCGCTGGCCTTGCCCGCGGCACCGGGGGCGCCAGCCGTTCCGCCGGCAGCATCACCGGCCAGCGTGGTGGTCGTCTCGACGGGCAGCGTGGTGTCCGAGGACGACTCGCCCGCGCCGGCCGCCACGTTGCCCGAGGTGGGGTCCTCGTTCTTCACGCCGCCGACCGAGACGATCGACGTCACGAGCAGGCTCGCCACGGCGATGGCGAGGGGGCGGAACCAGCGGTCGGGCGCGGGGGTGGGCAGTCGGCTGATGGTGTTCACGCGTGGACGATTCCTTCATCGTGGGCGGCGCGGACGAGTCCCCACGCCGCAGCTGACTTGGCCTCGGGCGGAGCGCGGGTCGGTTCAACGGTACGCCCGGCGAGCTCCCGGCCGACGGCGGTGACGAGCTCGGGGTAACGGCGCGCCAGGCCACCGCCGATGACGACCAGCGCGGGTGATGCCAGCGGTTCGTCGTCGACGGCGCGGGCGAGGGCAGCGGCCAAACCGTCGACGTCGTCGCCCGCCAGCGGATCGGGCAGGGCCCACCCCGCGGCGATCGTCTCGAGGCAACCGACGCCACCGCACGAGCAGGTCCGCTCGGAGAAGCCTTTGGCGTGGCCGAACAGGTTGGCTCCCGTGACGCGGCCGTCGGCGACGACGGCGCCGCCCACGCCCGTGCCGACGCCGACGAAGACGAGGTCGGCACCACCCCGCAGCACCGACTCGCCGAGAGCGGCCGCCTCGGCGTCGTTCATGACGAGGGCGGCCGGGGTCGGGCAGCCCAGTTGGACGGCGGGGTCGGCGTCCCACCAGCCCAGGTTGGACGCGGTGACGCGGCCTTCCACGATCAGCCCGGGCACGGCCAGCAGGAGGGTGGAGCCGTCGGCCACGTCGGCGCCCGACCGCACCGACGGCGCGCCCTCACCGGCGAAGACGATGGTCTGGGCGCCGCTGCCGCCCGCTTCGATGCACGTGATCACACGCCAACCGCCCTCGCTGCCGAACTAGATTGCAGTATATACTTACAAATTATCGGGACGCCATCGGGAGGGTTCCATCCGCACCGCTGAGAAGCTCGCGATCGACGGCGGCACACCGGTGCGCTCCGGCCTCCTCCCCTACGGCAAGGGGGCGGTCCTGCTCGACGACGAGGAGCGCAAGGCTGCCATCGAGGTGCTCGAGAGCAAGTCGCTGTTCCGCTACTACGGCCCCAACCTCTTGGGCCGCACGGCCGCCTTCGAGCGGGCGCTGGCCGACACCCTCGGAAGCGCCCACGCCGTCGCCACCTCCAGCGGCACGGC
>JBEEFQ010000331.1:0-3674 GCA_041166245.1 Actinomycetota bacterium | reverse complement strand
GTGGGCCGCGGCCTCGGCGTCGATCTCGGCCGTCTCGGCCTGACGCGCGACGACGACGCCGTCATGTCCCTGCGACACCAGCACGTCGTTGCCCGGCAGGGCCCCCACCCGGCGCAGCACCGACATGACCTGGGTGTCCTTCTGCAGCTCCTCGGCGATGCGACGCACGATGCGCCGCACCGGCTCGACCGACCCGCTGACCGCCTTGGTGAGCGGCTCGACGCCGTCGAGAAAGTCGGTCTCGTCGCCGGTCTCGCCCAGCTCGGAGAGCCCGGGGATGGGATTGCCGTACGGCGACTCCGTGGGGTGCTCGAGCAGCTCGACGAGCCGGCGTTCGACCTGCTCGGACATCACGTGCTCCCAGCGGCACGCCTCTTCGTGGACGAACTCGATCTCCAGACCGATGACGTCGGTGAGCAGGCGCTCGGCCAGCCGGTGCTTGCGCATGACGCGGGTGGCCAGCTGGCGCCCCTTGGGTGAGAGCTCGAGGTGGCGGTCGCCCTCGACCGAGAGCAGGCCGTCGCGCTCCATGCGGGCGACCGTCTGGCTGACCGTGGGCCCACTCTGGTGCAGCCGCTCGGCGATGCGGGCGCGCAGGGGGACGATGCCCTCCTCCTCCAGCTCGTACACCGTGCGGAGGTACATCTCGGTGGTGTCGATCAGCTCGCTCACGTGGTCATTCTTCCACGGTCGGCACTCCACGTAGGTTGGTGCCATGGTCACGATCCCCGCGCAGTTCAACGGCCCGGTGCGTTCGGGCAACGGCGGGTACGTGTGCGGCATGCTCGGCGGCGAGCACGGTGCGGAGATCGCCACGTCGACGTTGCGCCAGCCGCCGCCGCTCGACACCCCCCTCAGTTGGGAACGTGACAGTGCCGAATCGGGAGGGGACGAGCTCCGCCTGGTCACCGCGGGCGGCGCCATCATCGGCACGGCCACCAGCGGCTCGTTCGCCCGCGAGGCTGTGCCATCGCCCACCGACGCCGAGGCCGAGGCCGGCCACGCCGCCTACCGCGGATTCCACACGCACCCGTTCGACCACTGCTTCACCTGCGGCACGAAGCGGGCCGAGGGTGAGGGCCTGCGCCTGTTCGCCGGACCGTGCGACGTCCATCGCACGGCCACGGCCTGGTCGCCACATCCGGCGTTCGCCGAGCCGGACGGCGCGCTGAACGTCCCGGTCTCCTGGGCCGCGCTCGACTGCCCCGGCGGGTGGGCGGCCGACTTCGCCGAGCGCCCGATGGTGCTCGGCCGGATGACCGGCCAGGTGCTGCGTCGCCCCCGACCCGGCGAGGACCTGCTGGCCACCGGCCGGCTCGACGAGCACACCGGGCGCAAGTTCCTGACGTCCACCGCGCTCTACACGCGCGACGGTGAGCTGCTCGGCCGCGCCGAGCAGACCTGGATCGAGATCGAGATCGCCGACTTCACCTGAGTGACCTGCGTCCAGATGCCACGTGCGGTCGTGTTCTGACTCCTGGCGTCCCGGCGCGTGCTGCTAGCCTCGGCTGAGGGGCAAAGGAGCCGGTCATGGCAGAGACTTCCACCCCCGCGGCACGTTCCGCGGCAGAGCGGCGGGCCGCCTGGTCGCTGGGCGTCGGACTCCTCGGCGCGGTCGCAACCATCCTCGTCATCCTCAAGATTCAGCTGTTCAGCAGCTCTGGATACACGCTGATGTGGAGCGTCGTCGGTGTCTTGGGGCTGGTCGCCCTGGGCATGGGGGCAACGGCCCGAAGCGACGGACGGTTTCCCGGACGCGCCAAGGCAGGCATGGCTCTCGGCGCGGTGCTCGTCGGCTTCTTCGCGCTGATCGCCGCCGAGGTCGTCCACATCAACGGCTAAGGCTGCAAACGTTCGCGCGACCAGCCGTGCCCGGCATGGGTGAAGCGAAGGCGGTCGTGCACGCGGTCGGGCCGGCCCTGCCAGAACTCCATCGCGTCGAGCCCGATGCGGTAGCCGCCCCAGTGCTCCGGCCGCTCGATGTCGCGGCCGTCGTAGGTCTGCTCGACCTCGGCGACCTGAGCCTCGAGAGCCTCCCGGTCCTCGATCGGGCGGGACTGTCGGGACGCGGCTGCGCCCACCTGCGCCCCGCGAGGGCGGGTGCCGAAGTAGGAGTCGGAGTCGGCCGCGTCGATGCGGCCGACCCGGCCCTCGATCCGCACCTGCCGCTGCAACTCATGCCAGAGCAGCACCCCGGACGCCCGCGGGTTGACCGCAAGCTCACGACCCTTGCGCGAGTCGTAGTTCGTGTAGAACACCGCTCCGCCCTCGTCGAAGCCCTTGAGCAGCACGATGCGCACGGACGGCCGGCCCGACGGGTCGGCTGTCGCGAGGGCCATCGCGTTGGGTTCGTGGATCCCCGCGGCGACCGCCTCGTCGAGCCACCGGGCGAACAAGGCGACCGGGTCGTTGCCCGCCTCGGACTCGTCCAGCCCCTCCCGCGCGTACTCGGCCCGCAGGGCAGCGAGGTCGGGGGACTCCATGTGGCCACGGTATCCGTGCCCGGCGGGGGTGCCGGGCTGTGGGCGGCAGATGTGCAGGGCAGAATGACGCGTATGACTGATGGCGTAGAGGTACACCACGGGCTCGAGGGAGTCATCGCGTTCGAGAGCGAGATCGCCGAACCCGACAAGGAAGGGTCGGCGCTCCGGTACCGCGGAGTCGACATCGACGACCTCGTCGGCCGCGTGCCCTTCGAGAAGATCTGGGGTCTCCTGGTCGACGGCAAGTACGAGCCCGGCCTCCCGCCGGCCGAGCCGTTCCCCATCCCGGTCCACTCCGGTGACATCCGCGCCGACGTGCAGAGCGCCATCGCCCTCACCGCGCCGGCCTGGGGCCTCCGCCAGCTCTACGACATCACCGATCCTGAGGACGTCCGCCAGGACCTGTCACGCACGGCCGTGATGATCCTGTCCTACGTCGCCCAGGCCGCTCGTGGCGTCGGCAAGCCCATGGTTCCTCAGGCGGAGGTCGACCAGTGCGACCGGATCATCGACCGCATGCTGATGCGCTGGCGCGGTGAGGTGAACCCCGACCACGCCAAGGCCATCGACGCCTACCTCGTGTCGGCCGCCGAGCACGGCATGAACGCCTCCACGTTCACCGCGCGGGTCATCGCCTCGACCGGTGCCGACGTTGCTGCCGCACTGTCGGGAGCCGTGGGTGCCATGTCCGGCCCGTTGCACGGTGGAGCACCGTCACGCGTGCTGTCGATGATCCAGGACGTCGAGAAGACCGGCGACGCGGAAGCGTACGTCAAGAAGCTCCTCGACGACGGCGAGCGCCTGATGGGCTTCGGGCACCGCGTCTACCGGGCCGAGGACCCCCGGGCTCGAACCCTGCGTCGCACGGCTCGCGAGCTCAAGGCCCCGCGGGCCGAGGTCGCCGAGGCGCTCGAGCAGGCCGCGCTCAAGGAGCTGCGCGAGCGCCGTCCCGACCGGGTGCTCGAGACGAACGTCGAGTTCTGGGCCGCGATCGTGCTCGACTTCGCCGAGGTGCCCGCCAACCTGTTCACCTCGATGTTCACCTGCGCGCGCACGGGCGGCTGGTCGGCGCACATCCTCGAGCAGAAGAAGACCGGCCGGCTGATCCGCCCCTCCGCGATCTACACCGGCCCGGCCGCCCGCCCCGCCACCGACATCGAGGGCTGGCGGCCCGAGTGGGCGGAGTAGCCG
>JBEEFQ010000330.1:0-8276 GCA_041166245.1 Actinomycetota bacterium | reverse complement strand
GCGGCCGTCGCTGAGACGGTCGAGGTGCATGATCACGTCGATGGCGGCGTTGACCTGCTCGCGGATGGCCCGCACCGGCAGGTCGAACCCGGCCATGAGCACCATGGTCTCGAGCCGGCTGAGGGCGTCACGCGGGCTGTTGGAGTGCACCGTGGTCATCGAGCCCTCGTGGCCGGCGTTCATGGCCTGGAGCATGTCGAGGGCCTCGGCGCCGCGGACCTCACCGACGATGATGCGATCGGGCCGCATGCGCAGTGAGTTCTTGACGAGGTCGCGGATGCGCACCTCGCCCGTGCCCTCGGCGTTCGGCGGGCGGGACTCGAGATTGATGACGTGGGGCTGCTGGAGCTGGAGCTCGGCCGAGTCCTCGATGGTGATGATGCGCTCGCCCTCGGGGACGAACGACGACAGCACGTTGAGGTTCGTGGTCTTCCCGGTACCGGTACCGCCGGAGACCAGCACGTTGAGCTTGCCCCGGACGCACGCCTCCATCACGACGGCGAGGTCGAGGGTGAAGGTGCCGAAGTTGATGAGGTCCTTGACCGTGTAGGGGTCGGCCGAGAACTTGCGGATGGTCAGCACCGACCCGTGAATGGCGAGGGGCGGGATGATGGCGTTGACGCGAGACCCGTCTGGGAGCCGAGCGTCGACCATCGGGGACGACTCGTCTATGCGACGGCCGACGGCCGACACGATCTTCTCGATCACCTGGCGGTACTGCACCTCGTCGCGGAACGCGAGGTCGGTCGGCTCGATGCGGCCGGCCCGCTCCACCCAGATGTCGTCATGGCTGTTGCACATGATCTCGGTGACGGTCGGGTCCTGCAGCAGCGGGTCGAGGGGGCCGTATCCCAGTGTGTCCTGGATGACCTCCTGGACGAACTTGCGCCGCTCGAGCGGGGACACCTGCACGTCCTGGCGCTCGAGGATCTTGTCGAGGGCGGTCTTGACCTCGGTGATGAGGGCGTCGCCCTTGAGCTTGCCCATCTTGGGGGCGACCTCGGCGAGGACGAGCTGGCGCACCTTGCGCTTGGACTCCTCCCACGATGCGACGTCGCGCTTGCTCTTGGCCGGCGCGGAGCGGGCGGCGCGGGGGCGGGCGGGGCGGGCCTTGGTCAGGCCTGCCTTCGCCTCCTCCTGCCGTTCCTCCTCTTCGAGGGCGGCGAGCTTCTCGGAAAGCTTCATGACTGTCTCCTGCTAGCGGGGCTGGGGAGCGGGCTGGCGGCGGAACATCCGGCGGAAGCGACTCGCCTCGACGGCGGGCGCAGGGGCCGGCATCTTCTCCTGGTCGCTGGCCGGGAGGAGCTCCCGGAAGCCGTCCAAGATGAGCTTGCTGACAGGGGCGTTCGGCGACGATGCGAGCACCGGCACGCCCAGGTTGATGGAGCGGCTGACCTCTTTGGCGTACGGCAGCACCGACGCGAACCCTTGCGGGAACAGCCGGGTCACCTGGTCGACGTCGATGCCGACATCGGTCTCCGCCTTGTTGAGGATCAGCTTGATGTTGTCGTTGGGAATCTTCAGCTTCTCGAGCGTCCCGAGGAACACGCCCATGTTGCGGACGCTCGGAAGGTCGAGGGTGGCCATGGTGTAAAGCGAGTCCGACAGGTCGAAGGCGGCGAGCACGACCTCGGTGAGGGCCGAGGGCGTGTCGACGACGACGTAGTCGAACCGGGTGCGGACCGCGCTGATGATGCGCGTCACGTCGGGCGGGTCGATCCGGTCGGCCTCAGCCGGGTCCTTCGGTGCGGCCAGCACCCAGACGCCGGACTCGTGCTCGACCATGTACTCCTCGATGTGCTCCTGCAGCGCCTGTTCGTCGGTGTCTTCGCGCTGGAGGGCGTCGTAGATCGTGAACTTGGGCCGGAGGCGCAACGCGGTCGAGACCTCACCGAACTGCAGGTCGAGGTCGACGATGCACGCCCGCTTGCCCGTGTAGTGGCTCAGGAGATAGGCGAGGTTGGTCGCGAGGAAGGTCTTGCCGCAGCCGCCGGTTGCCGACGACATGGTGAAGACACTGCCGAGGTGGTTCGGAGCGAGGACGGGGCCGCTGCCGTTTGTGGCTGCGACCGCGGCCATCGCCGTGCGCGTCTTGCGGGAGAGCTCGAGTACGCGGTTGAGGCTCTCCTTCAGCAGCTCGTCGTCGGCCGGAAGCTGCACCAGGTCGACGGCACCGGTGCGCACGATGTCGCGCAGGGCGGCGTCGGGCCGACGGGAGAAGGCCAGCAGCAGGTGCATGTCGGGCAGCTCATCGTGGATGACCTCGAGTCGGGCCAGGCCCGAGCGCGTGGCCAGGCTGGGCCCGGCGATGAGCACGTCGAACGGCCCTTCGGAGTCGAGCAGGTCGCCGACGGCGCCGACACGAGTGACGGTGTGCAGCTCGGGGCGGGGACGGAGATCGTCCACCACCCGCTCGAGCTGCTCGCCGAGGCCTTCGCTGCGGTCGAGAACGAGGATCTTGGGGTTTCTCATCGGTCGTCCCCTCAGCCCACGTTGCTTGCGTTGTGGCCAGGAGTGCCGCCGACGACTGGTGCTCCGTCACGGACGAGCGTCATCCAGATGCCCTCGAAGGCGGACAGGTAGATGATCTGCTCGGCCTCGTTGGGGCTGACGGCGAGCACGTAGGTGATGTTGGCGCCACCGTTGACGGCGGAGAGCACTTCGACGTTGCTCAGCATCAGCTTGGCGAGGGGCGGCCCCTTCACTGCTGCATTGGGCTGCTTGTCCTTGAACGTGCCGTACACGTTCACGCGATCCCCGACCTTCGTGAAGCCGGCCAGGCCCTGCACGGCCGGGAGCTGGACCTCCAGCGCCTCCTTGCCGTTGGGGATCTTCACCGCAGTCACCGCTGGCGGAGCCGTGCTCTCAGCCGCTTGGCGGATGGTGACGGTGGGGGCGTCGCTGGATGACGTTGCGGTCTTGTCGCTGTTGTCATCGCCGCCGCGCGTGGCGAGAACCGCCAGCGCTCCGGCGAAGACGAACATCGCGACGCCGAGGCCAATCAGTGTCGTCGAACGGCTGCGTGCCATGGTTCAGAGCTCTCCGTTGGTCGTCATGCTTCGAGTGGGTGTTGCAATGCGATTGTCGGTAAGGGACGAGTCCAACTCCATGGGCCGTTCGGACGTTTCCTTGATGCCCCGAAAGGGCTAGTCAGGACTACGGCGCGGGCCATCTCCAGTGCCATCCACGTGTCATGACGCGTCACGTCAAATGATCCGAACGGGCTATGGAGTAGTCGTCACGCGCTCCCGATAGTCACTCACACAACCAAGACCCACGGAGGACTGTTGTGAGTCGCCAACGGATGCATCGGGCAAAGGGTGAAGAGGGCGTCGCCCTGATCGAGTTCTCCCTGGTGTTCGCCCTCTTCGTCTTCATTCTCTACGCGTTGATCGCGTTCGGTACCGCGCTGGCGCTGAAGCAGAGCGTCACCCACGCCGCTACTGAAGGCGCGCGCGCCGCGGTCGGTGTCGTCGACAACCCGTCGACAACCGAGGACGAGCGGGCAGAGCAGGCGCTGATCGAGGTGAGGGACAGCCTCAACTGGATCGGGTCGGACAAGTACTCCGACGACGACGTCAAAGCGGAGGTCGTCCAATGCGGTCCGGAGTCACCCGGTAGCAGCTGCATGAAGGTGACCATCACCTACCCCTACAAGGACAAGCCCATCGTGCCGTCGGCACCCGGGCTCGGTGTCGTCATGCCCGACACCATGACCTCAACCGCCGTCGTCAAGGTCGACTGAACCGAAGGATGAGATTGATGCCGCGCGTTTCCCCCCACACCCCCATTGCCCGTCGCGCTCGCAAGGACGAACGCGGCGCCATCCTGGTCCTCGGCGCCGTCGGCCTGTTGGTGGCGCTCGTCGCCTCGGCGCTCGCCGTCGACCTGGGCCGTCAGTCCTCGGAGAAGAAGGCCGACCAACTCGTGGCCGACCTGGCCGCCCTCGACTCGGTACGCGAGCTCGAGCCGCTGCTGCTCAGTGTTCCTGGTGTGACGCTTCCAATCACCATCGCCGACGCCCAGCAGGCGGCCGAGGACGCCGCTCGCCGCAACGGGTTCGACCCCGACGCCGCCGGCAACGATGTGGTGGCCGAGACCGGCACGGTGGACTCCAACAACACCTTCACCGCCGGCGGGGCGACCCCGAACGCGGTGAAGGTGACGGTCAGCTCGCTGCTCGACTACCTCTTCGAGGTCGGCGGCCGGACGCTGAGTGCCAGCGCCGTCGCCCGCCTCATCCCCGACGGCTCGCCCGGCACACCCGGTACGCCCGGCATCCCCCCGACAAATGGGAGCCCCGGCGGCGGAGGAGGCGGTACGACGCCCACGTCGTTCGCAGGTTTCGACCTCGGCTCGGCGCTGGCCTCCGCGGACTTCGACAACACGTCGGTGCCCGTGCTCAACAGGATCTTCGGCGAGATGATCGACGGCAACGCCGACCTGATGAGCTGGAAGGGCCTCGGCGACGCCAACGTCACCATGGCCGCCCTCGGCGAGGAGCTCGGTGCCCTCGGCCTCGACGTCGGCACGCCCCAGAAGCTGATGGCGGCCGACCTGACGCTGAACCAGCTGTTCACGGCGACGGCCAACGCGCTGAACCAGCAAGGTACATCTGACGCCACAGCCGCGGCCGCCCTCTTCGGAGGCTCCGCCGGCATCATCGCCCAGTCCACGAACACCACGACGTTCAAGCTGGCCAAGATCATGACGTTCAACCAGGGCGGCGGGAGCAACGTTGCCGACGCCAACCTGAAGGTTCGCAACCTGATCGTGGGTGCAGCCCAGGTGGCCAACGGCTCGAACGTCATCAGCATCCCGAACATCGGGATCAACCTGCCCGGCATCGCCACCACGGCCTTGACGCTGCAGATCGTCGAGCCCATGAAGCACGTGTTCGGTCCCGTCGGCGCTTGGGCGGAGACCGCGCAGGTGAAGCTGACGATCACCCCGACGATCGACGACGGTCTGCCCAACCTCCCGCTGCTGAGCGAGCCGAAGATCGTGGGGTCGTTCCCGATCGACATCAACGCGGCCGGCGCACGGGGGACGATCGTCAACATCGACTGCTCGCCCACCGCTCCTGCGCTGAACGTTGGTGTGCTGACCCGGCCGGTCACCGCTGCGGGGGCCGCCACGCTGAAGGTCACCCAGCGGCTTCCGGCGGTCCCGTTCGTCTCTCCCGCTAAGACGGTCGACGTGCTCAACGTCCCCACGGCCTCCACCATGCCGTCGATCGCCGAGCGCTACACCGACCTGCCCTTCGCCTACTCCACCGAGTTCCATCCCTTCTGGGACGGCTCGAAGCGAGCGGGCACCTACCCGATCAACCTGGCCGGCTCCACCGTCACCCTCAGCGGCCCGCCGCAGGTTCTGACGATCCCTCTCGCACTGAACAATCCCCCCTTCATCCAGAGCGTGACGGACAGGGTGCTGCAGAAGGTCCGGGACAAGATCGCGGTGATCGAGAATCAGGTCGTCAGCAAGGTCATCAAGAGCCTTGGGATGAACATCGGTGTGGCCGACGTGACCGCCACCGATCACATGTGCACCGCCGGCAACCCGCCGACCTCGACGCCTCCCACCGGCGGCACTCCTGGTACTCCTGGCACTCCTGGCACCGTGGGCACGCCGAGCGCCGGCGGCTACAAGCCCGTCCTCGTCGGGTAGCTCTCCAGCGATAGCCCGTTGTTCTCGGGTGCGATAGCGCGTGCACAGTGCACGCGGTGTCGCACCCGAGACGTGTCTAGGGCTTGGTGCGGGCGAGGGGAGCGGCCCGCAGGAACCGGTCCATGTCCTCGGCCCGGTAGAGCTTGTGGGTCGCCGGGTGCTGCGGCGCCTTTCCGACGACGGTGCCGTCGTCGGTGACGCCCCAGAACCCCTCGTAGACCTGCTGGGGCCGATGGGGGTCGGGCACGTAGTGCGGCTCCTCGCGCACGATCATGCCCGCCGCGTCCCATGCCGGACCGTCGAGGAACAGGACGACCCTCGGCAGCATGAGTTGCATTCCCCAGGTGAGCCGACCGGAGTCGTCACCCACGTGCAGCAGCGTGGTGACGGTGAGCGCGTCGGCGGTGCCGAGCTCCCGCTCCCGCTCGCGCACGAGCACGGTCGCCCAGCGCCTGACCTCGGTCCAGAAGCCGAGCGGGTCGGGGTAGTGGAACCCCTCGTGCGGGTCGCCGAGGGTCGGGGGTCGCTCCTGCCACTGCAGCAGCGTGTCCCGCCACGTTGGAGGCTTGGTGGTGACGAGCAGGAGCCACGCGTTGATCGCGCCGGGGGAGTTCTCGGGCCAGCCGGCGGCTCGCTTCATGAGCCGACGCCGCGCCAAGCGCCCGAGGTGGCGCGCCGCCTCGGCGCGTGCCGCGGGTTCGGGCGAGTAGAGGTCGGGCGAGGTGGCGATGGTCCGATGGTACGGTCCCCGCGCCATGTCGCTTGCGTCGCTGTCGCTCCGATGCTCGTCGTAGGCCTCACCGGCGGTATCGGCTCAGGCAAGTCGACCGTGTCGAAGCTGCTGGCGGAGCTGGGCGCGGTCGTCATCGACGCCGACGCCATCGTGCACGAGGTGCAGGCGCCGGGCGGCCTCGCCTACCAGCCCATGGTCGACCACTTCGGGTCGGCGGTCGTAGGACCCGACGGCACTTTTGACCGCCAGGCCATTGCCGAGATCGTCTTCAACGATCCCGAGCAGCTGGCCGCCCTCAACGCCATCGTCCATCCCATCGTCGGGCAGGTGCTGATGGGGCGGCTCGAGGCCCAGAGTGAGACCGACAACGTGGTCATCCTCGACGTGCCCCTGCTGGTCGAGTCGGGGCGGTCGGACATGGCCGGGCTCATCGTGGTCGACGCCCCGGTGGGGATGGCCGTGGCCCGAGCCGTGGCCCGCGGCGCCGCGGGTGAGGACGACGTGCGCGCCCGCATCGCCAAGCAGGCCACGCGCGACGAGCGCCTGGCCAAGGCCGACTTCGTCATCGACAACTCGGGCTCGTTGGAGGATCTCCGGACCCAGGTGGCGAAGGCGTGGAGGTGGATCCAAGACCTGCGTTGAGGTGGGGGGCGGGAATCGCGGCCGCCGTGGCTGTGGGCGCAGGGCTCGTGGCGGGACCGACGCCGGCGGCGTCGGTCACCCAGTTCGTGCTCAGCCCCGAGGGCAACCACCTCTGGGCCTACGACGCGGCGACGGGAGAGCGCCAGCTGATGGGCCGTGCCGTCGACGGCTCCGATCCTGGGGGGCTCCCGCTCAACGGCCTGCGGCGCGACATCAACGGGCAGATCTGCATATCGCCCGACAACCGCCACGTCATCACCGGCGAGGACACGGTGCTGAGTGGCGGCGGCGAAGGGGGCAGCAGCCACGACCCGCGCATCGCGGGCTGGGGGTTCTTCGAGATCGCCGGGACGAGGCTCGGCGAGCTCACCATCGAGCAGACGGGCAAGCTCGCGCCCGAGGGAGGCAAGGGGCCGGGCTACACGGGTGATCCCGACAACTACGGGTGCGGGTTCCTCGACGGCAACCGCCTGCTCACGACCGCCATCGGCAACACGCTGCCGGGGGAGCCGGCCAACGGCCAACTCTTCCTGTGGTTCGCGCCGTTCACCGGCGACTTCCGCCAGGAGACAGACAACGGGGCCGGCGTCTCGTTCTTCGTGGGTTCGGTCGACCACTGTCAGATCGACGCCACGCTGGCCACGGCGGGCGGCGTCGCCGTCGACACCAACGGCGACGTTTACGTGACGGCCAACCGCCCCGACGACGACGGTCACCCCGGCGCGGTGTGGCGGTACCGGGGGAGGTGGCCCTCGACGGCCGGCGAGTGCACGCCGTCGTTCCTCGAGGCCAACATCACCAAGGAGCAGGTGATCCCTGCGATCGCGGGACTACCGGCCGACCCGCGTGCGCCCACCCCGTCGTCCGTCGTCATCAGCCCGGCCGGAACCCTGTACGTGGCGAGCGTCTTCACCGGCACCGTGTCGGAGTACGGCAAGGACGGGGTGTGGATCCGCGACCTGTTCCCGCTCGCGCCGCTCACGCCGCCGACCGGTCCCACCGGTGATACGCCCTACGGGCTGACCGTCACGGCCGACGGCGCGCTGTGGATCGCCGACCTCGGGATCGTCGTCGGCGCGCCGGTGCCGGAGCTGGGGTCCGTCATCCGCCTGCCGTTCTCGGGCGGCGACCCGGTGCTGCCCGCCGTCACCGTGCAGGACGGACTCACGTTCCCCGACGGGCTGGGCGTCTACACGCCGTCGGCCACGTCGCCCGCGCCCGCGACCACGAC
>JBEEFQ010000329.1:0-34021 GCA_041166245.1 Actinomycetota bacterium | reverse complement strand
TGGGTCTCCTCGAGGATGACGTCGTCGCGCGGCCGGATATAGGTGGTGACGGCGCGGCTCACGACCGCCTTGCGGATGCCGGTCATGCGCTGTTCGGTCTCGGCCATCTCGGCCTTGGCCTGGGCCTCCGCCCTCGCCGCCGCCTCGACCTTCTGGCGGGCGGCCGCGGCGTTGGCCGTCTCGGCGTTGACCTGCCCCGTGAGGGTCTGCAGCGCACCCTGGAGCTGGGCGTCGGAGGCCCGCAGGGTGTTGAGCTCGCGGGCGATCTGGGCACGTTTGGCCCGCGCCGCCTCCCGCCGCTGGCGCGCGTTGGCCGCGCCGGCCGGGGAAGCCAGGCTGCAGCAGAGCACGGTGATCGCCGCCAGGAGCGCGGCCGTCTTGGTCGTGGACATCGGGTCTTGTGAGGCGCACCTCGCGCGCCAAGAACTTCCAGGTGTCCCCCGCCTGGGGGGAACCGTACCGATTTGACCCCCCGGACAGCAAGCACCCGGTCAGCGTCCGCCACCTTGCCAATTCGCCGAGAACGGGTCTCGTTCCTGCCGGGAACGGGACGCGAGCGAGCCCGAGGAACCTCCGGCCGACACCCGCACTTCCCCGAACGGATGGCGCCCTTCCGCACCTCGGGCCCGCTGAAGAGGCGACAGTACTAAGGCCCCCCGGCCGCGAACAAGGGGAAGTTCAGGCCCGGAACCGGGACGCGAAACCGATGCTCATCGCGGGCCGGAAGTACTGCTCGGCGTAGGCGTAGGTGGCGCCCACGATGCGGTCCAGCTCCTCGCTGTCGACGGCCGACAGCGGCATCTGGCCCATCAGGTACACCGCGTCCTCGGCCCCGACGGCGAAGCGCATCCCGAACAGACGCATGTTGGCCTTGAGCAGGTACTCGTAGAGCGCCTCGACGTTCTCCTCGGGCGCGGGCATGAAGTACGTCTCGTAGTGCAGCGTGCGCTGGCGGAGCGTGAGCCACACCGTGGTGAAGGACTTCTCCTCGCCCCGCAGCCGCACGTACCACCGTCGCAGCTCAGCATCGAAGTCGACCGCGGCCACGACCGGGTTCGTCTCGCTCTCCGATGCCGTCCAGCGACCGATGACAGCCGCGAACTCGTCGAGCTCCTCGGGCGTCGCCGCGTCTACGGGCACTGCACGAGCTGGCGCGCCGTGAGGTCGGCGTAGAGGCGGCGCAGTCGCCCCGCGGCAATCGACCACGTGTAACCCCGAGCGCGCGCGGTGGCGCGCGCGCCCATCCCCGTCGCCAGCTCGCGGTCGTCGAGGATCCTGGCCACGCACGCGGCGTACGACCGCGGGTCGCGATCCTCCACCAGATAGCCAGTGACGCCGTGATCGACGAGCGTGGTCAAACCTCCGACTGCGGCAGCGACGACCGGTGTCCCGCACGCGGCGGCCTCCAGGGCGACGAGCCCGAACGACTCGCTGCGGCTCGGCACGAGACACACGTCGGCGGCGCGGTACCAGGTGGACAGCAGCTCGTGGCGCTGCGGCGCGACGAAGCGCACCCGATCGGCGAGTCCGAGGTCATCGACCAGCCGGTGGAGGTCGGCCAGCTCGTCGTCGCCGCGCAGGCCGCTGGGGCCACCGACGAGCACGAGGAACGCGTCGGGATGGGCGCCGGCGAGCTCGTGCAGGGCCCGCACCGCGACGTCGGCCCGCTTGAGGGGCTGGATGCGGCCGACGAACAGCAGCATGGCCCCCGTCTCGGGCAGCCCGAGGGCCCGGCGGGCCTGGCCGCGGTTGCCCGGAGCGAAGAAGGCGTGGTCGACACCGGGCGGCACGATCTCGATGCGCGCCGGGTCGGCGTCGTACAGACGCACGAGCTGCTTTGCCTCCTCGGTGCAGGACGCGAGCAGCCCGTCGCTGCAGTCGATGGTGCGCGCCTCGGCCTCGGCTCGCAGCTCGGACTCGGCCTCGTCGACCTCGGCCTTGACCCGGTCGAGGGTGTGGAACGTCGACACCAGCGGGAGGTCGAGCTCGTGCTTGAGCTGGTGCCCCGCAACCCCTGACAGCCAGTAGTTGGCGTGGATGGCGTCGGGCGGGAAACCGACGCGGATGCGGTCGAGAACGGCAGCGACATAATCGTCGACGAGCGAGGGCAGCTGCTCCTTGGCGACGGGCGCGAGCGGTCCAGCCGGCACGTGGTGGACGCGGAGGCCGGGCTCCACGTCCACGATCGCCGGCTGCTCGGCCCCAATGGCCCGCGTGTACACGTCGCACGACACCCCGGCCCGTGCCAGCGCGGAGGAGAGCTCGCGCACGTAGACGTTCATGCCGCCGCCGTCACCCGTGCCCGGCTGGGCCAGGGGCGAGGTGTGCATCGAGAGAACCGCGAGACTGCGCACGTCGGGCGTCAACCCTACTGAGCGGCTGGTGCTACCTCGTCTGCGTCCTCGTCTTGGGCCTTGTCCTCGACGGGCGCGGGCGGCGACACCAGCCGGTCCTCGTTCTCGTGCCGGAACGACTGATACACCTTGATGAGGGTCTGCTTCTGGTCCTCGGTGAGGTGCTGATCGCGGAGGATCTCGCTCTCCAGGTCCTCGAGGTCGCGCTCTTCGAGGATGCCGGCCCGCACGTAGAGCGTCTCTGCGGAGATGCGCAGCGCCTTGGCGATCTGCTGCAGGATCTCGGCCGACGGCTTGCGCAGGCCCCGCTCGATCTGGCTCAGGTACGGGTTGGAGATCCCCGCCTGCTCCGAGAGACGGCGCAGCGACAACCGTGCCGTGCTGCGCTGCTCACGGATGAATTCCCCCAGGTCCCGCCACCGGTCGGGTAGTTCCTTCATCGGAGCGAGCGTATTGCTCATAGGACGAATCTTACGAATCCGCACTCTCGAGGAAATGGCATACCGAATCGGTATGCCATTTCCTCGAGAGTGCTGGGGTCAGGCGGTTTGCTCGACCTTGAGGTTGCTGAGCAGGGGGACGAAGGCTTCTACGACGTCGGGGTCGAACTGGGTGCCCGCCATCTTGGTGAGCTCGCCGGCCGCGTGCTCGAGCGAGAGCGCCGCTCGGTAGGGGCGGTCGGTGGTCATGGCGTCGAAGGCGTCGACGGCGGAGAAGACGCGCGCTGGGAGCGGAATCTCTTCGCGCTTGAGCCCGGCCGGGTAGCCAGAGCCGTCGAACATCTCGTGGTGGGAGCGCACGATCTCGGCGGCGTTCTTGAGGAATGGGATGCTGGCGACCATCTGGTACCCGATCAGCGGGTGGGTCCGCATGACGCGCCACTCTGCTGCCGTCAGCGGACCGGGCTTCCCGAGGATGCGCTCGGGCACGCCGACCTTGCCCGAGTCGTGCAGGAGGAAGCCGTACTGCGCGTCCGGATAGTCCTTGTCGATGCCGAGCGCCTGCATGAGAGCCACGCCGTAGACGCGGCAGCGCTCGAGGTGCTGGCCCGTGTACGCGTCCTTGGCCTCGACGACGAACGCCAGCGAGCGGATCGTCTCCAGGTACGCAGTCTGCAGCGTCGACAGCGCCTCTTCGAGCTCCCGGGCCCGCGCCTTCTCGCGCTTGTAGGCGGCCACGGCGTCCTGCGCGAACCGGCGGGCCTGGTCCTCGAGGGCCGTCGCGTCGAGCAGCGGGAAGTCTTCTGGCGCGTCGGCCATCAGGCGACCAGCAGATCCTCGAC
Organism: Actinomycetota bacterium; assembly: GCA_041166245.1. Taxonomy (GTDB): domain Bacteria; phylum Actinomycetota; class Acidimicrobiia; order Acidimicrobiales; family JAFATL01; genus JBEEFP01. Next base: position 30,385 of record JBEEFQ010000329.1, on the reverse strand, counting down.
GAGATCGAGGAGCTGGATCGACGAGAACGGCTTGGTGAGGAAGGCGTTGGCGCCAGCGGCCATGCACTCCTCGGCCAGGTCGGCGTCGTCCCGCGCGGTGAGGATGATCACCTTCACGTTGTCGTGGTCGAGCCGGCGGCACACGTCCACACCGTTGAGCCCCGGCATCATCACGTCGAGGACGACCACCGCCGGTCGCTTGTCCTCGATCATCAGCAGCGCCTGTTCGCCGTCCCTGGCGTCGATGACCTCGAAGTCGTCGGCCTCCAGCACCGTGCGGACGAGCCGGCGGATCATCTCGTCGTCGTCCACGACCAACACCAGACGCCCTTTCGCGTCGGGCGTCACTTGAGCAGGCTGTCCACGTTCGCCTCGCCCGCCTTGTAGCGGCGGACGATCTCCTCCTGCAGGGCGTCGAGCCGGTCGAGGAGGAGGCGGCGCTGATCCGAGGTGCGACGCTCGAGGTCGCCCAGCGCCTCGGCGAGGGCCCGCACCTCGGCCTCATCCATCTCGGGCAACGAGGACAGTCGCCGCGGGTCGGCGAGCGCGTCCACCTCGGCGGTCAGGTCGTCGATCTCCGAGGGCACGAGCAATGTCGGTAGCCGTCCCATGCCGGGCGGGCGCTCGTGTTCTCCGAGGATCTCCGGCAGCTGGTCGACCAGGGCTGCCAGGTCGGCGGGCTCGCCACCCGCCCGGCGCTGCAGGTCGGAACCCACGATGTCGAGCCGGCCCTGCACCATCCGTCGCAGCATCGACAGGCCGACCTCGACCTCAATGCACTCGGCCCGCTTGGCGCGGACCTCCTCCATCGGAAGATCGCGCAGACCCTCCACGAACGCGGGGTCCAGCAGTCGCTCGATGCGGGGCGTGGCCATCGGTCTGATCGTACTGGGGTCCCCGGTCCGAGTGGGTCGCCGTCACCGCTGGGTAGAACCCTCCTATGGCTGATCAGACCTACACCCTGCCGGACCTCGGGTACGACTACGGGGCCCTCGAACCCCACATCAGCGGCGAGATCATGGAGCTGCACCACGACAAGCATCACGCCGCATACGTGAAGGGAGCCAACGAAGCGATCGAGAAGCTGGCGTCCGCACGCGAGAAGGACGACTTCAGCACCATCACCCAGCTGGAGAAGAACCTGGCCTTCCATCTGTCGGGCCACGTGCTGCACTCGCTCTTCTGGACCAACCTCGGGCCCGGCGGCGGAGGCGAACCCACTGGGCCGGCCGCGGAGCAGATCGGCATCGACTTCGGGTCCTTCGAGCGCTTCCGGAGCCACATGGTCGAGGCGGCGACGACCATCCAGGGCTCGGGGTGGGCGCTGGCCTCGTGGGAGCCCACCGCGGGCCGGATCATCGTGCAACAGGTGCACGACCACCAGGGCAACCACGGCCAGGGCACCGATCCCCTGCTGGCCATCGACGCGTGGGAGCACGCGTACTACCTGCAATACAAGAACGTGAAGGCGGACTTCTTCGAGGCGGTGTGGAACGTCTTCGATTGGAAGGACGTGGCGTCCCGCCTCGATGCGGCGCGGGCGCGCTAGGTTCCGCGCAGACCGGACGAGCTGGACGAGCTGGAGGGAACCATGGAGATCTTCACGCGGGAAGGCGGAGAGATCCTCTCGCGCTGGGGCCACTACCTGTCGGGCGTGACGTGGATCGGCCTCCTCTACTACTTCAACTTCGTGCAGGTGCCGGCGTTCGCCAGCTTCGAGGCCGGTCCCCGCACCGAGGCCATCACCAAGCTCGTGCCCCGCGCCCTGTGGTGGTTCCGCTGGGCCGCCGTCGCCACCGTCGCCACGGGCCTGCTGATCATCAGCACCAAGCCGGATCAGAGCGCGTATTGGGACAGCTCGACCGGCGTGGCCATCTCCACCGGCATCCTCATCGCCCTCATCATGTTCGCCAACGTGTGGGGCATCATCTGGCGCAACCAGAAGATCGTCATCGCGTCGGCCGAGCGGGTCGCCGCCGGTGGCGAGGCGGACCCGGCCGCGGCGGCCGCAGGCCGCAAGGCGCTGGTGGCGTCGAGGACGAACACGCTCTTCTCCATCCCGATGCTGTTCTTCATGGGCGCGGCAAGCCATTTCGCGGGCGTGTTCAGCACCGCCGACAACCGCGGCGCCTACTACGGCGTCATGACCCTCATCGTGGTCCTCGTCGAGCTCAACGCCGTGGGCGTGTTCGGCGGCGTCGGCCCTTCGCCGCTGCGCAAGTACGCCGACAGCCACCGCGACACGATCATCGCCGGCTTCGTCCTGTGGGTCGTGCTCTACCTGCTCTGGGAGATCTTCTTCTAGACCGCTACTTGCCGAGCAGCAGCACGGCGAAGACGGCCCAGATGGGGCCGACGACAATCCACACGTCCAGCCGGCGCAAGCCCGGTGCCTTCGCCTTCGGCTCGGGCAGCAGGGCGCTCGCCGCGTAGGGCCCGATCGGCGCCAGCAGCGCGGTGACGAAGCCGAACAGCCACGGAGACAGCCCGCGGAACGGGGGCACGAACACCGCGGCGACGGCGAGGGTCACGGCGAGGATGAAGGCGGCACCCGCCGCCGGCCCCTCCCAGGCACTCGCCGCGCCCGAACCGACGAGGTAGTTGCTGGCGTCGTACACACCGATGAGCGTCACGAACACGACCGCCTCGGTCATTCCGACCCCACGCACCAGCACCGGCGCGGCCGCGGCCAGACCGATCCCCACCGCGATGCCGAGGGTGAGCGGAAGCGACACCCGTGCCTGGGCCGGGCGACGCAGCCCGCCGGCCAGCGGCTCCCACGCCACGGCAAACAGCACGACTGCGGCGAGAACGGCGAACATGGCCAACCACCCGAAGCCGGCGGCGACCGGGAGGCCGGCCGCGCCGAAGACGGCGACGGGCGCGGCGGGACGCATTTCGCGCTGGCGCCAGAGCCGGCACACGTTCCCAGCAGCCACCAGGGCGGCCGCGGTGAACCAGACGGCGGCGGTGGCGGTGCCACCGGCCACGGCGGCGAAGGTGACGACGGCCCAGGCCATCCCGAGGCGGATCCGTGGCCCGTCCACGTCGGGGACGACGTGCAGGCCGCGCATGACCTCGCGCTGGGGCGCCAGGCGCTCGTTGAAGGCGCGGACGGGCGCCGTCACCCGGGCCAACCGGGGGGCCGGCACCGTGGGCGGCATCTCTGGGTAGTTGATCTCAGCCAGGGTGTTCAGGCTCCTCCGGAGACGGGCGGCAGCACTGCCACCTCGTCCCGTTCGCTCACCGGGTGGTCATTTCCTGCCGGCTCCCCGTTCACCCAAACCCGGCACGTTGGCAGGACGGCCGCGAATGCTGGTCCGAACTCGGCACGAGCACCGTCGAGGACCTCGCCGACGGTAGCCCCGGTGACGGTGGCCCGCCCCGTTCCCGCCGCCTCCCGGGCGGCAGCGAAGAGGCGAAGAACCGCCACCTGTGCCCGGCTCAGGCCTCGATCTCGGCCCGGCCGTTGGCGATCACCAGGTCGCCGTTGCTGTGGGCCTCGAAGGCGTAGACCTTGCGGCCGCCTTCCTCACCTGCGTCGTAGATGGTGGTGACGACATCACTGCCAGGGAAGACGTTCTTGGAGAAGCGCACCGCCAGCCGCTTGAGTCGCGACGGGTCGCCGTCGGCGACCGTCTTGACCACGGCCTGGCTCGTCATGGCCATGGTGCAGAGCCCGTGGGCGATGATGCCCGGCAGGCCCACGCTCTTGGCGAAGTCGTTGTCGACGTGGATGGGCATCTGGTCGCCAGAGGCGTCGCGGTACCGGAACGTCTGGTCGTCGTCGACGTGCACGGTGAACTCGCCGACCTTCTTGGCCCGCGCGTCCTCCGGGAAGGTGTGGTCGGGCTTGTCCGGCCCGGCCGACTCCCCGTCGGCCATGCCCCGGATGAAGGTGGTGATGTACTGCTCCATCACCGGGCTGCCGTCGGCCGCGTCGACGCTGGTGACCTTGACGGCCAGGCGGGTGCCGGAACCACCGACCCGGGTGCTCAGCGCTTCGGCCTGCGTCTTGAGCGTCATGCCGGGCACGAGCGGCTTCTGGAAGTGCATGTCCTGCTCGCCGTGCACGACCATCATCAGCGACTCGGGCGGGATGATGTCGCCAACCGCCAGCCCGAGGGCGTCCCAGGCGGGGACGACACCGAACACGGGCGGGACGAATTTGCCCGACTCGTAGGCGGGGTTGTCGTCGTTGGTTGCGGCCGCGTACTGCTTGGCCCGCTCCGGGTCGATGGTGTCGGTGCGCTCTTCGTACTTGGTGCCGAGCTTGTCGATGGGCAGAGCCATTTGCCGAGATCCTCCTCGCAGGGGTGCCTGTCAAAGGTAGTCACCATGGTTGACTGGCACCCAATGGCCGAGCTGCTCATCGTGCGCCACGGGGAATCGGAGTGGAACGCCGCCGGCCGCTGGCAGGGTTGGGCTGACCCGCCCCTGTCGCCGACCGGCGAGGGGCAGGCGCGCGCTGCGATCGAGCCACTGCGCGGTCTCGGGCTGGGAGCGGTTGCCGCTTCGGACCTGCAACGGGCGCGTCGCACCGCGGGGATCCTCGCCGACGGGCTGGGCTTGGGCGGGGTTCACGTCGACGAGGGGCTGCGGGAGCGCAACGTGGGCGACTTCACCGGGCTCACGCGCGAGGAGATCGACGCCCGCTGGCCCGGGATCCTGGCCGATTGGCGCACCGGCAAGGTGCAGCAGGCGCCCAACGGCGAGGGTGCCGAGTTCCTCGAGCGGGTGCTGGCTGCACTGGACCGCTTGGCCGACCGCTTCGCGGGCCAGAAGGTGCTGGTCGTCGCCCACGGCGGCGTCATCCGCACCGTGCACCGCCACCTCGGAGGCGAGCCCGGGCCGCCGTACCACCTGGGTGGCCTGTGGGTGCACCTGGCGGACCACGGGTGGGCCGCCGGTGACGTGTGGAGCCAGGCCAGTGAGAGCTGAGGTCATCCGCAGCACCCGCCGGCGGCGCACGGTGCAGGCCGAACAGGTCGGTGACACCGTCCGCATCTCCATTCCCGCTCGCATGACCAAGGTGGAGGAGGAGCACTGGGTCGGCGTCATGGTGCGCCGCTTCGAACGGCGCGCCGCGGCGGCCGAGCAGGACCTCGCGGGGCGGGCCGACGCGCTGGCCGACCGCTACGGACTGCCGCGTCCTCAGTCGATCCGGTGGGTCGGCAACCAGCTGCGCCGATGGGGCTCGTGCACGCCGGTGGACGGGTCCGTCCGCATCTCCGACCGCCTGGCCCGCTACCCGACGTGGGTGCTCGACTACGTGATCGTCCACGAGCTCGCGCACCTGGCCGAGCCCGGCCACGGGCAGGGGTTCCACGCCCTCGTCGACCGCTACCCCAAAGCCGAGCGGGCGCGCGGCTTCCTGATGGGCGTGGACCTCTCGTACGGCGAGCGGGCCTGACTCAGTCGGTCGGGATGCGGACCTCGCGCTCGGCCAGCGCCTGGTCCTTCAAACAGAAGCGCGCCGCCGGCAGGGCCTCGAGTCGTTCCTCGCCGATGGGCTGACCGCACGCCTCGCAGATCCCGTACGTGCCCTGGTCGAGGCGCTCGAGGGCGTGGGCCACGTCGGCCAGCTCGGCCTCCACCTGTTCGAGGATGGAGAGGTCCTTCTCCCGCTCGAACGTCTCGGAGCCGATGTCGCCCGGATGCTGGTCCGACGACGACAGCTCGGACAGGCTCTCGCGTTCGGATTCGTCGGACACGCTGTCGAGACCCTCTCGGAGCTCCTCGAGGCGGCGCCGTTCGTCATCGAGCCGGCTGCGTGCCGCGTCGTCGGTCATGGGCGCCACCTTACCGAGGCGGTCAGTCGCCCAAACCGAGGGAAGGCTGGTTCTCCGGACGAGGCGCACGTTTCGGACGGGGCCCGTCGTCGCCATCGCCGTCCTCTGCCGGGTGCTCGACGAGGGCGACCACCCGGCTCTGCATGAACCGTGCACTGCGCACGGGCTGACCGGAACGCGTGACCTCGGCGACCTCGACCATGCCCCGCCCGCTCGACACCTCGACCCGGCGCCCGGCCTTGCTGGCAACCACCTCGAAGGCCTGCACGGCACCGCCCACGTCGACCAGCACCTCGACGCGATCACCCTTCACGTCGCCAGCCTGCCACGTACGGTTGCGACGTGGAGGGGCTGCGCACCTGGTTGTGGCGGGCGACCGTCGCCTTGGGCTTCGTCCTGCTGGTGACCGGGGTGTGGCTCTCCTTCTTCTACCGGCCCGTTCCCGTGGACGGCAACGACGAGCAGCTGCTGCGCGCCGTCCACCGAATCAGCTCGTCGCTGCTGGTCCCGCTGGCGCTGGCGTTGGCCATCACGCACGTGGTCGTCCGCCGACGCTCGTGGCCACCGGTCGCGACCGGGCTGATCGTGATCGTCGTTGCGTTGGTGTTCACCGGCTACCGGCTCCCCTGGGACCAGCTGGCCCTCTGGGCCGTGACGGTCGGGACCGATCTGCGGGGGATGTTCCCAGCTGCGTTCGATGACCAGGTCAAATTCGTGCTCATCGGCAGCAGGGAGGTCAGCCAGGGCACCCTCCGCACGGTGTTCATCGTGCACGCCGCAGTGCTGCCGGTGCCGCTGGCCGCTTGTCTGGCCGCCCTGCGGCGGCGGTCCTCTACCGTGGAGGCGACGGGGGCGTAGCTCAATTGGCAGAGCAGCGGCCTTTTAAGCCGAAGGTTTTGTGGGTTCGAGGCCCACCGCCCCCACTCAGAGCGGCAGGTCCTCGGCCGCGCCGGCGAGCGTGGGCCGAACGGCAATGGCGGCGACGCAGGCGATGACCGCGATGCCACCGATCAGCTCGAGCGGGCCGAGGGTCTCGTCGAGCAGCACCCATGCCAACAGCGCGGCGACGACGGGAAGGCCGACAACGATCACCGAGGAGATGGTCACGTCGACGAAGCGGTGGGCCCAGTTGACGAGCAGGTGGCCCAGGGCGCCGGGGAAGAGCACGAAGAGCGCCAGCCACACCCACGTCTGGCCGTGCAGGTCGCCAAGGGGCTGTCCCGAGAGGAGGGCGACGGGCGTGACCACCAGTGCGGACACGAAAAGGGCCGAGGTCATGTACTCGATGGCGTCGAGATGTTCGCGTGCCCGCTTGGATGCCAGGTAGTAGCCCGTGAAGGTGAGCAGGGCGCCGACCGCGAAGAGGTAGCCGGACAGGCTCCACACCGGACCGCGCATGGCCCCGGCCTCGAAGACCGCGACGCCGACGAGCGAGGCGGCGATGAGAAGGATCTCGCGCCGGCCGGCGCGCTCCCCGAACATGGGCCCGGCGACGAGCAGCACGAGCACGGGCTGAAACGAGCTGACGAGGGTCACCTCGGCCACGCTCGTGCGCTGCACGGCGGCCGTGAACAACGCGACGTTGATGCCGAAGAACACGCCCCCGATCGCAGATTGGCGAAGGGCGTGCACGCGGATCCGCCCGCCACCCACCACGTGCACAAGGGCTACGACCGCGAACCCGAGCCACAGGCGCCAGAACGCCAGCACCAGGTTGGGGAGGCCTGTCTTCTTGATGAGAATCGGCCCGAAGCCCCACACGACAACGGCAACCACGATCGCCGCTGCTCCCCGTCCTGCCAGCTCATCAGCAGTGCGCTCGGTGACAGCCACACTGCATCGTGCCCGACGGCGGGGAGCGCGGCGAACGTATTGCCGCGCTGGGCGCAGTTAGAGACGGCGGCGGTACCCGAGTCCGCCGAACAGCAAGAGCACGATGACAACGATGAGAAGGATGGTGATCAGGTCCATGGCGCTGGTGTTCCCAGCACGTGGCAGCTTGTAAACCGCGCCAGCAACGGCGGCTGATCACCGGTCGTCACCGGGCAGCGGCGCCAGCACCTCGACCTCGGGCACTGACACCGCGCCACCGGCGAAACGCCCTTCGGCGACAGCAACCCCCGCGATGACGACGGCCGCGCCGACGAACACGTACCAGTGCGCGGGCTCGTCCCGCACCGCGACGCCGAGGGCGAAGGCGACGATGGGGATCAAGTACGTCACCATCGCGGCCGTCGTCGCCCCCTCGTCGCGAATGAGCGCGTAGTACAGGAGGTAGGCGACGCCGGTGCCGGCGACGCCCAACGTCAGGACGGCGGTGAGCACGCGAGCCGAGAGGTGCACGTCGTCGGTGGCGATGAAGGGCGCCAGCACGAGCAACACTCCCGTCGCCACTGCCAGCTGGCTGGCGGCAAGGACGAGGAGCGGCTGCCCACTTCCGCTGACGAACCGCCGGGTGTAGGTGAAGGCAACGCCGTAACAGGCAGCGGCCCCGAGGCAGGCCAGCTGCCCCGCGAGCTCGCCCGACAGCGCACCAGCTCGCCACGGGCCGACGATCACGACGACGCCGGCGAACCCGACGACGAGGCCGGCCACACGCATGCGCGTGATCCGCTCCTCCGGCAGCAGGGCGACGGCGAACACCAGCGTGAGCAGCGGCGTGGCGCCGTTGAGGATCCCGGCCAATCCGGACTCGATCCGGGTCTCGCCCCACGCGAAGAGCGAGAAGGGCACGACGTTGGCGAAGACGGCCAGCACCACCAGGTGGCCCCACAGTGCACGCGAGCGCGGGAACCGCAGACGGCGCACGCCCATGGCCACGAGGAGCACCGTGGCACCGGCCATCACCCGGCCCATGACCACCTGGGCGGGCGAGAGCCCCTCCAGTGCGATCTTGATGAGCAGGAAGCTGGAACCCCAGATCAGCGCCAACAGCGTGAGCCGGGCGACGCTCGCCCGCGGCATCACGCCGGCGCCAAAACGGCGTAGTCGGCGGGACCGAGGGGCTCTTGGCTCAGCGTCCCGTCACCGCGCGGCACCTCGACCGCCTTGCTGTCGAGGCTCAGGCGTACGCCGAGCACGCCCTGGGCCGCGGTGGCCGTGTACACGAGCTGGGCGAGGGCAAGGATCTGCTCTTGCCCACCGATCCCGGCGAACTCACCGCTCAGATCGATGGTCGCCACGCCGCTCTGCACGCGGACGCTCAGCAGCCGTGTCTGGTTGGTGACGGCCGAGCGCAACCCGGCGCTCGCCTCCTCCGCAGTGGGCCCGGCGAGCAGGGATTCGATGGCGCGGAACAGCGACGGCGGCGACTCGACGAGACGGCGCACGACGACCAACCGGCCGGCCCCGACCAGGAAGACGGGCACCTCGGTCGTCACCGCGACCGGGGTGGTGCTGTTCACCGTCGTGGTCGAGGGCGCCAGCAGCTCGAACGGAACGTCATCTCGGGGCAGCGCCTGGGGGCCGTTGTCCGTCGCCACGCCGCACGCCGAGCCCAGCACGACGAGGGCGACCGCCGCGACCGTGAGCCGCCTCATCCCTCGTCCTTCAGCGGCAGCTCGACGACGAAGCGCGCTCCCCCGCCCGGCCGGTCCTCCACCCACACCCGACCGTGGTGCAGCCGCACGTGTTCGTCGACGAGGGACAGACCGAGGCCGACGCCGTCACCACCGCTCCCGCTGCGCCGCCCTGCGGCCGCGCCACGAGCGAAGCGCTCGAAGACCCGCAACCGATCCTCGTCGGGCACTCCGGGGCCGTTGTCGTCGACCTCGAGGCGCACCGCGGTGCCGACGCGGCGCACGCCCACGCGGACGGCGCCGCCCCCGTGCGCGTCGGCATTGGACAAGAGGTTGGTCACGACCCGCTCGAGCCGGCGCTTGTCGGCGCGGATGAGCAGGCCGGCAGCGTCGGCGTCGACATCGAGCTCGGCAGCCAGCGTGTCAGGGACGGCATGACGAACGAGCTCGTCCAGCCGCACGTCCTCGACCGCGAGCCGGGCCACCCCGGCGTCGAAGCGCGAGATCTCGAGCAGGTCCTGCACCAGTCGCTCGAAGCGCTCGACGTCGGCCGCCAGCAGGTCGAGCGCCAACCGGGCCCGCTCCGGCAGCTCGTCGCGGCGCGCCATGATGACCTCGAGCGACGTCGCCACCGTGGTGAGGGGGGAACGGAGCTCGTGGCTCACATCGGAGGCGAACCGCGCGTCGCGACTGATGCGCTCGCTCAGGGCGTCGACCATGTGGTTGAACGACGATGACAGCACCGCCATGTCCGGATCGGCTCCGGCCTCGAGACGGGTGTCGAGGTTGCCACTGGCGATGTCGGCCGCCGCGACCGCGGCCTTCGATACCGGCGTGAGGACACGGCCGCTCGCCCAGCGTCCGAGCGCGGCGCCAGCGAGGGTCGTCAGCGCGGCGGCGGCCACGAGCGTGCCGCCGATGAGCCGCACGGTCCGGTCGAGCTCAGCCAGGGTGAAGACCTCGAAGTAGTGCGCGTCGACTGATGGGATGGGAACGCCGACCACCAGGTGGGGGCTGCCGTCGAAGCTGTAGCGCTGCCGTGCCGGCGAGCCGTCGAGGACGACGGCCCGGAACTGGGCGGGCAGGGTGTCGCGTCCGACGACGATCGACGTCGCGAACCACCTGTCCGTGTAACGCAGCAACGACTCAGACCCTGCGCTGCTCGTTTCGAGTCCGGCGAGGAGCTGCGTCACGTCGGGGCGGGCCGACCGCAGGCCCGCCCGGATGAGCTGCGCGTTGACGTAGGCCTGGTGCACAACCGCGCTCTCGCGCTGGCGGACGAGATAGCGGAGCGTGACCGCGTACGTGAGGCCGCCCATCACGGTCGACAGCAGCAGGGCGCCCAGCGCGAAGGCGACGGTGATGCGGGCCCGCAGCCCGAGCCTGGCGACAGCGCTGGCCATCAGGGCTGCAGCTTGTACCCGAGGCCCCGGACCGTCACCACGTGACGGGGCCGGGCGGGGTCGCCCTCGACCTTGGTGCGGAGCCGTCGCACGTGCACGTCGACCAGCCGGCCGTCGCCGAAGTAGTCGTAGCCCCACACCCGTTCGAGCAGGAGCTCCCGGCTGAACACACGGCCCGGGCTCGACGCCAGCTCGCACAGGAGCCGGAACTCGGTCCGGGTCAGGTGCACCAGGTCGCCGCCCCGCCGCACCTCGCCCGCTTCGGGGATGACCTCGAGGTCGCCGACGCGGATGACGCTGGTCGCCGGCTCCGTGCTGGTGCGGGCGCGGCGCAGCAGGGCGCGGATGCGAGCCGCCAGCTCCTTGGCCACGAACGGCTTGGTGACGTAGTCGTCGGCGCCCGCCTCCAACCCCGCCACCACGTCGTAGGTGTCCGTGCGCGCCGTGACCATGATCACGGGCACGTCGCTCGTCCGGCGCAGCGACCGGCACGTCTCGAAGCCGTCCATGCCCGGGAGCATGAGGTCGATCAGGACGACGTCGGCCGGGGTCCTGGCGAAGGCGGTCAGGGCGTCCTCGCCGCTCTGCGCCTCGGTGATGGCATAGCCCTCGTCCTCCAGCACCATCCGCATCGAGGCGCGGATCCGCTCGTCGTCGTCGACCAGGAGGATGTGGCTGGGCACCCCACGATGCTGGCCTAAAACGGGACGGTCATGGGCACGCTTCGAGTAGGTTGCCGCCCGGTTCGTCACGAAACCGCAACATCAATGCGTGGGGTTCGACGCATTCGGCAGGGAAGATGGGTGAACCGGCGGACGAGCGGGCTTGGACCCGGTGCGAGAGTGACGGCTGCGGATGACAGATTTTTCCAGACGTGGGGGTCTGCGGTGACACCCAGCCGTCGTGGTTCCGCGCCCTCGCTGCAGATCATCGAGTCGTGCAACAGCACGTGGATGTTCGACGCCAAGGCCAAGCGCTTCCGCCGAGTGCCCAAGGGCACGCCGCTCGACCTGCCCACCAGCGCGGCCGACTGGGAGACCTACGTCAAGCTCGAGGTCGACGTCGAGTCCGATGCCTTCCTCGTGACCCTCAATGAGGCGGGCACCCGCCTCCTCCGCTCCTACAAGCACACCGACCCGTGCGCGCAGTGCGGGCCGGCGGACGCCACCGCCGAGCTCAGTCTCGAAGCCATCTCCCGGGGCGCCTGAGCCCCTCGTAGATCAGCGGCCGCGACGGCTTGTGCCGTCTCGTCCCAAGTTTTGACTCCAGTGCCCCCGGGAACACCCGCGGCATGACACTGCTGCTGATCCTGCTCCTCGTAGTGGTGGTACTCGCGCTTGCAGGAGGTGGCCCCGCCGTTTACCGGCGGCGTCCCACCCGCAGGGTCGTCGAGACCGTGTACGAGGACGAGCCGGCAGTGGTGCAAGAGGACGTCGTGCGCAGACGGCGCATCGACTGAACGGAAGGAAACGAACCGCCATGGCCCGACGAGTGACACGCGAGTACGTGAACGATGCCGGCGACGACGTTGTCGTCGACGACCGTCGGCCGGTGTTCTTCAACCCGGTTGGCGCCATCGTCAGCCTGGTCCTGCTCGGACTTCTGATCTGGGCACTGTTCTGGGGCCCGATCGGCGAGATGTTCGACGGTGATGGCGAAGGACCCCGCGTCGACACGCCCACGCTGAACCAGTAGCGCCAAAAGACCACGCGAGCCGGCCCGTCCCGAAGGGGCGGGCCGGCTCGCGTGTGCGCGCACGTTCTGGGAGAATCGTCGTCTGGACAGGTTCCCCGATCGACGCCAGGCCGGGGCCGAGCTCGGCGCCCGCCTCCGGGAGCAGCTCGACGACGCGCCGACGGTGGTGCTCGGGTTGCCGCGGGGCGGCGTGCCGGTGGCGGCCGAGGTAGCCCACGCCCTCGACGCGCCGCTCGACGTCTTCGTCGTCCGCAAGCTGGGTGTGCCCGGCCAACGCGAGCTCGCCATGGGCGCGATCGCGTCGGGCGGAGTGCGGGTGGTCAACGCATCGGTGGTGCACGCGCTCCGTCTTCGGGACGAGGACATCGACGCTGTGGCACGCGAGGAGCAGGTCGAGCTCGAGCGCCGGGAGCGGGCGTACCGGGGCGACCGCGCGCCAGCGGTGACCGCGGGCCGGCGCGTCGTACTAGTGGACGACGGCCTGGCAACGGGAGCGACGATGAAGGCGGCGCTGGGTGCGGTGCGAGCCCAGGGTGCCACCGACATCGTCGTCGCCGTTCCCACGGGCGCGGCGCAGACGTGCGCAGAGCTGGCCGCGGACGGCGCGACCGTTGTGTGCCTGTCCCAGCCGGAGCCGTTTCACGCCGTCGGTCTCTCCTACGCCGACTTCTCCGAGACCACCGACGACGAGGTCCGCGATCTCCTCGACCGAATGGCGCCGCCCGGGCCTCAGACGATCCGGTAGGTCTGCACGCCGTGGGCGACGACGTTGCCGTCGGCGTCGGTGGCGGTGATCTCCGTGAACGTCAGCTCTTTACCGCGCTTCACCGTGCGGGCGTGACAGACCAGGTCGGAGCGCTTGCACGCGCCGACGTACTGCACGGACATGGCGACGGTCGACGCTCGTGCGCCCTTGTCGAAGTCGTGGTTTGACCACGCCGCGCACGCGCCGGCGGTGTCGATGGCCGAGGCGATCACACCTCCGTGGTAGTAGGTGCCGTCGTTGGTCAGGTCCTCGCGGAACGGGACGCGCACGGTCGCGTCGTCCGGCTCGTAGCGCTCTATCACCAGACCAAGGCCGCCTAGGAACGGCGTGGTGGGCATGAGGTCGCGGACCGCCTGGCGGCGGCGCTGCTGCTGTTCGGTGGTCAAGGGCTCGTCGGGCACGGCGCCAGGCTAGACAGAGCCGTCTGATGAGCGAGCCCATGGCGCGCCAGGTGTTGGGCATGGTGGGCGAGGCGCCGTTCGCGCCGCCGCCGCCACGGCTGCCGGCCGGGCTGGTGATCGTTCCGACACCGCGCCAGTTCACAGACAACGGCCCTGTCCGCGTCGGCGCGCCGGCGGTGACGGTGACAGGCGCTCCGCCCGGCGCCCGCGACCTGTTGGCGAGCGGGTTGCAACGTGCCGGGGTCGCGGTGATCGAGCGCGACGGCTGGCCCGTGCGGTTCGCCTCGGACCCGTCAGTGGAGGGCGAGGAGGCGTACACGCTCAGGTGCGACGAGGCCGGGATGCAGATCCTCGCCTCGACCGCCGTCGGGCTCGTGCGGGGTGCGGCGACGGCGCGCCAGCTCGTTTCAGTGCGCGGCGACGCGCTGGTCGTGACCACCTGCGTGATTGCCGATGCCCCGGTGGTGCCATTGCGGCTGCTGGCGGGCTGGGGGCTCTACCGCACCCACCGTCTGGACTGGGCCCTCGAGGTCGCGGCCGAGGGCAAGTTCAATCGGGTCCTCTACAACTGGTGGACTGCCACCGCCGAGGAGCGACTCGGCCCGGAGGAGGAGCGACTCGTCGACACCGCCCGCTCCATCGGCGTCGAGCTGGTGTGCGAGCTACGCCGCCAAGCCCTCGGTCCCCGGTTCTCGCCGCAGGACCCAGAGGCAGTGGAGGCGCTGCTGCGTCATTACGACGACGCCGTCGACCGCGGGTTTCGGAGCTTCGGCTTCCTGTTCGACGACACCGACCACGACCCGTTCGACGACGAGCTCGGTTTGCTGCAGCGCATCGTGGCCCGGCTGACGTCCCGCCTGCACCAGGAGCCGGAGTTCTTCTTCTGCCCGCGCTTCTACTGGTTCCCCGGCCAGATGGACTACTCGTGGATGCCGGGGGGCGGCAGCGACGACGACGACGGGCCGTCGATGGCCCCGATGCTCGGCGGGTCGGGACCGCGGTCGGTCGAGGAGGCAGTCGCGCGCCAGGAGGAATACCAGGAGCGGCTGGCGGCCGCGCTGCCCGATCACACCGAGGTGTACCTGGCCAACTGGTGGAGCGGCACGCCCGCCGACTGGGCCACCCAGCTCGACGAAGGATGGACGGCGCGGGTGGGCCGGGCGCCCGTGTTCTGGGACAACCAGCAGCAGAACGACTTCCGCGCTGCCCTCGTGCTCCCCATGCCGCTGCACCAGCGCCCCGCCGACTTCGCCCGCGGGCTGCGGGGCTACTGCCTCAACTCGGGAGTGCCGCTGTCGGCCTACGCCCCGGGGTCGGTCACCGCAGGCGCGTGGGCGTGGAACCCCGAGGGCTACGACCCGGGCGAGGCGTTCGGCGCGGCGGTCTCTCGGCTTTTCGGCGCGGCAGCACCCGCGGTCGTCGCCATGCTGCGTCGGTGGAGCGAGTCGATGGGTGAGCTCATGGGAGCCCGCACGGGGATGGAGCAGCACTACCGCGGGCTCCTGCTGGCGGTGCGCGCCGGCCGCCGGGCGGAGATCGAGGCCGAGCTCGCTGCTGTCGAGGCCGGGATCGCCGACGCCATCGACGGGTTGCCGGTCAGCGCCCATCCACTGGCCCACGACGCGCTCGCCGAGCTGGCGCGAGAGGTCGAGCGGGTGCGCCTCGACGTGGCTCTGGCCGCGTGCACGGACCGGGCCGAAGGCGAGCGGCTGGTCGCGGCAATAGCGGCGGTGCTCGCGTCGAGGTTGCCCCCCGAGCCGGCACTCGGCCCCGTCATCGACGGGTCGGCCGATGGCTCGGTGCCCGTCCCCGGCATCTCGTGGGCCCTGCACTTCCTGTTCGGCCCGCTGCGAGCCGGCCCCAACCGCCTGCTCGCCAAGATCAGCGGGCCCTGACCCCGTTCTCGAGGCAATACGTGTCGGAATCCGCCACGCATTGCCTCGAGAAACGGCTGGGTCAGCCCTTGATGATGCCCTTCTCGACGAGGTAGTCGTGGGCCACCTTGTCGGCGTCTTCCTTGTCGACGTCGATCTTCGTGTTCATCGTGGTGAGATCGTCGGTCGTCAGCGTGCTCGAGACCTTGTCGAGCACCGCGGTGATCTCGTCGTCGACCAACTCGGTGCTGATGACCGGCACCACGTTGCCCGCAGGCTGGATGAACTTGTCGTCGTCGAGGATGACGAAGCTCTTCTCCTTGATCGCCGCGTCCGCCGAGAACAGCCGGGCCACCTGAACCTCGTCCTTCTCGAGCGCGGCCTTGGTGATGGGGCCGCCGGTGTCGAGCGCCTTGAACGCCTTGAACTTGAGCCCGTAGACCTGATCGAGGCCGAGGCCGCACGTGATGCGGGTCGGGCACTCTGGCGGACCGCCCAGGGTCAGGTCTTTGGCAACGGGCGCGAGGTCGGAGATCTTCTTCAGGTTGTACTTGTCCGCTGTCGCCTTGCTCACGGCGATGATGTCCCCGTCGGTCGCCTTCGACGGCGTGAGCAGACTCAACTTCTTGGGTTCAAGAGCAGCCTTCAGCTTGGTGACCGTCGCGGCCTCGTCGTCGCCGGGCTTGGCCTCGTCCTTGGCGACGAACGCCAACGCGTTCCCCAGGTACTCGGGAACCAAGTCGATCTCCCCCTTCTCGAGCGCAGGGAACACGACCTCTCGCGCACCGAGGTTGGCCCGCACCGTGGTCTTGTACCCAGCGCCGTCGAGCGCCTGGGCATACAGGTTGGCGAGCAGCACGCTCTCGCTGAAGTTGAACGAGCCGACAGTCACCGATCCCTTGGCGACAGTGGTCTCGCTGCTGGTGCCGCCACCCGAATCGTCGCCGCACGCCGCTGCACTGAGCAGCAGCACGAGTGCGACGATCGCCCCGGCGGCACCTCTACGTTTCCGCATGGGTCTGTTCCTTCCTTTCGTTGAGTACAGCTGGAGACAGCGAGGCGTGGGCCGCAGCGCCTGGCACCGCGGAGGCCACCGCCATGGTGGTGCGTCGCCCGGTGATTCCGGGCGACAGGGTCAATCGTTGCAGGAAGGCGAGCCCGATCTCGACTCCCACCGATAGGCCGGCCACGAGCAACGCTCCGCAGAAGATCTTGACGTTGTCCTGCTGGGCGAAGCCGTCGACGATGTAGCGGCCGAGCCCGCCCCAGGCGATGACCGCGCCGAGTGTCGCGGTGGCCACCACCTGCACTCCCGCGGTGCGGACGCCGGCCATGACGAGCGGGAGGGCCAGGGGGATCTCCACGTGGCGCAGGACCTGGCCCCCGGTCATGCCCATGCCCCGGGCGACCTCGCGCGCATCAGCGTCGACCTCGGACACGCCGACGTATGCGTTGGTGACGATGGGGGGTATTCCGAGAGCAAGAAGGGTGAGGAAGACTGGCTCGGGGCCGATCCCGAATACGAAGTAGGCGAGGACGAGCAGGGCGAAGGAGGGGATGGCCCGGCCCACGTTGGCCAGGTTGACGATCGCGACGCCGCCCCGGCGCAGGTGCCCGAGCACAACGCCCGCAGGCAGGGCGAGCACGAGGGCGGCGAGCACCGCCGCGCCCGACATCAACAGATGCTCGGTCAGGCGGTGCGGGATGCCGTCTGCGCCCCGCCAGTGCTCCCCCGCCGCGAACCACGAAACCACATCACCCAGGAACCTCACGCTGTCCTCCGGCGCGACCACGGAGTGAGGGCGTGCTGCAGGAGAAGGAGCAGGAGATCGGCGGTGACGGCGAGGGCGACCGACAGCACGGTGCCGACGACGAGCGGCGTCTTGAAGTCCCGGTTCAACCCGTCGAGGATGAAGTCCCCGAGCCCACCCTGCCCGATGAGGGCGGTGACGGTGACGAGGCCGATGGTCGTCACCGTCGCGATGCGGATCCCAGCGATGACGGCGGGGACCGCAAGCGGAAGCTCGACGCGCAGCAACTGAGCGACGGGGCCGAAGCCCATGCCCTGGGCCGCCTCCCGCACATCGGGCGATACGCCCGCCAACCCCGTCGCGGTGTTGCGGATCAGGATGAGCAGCGTGTAGCCGACCAGCGCGATCTCCGCCGTCGTCCGTGACAGCCCCGTCACCGGCACGAAGAAGGCGAACAGGGCGAGGGAGGGGATGGTGTAGACGATCCCGGTGACGGCGAACACCGGCGTCGTCCAGGCTCGCCAGCGGTGCACCACGATCGCTAGCGGGAGGGCGATGACGAGGCCCAATGCCACGGCGATGGCGGTCAGCTCGAGGTGCTCGCGGACCGCGGTGCCGATGTCGCCGAGGTGGTCGCCCACCCAGGACCACCAGATCCACGACTCGGGACCGTTGGCCCCCAGCACGGGCGTTGCCGGCACCCGCGCAAGTTAGCGTGGGCTCCGGGATGATCAGGCTGGACCACCTCACCAAGCGGTTCGGCGCGCAGACGGCGGTCGACGACCTCAGCCTCGACATCGACGACGGCGAGCTGTGCGTGCTCGTCGGGCCGTCGGGCTGCGGCAAGACGACCACGATGAAGATGATCAACCGGCTCGTCGAGCCGACGAGCGGGACGATCCTGGTCGACGGGGCTGACGTCACCAAGGCCGACCCGGTGGAGTTGCGACGGGGCATGGGGTACGTGATCCAACAGATCGGACTGTTCCCGCACCAGACCGTCGCCGAGAACGTGGGCACCGTGCCCCGCCTGCTGGGGTGGGACAACGCCCGCCGCCGCGCACGCGTCGCCGAGCTCCTCGAGCTGGTGGGCCTCGACCCCACCCAGTATGCCGGCCGCTACCCGAGCGAGCTCTCCGGCGGCGAGCGCCAGCGGGTGGGCGTGGCCCGCGCGCTCGGCGCCGATCCGCCGGTGCTGCTGATGGACGAGCCCTTCGGCGCCATCGACCCCATCACCCGCGACCGACTGCAGTCGGAGTTCCTCCGTCTGCAGGCCGAGCTACACAAGACGATCGTCTTCGTGACCCATGACATCGAGGAGGCCGTACGCCTCGGCGACCGCATCGCCATCCTGCGTGAAGGCGGGAAGCTCGAGCAGTACGACACGCCAGCCGAGGTGCTGGGCCGCCCCGCGTCGCCGTTCGTCGCCACCTTCGTGGGCGCCGACCGAGGCCTCAAACGACTGTCGGTGACCCCCATCGCCGTCGCTGACCTGGAGAAGCCGCCCCGCGTTGCACCTGACGACGACCTGGGCGAAGCCGGACGCGCTCTCGACGCCACCCGGTCGGACTGGGCCGTCGTGGTCGACACGGGTGAGCGCCTGCTTGGCTACGTCGGGCGCGAGGACCTGGCCGGCTCGGGCACGGTTGCGGGAAGGGCCCGTCGCCTGCCGGCGTGGGTGCCGGCCCGCAGCACGCTCAAGCACGCCTTCTCCGAGATGCTCCAGCACGACGCGGCCTGGGTCGCCGTTCTCGACGGCGATCAATACGTCGGCGTCCTCACACCGGAATCGCTCCACAGCGCCCTCCGCCACTCGGTGGCGGCGGGCTCAGCCCACGAAGAGGCTGGGCAGCACCGAGTCCTGGCCGAAGAGGAGCAGCAGCCCGAGCACGAGGCTGAACGCACCGGTGATGACGGCAACCGACGCGTAGACGGTGAAGCTGCGACTGGCGCGTAGGAACCCGTACGACGCAGTCAACGCGATGACCGAGTTCGAGGTCAGCAGGCCGGCGAGGAAGGCGGCGAGGGTGATCACCCCGGTGCCCGTCCCGCCCGCGCCCGCCGCGGTCAGGAAGATCACGACCTGGGTGGGCGTCTCCGCGCCAACGCCGTGCAGCATGCCGACGCCGAAGGCGGTGCGCTGCCCGTAGCCCCCTGGCGGCGCCTCGGGCATGGGGTGCTCGTGGGGATGGGGATGCGGGTGATGAGCGAGGTCCTCGCCCCCGTCGACGAGCACGCTGCCCTGCTCAGCACGTGCCGCGCCGACGCGCCGCCGCACGTTGCGAACCCAGTCGAACACGAGCATCCATCTGCTTCGCATCCGGAAGTTGCGGCCCTGGCGGGCAAGAGAGACGAAGACCCAGACGCCGAGGGCGATGAGGGTCACCCCCACCACCCGTCCCATCGCGCTGTCCAGCGACTTCGGGACGAGGTCGCCCGCCGCGATGGCGAGCACGCCGAGGGCGAAGACGACGGCTGCGTGGCCCGCCGCATACATGGTGGCGAGGAACATCGAGCGGCGCGGCTCGTCCTGGGAGCCGGCGATGTCGGTGATGGCCGCGATGTGGTCCCAGTCGATGCCGTGACGGAAGCCGAGGCCGTATGCCGTCACCAGCAGCCCGAGCTCCAGCCCTTCCACCGCGCGTCCTCCCTCGTGCCGCTCATGCGACACTGTCGCATCAAGCTACCGCGCCGGCGCGGCGTACGCTCCCCCAATGCGCGCCGACACGCCCCTGCAGGAGCCCGCGATGGGGCAGCAGCGCCGAGCAGCAGATCGCGTGCTGAACCCGTGGGGCCCCATCGCATTTCAGCGAGCGCAGCTTGCCAGCGAGCGAGTGTGACGGACACACGACTGGAGCGCATTCTCGGCCTCCTGCGGGCCGAGGGCGGGCGCGTCACCAGCGCCCGCCGGGCCCTGGTGGAGGCGCTGCTGGCGGCCGACGCCCACGTGACGGCCGAGGATCTCGCCGTGCGCGTCCAGGCCGTGCACCCCGAGGTCCATCGCTCGACCGTCTACCGCACCCTCGACGCGCTCGAGGGGCTGGGCGTGGTGGTGCACAGCCATCTCGGCCACGGCGGCGGCGTCTACCACCTCGCCGACGAGCGTCACCAGCACCTGGTGTGCGAGCAGTGCGGGGCGGTCGTGGAGGTGCCCGACGACGTCTTCGCGCCACTCGCCCGCACGGTGCGCCGGCGCTACCGCTTCACCATCGAGCCCGGCCACTTCGCCCTGGTGGGACGGTGCGCCGAGTGCTCGTGAGTCAGGTCAGGCGGGGCTGTAGCTGACGATCGTGAACGTGCCGTAGGCGAACAGCGCGCCGGTGACGGTGTAGAGCACGGCCTTCACCGCCGCCCGCTTGCCCGGCACCCGCACGTAGTCGTCGATGATCCACCGCAGCCCGTTGAGGCCGTGGAGCATGGCCAAGGCGAGGAGGGCCCAGTCGAAGACTCGCCACATGGGGTTGTCCCACCGCTGGGCGACGAACCGCGCGTCGGTCTCGGCCACGTCGTTGAGGATGTGGGTGATCGAGAAATGCAGCAGGGCCAGGAAGATGAGCACCAGACCCGACACCCGCATGAAGAACCACGACCACGTCTCGAAGTTCTGGCGCGGGCGCCGGTCGGTGTGCGGCCCCGCGGGACGGGTACGACTCGGCTCCGTATCGACGGCCATCAGAAGCGGCCTTCGAAGAACGGCTTCATGATGATGTAGCCGCCGACGACAGTCAGGGCGGTGGTGATGAACATGACCGCCGCGAACACCGAGCGCTCGCTCTTGAGCGCCTCAGGGAAGAAGTCCACCAGCACGATGCGCAGCCCGTTGAGCGAGTGGAAGAGCAGGGCGGCCAGCAGGCCCACCTCGAACAGCCGCAGCAGCACGTTGCCGTACACCGCGTGCACCTCGTCGTACAGCTCGGGACGGGTGATGAGCGACACGTCCACGATGTGGAGGAGCAGGAAGAAGAACACGAGGAAGCCGGTGATGCGGTGGAGCACGAACGCCCACTGCCCCGACTTCCCCCGGTACATGGTGCTGCTGGGACTCACCGGCGCCTCCTGCGCGTCCAGCGGTCGCCCCACATGGTCGAGGAGGCGACGTACAACCCGAAGAACGTGATGAGCAGCGTGAGCAGTCCCAGGACCGTGGAGAAGATGATCTGCGCCTGCGTCACGTTGCGGGACGATAGCCCGGGCCGTCGGGCCCTCTCGAATCCTCGGAAGAGGCGCCCGGGCCCCGGTCGAGGCCCTCGAGCCACAGCGGGAGGTCCTCGCGGTGCACGCCCAGACTCACGCCAGTGGCAGCCAGGGCAGACGGCGGGCCGTCGAAGAAGACATGACCGTGACGCAGGACCACCACGCGGTCGAGCACGTCGGCGACGGCGCCGAGCTCGTGCGACACGAGGAGCACGGCGGCCCGGTGCTCTCGCACGAAATGGACGAGCGCGTCGCGGAACCGACGCTGCGAGTCGAGGTCGATTCCGGCCACCGGCTCGTCGAGGATCAGCAGCTCGGGTTGGCCCGCGAACGCCTTGGCGATGAAGGCCCGCTGCTGCTGTCCGCCCGAGAGCTCGCGAACCCTGCGGTGGCGTAGGTCGAGCAGCTCCACCGACTGCATGGCGTGCTCGATCTCGCGTTGGTCAGCGGCTCGCAGCCGGCGCCACCACCCACCGCGAGCCAGCCGGCCGGCCGCGACCACCTCCTCCACCGTGGCGGGCAGGTCCGCGGCCAGGGCCGGGCGCTGAGGCACGTAGCCGAGCCGCCACCGCTGCTGGAGTCGGTCGGGGCCGGCGCCGAACAGCCTGACCTCACCGCTGGCGGCCGGGAGGAGCCCGAGCAGCACCCGCAGGAGGGTCGACTTGCCGGAGCCGTTGGGGCCGACGAGGGCGACGAACTCGCCCGGCCCGATGCGCAGGTCCACGCCGTCGAGCACGGGTTCGTGCCCGTAGGAGAACGACACACCGGTCGCCTCCAGGAGGGGGCCCTCGGTCACCTACACCCCAAGGCGGAACGGAGGGCGCTGAGGTTGCGGCCCATCAGCTCGATGTAGGTGCCGCCGGGACCCGTGTCGACCCGACCCTCGAGGGGATCGAGTGTCGCGATGCGGGCGCCAGTGGTAGCGGCCAGCGCGGAGATGGGCCCGTCGGGCACGAGCGGCTCGCGGAACACGGTGGTGACCCCTGCATCGCGCACCAGCGCGACCAGCTCCTCGGCGCGGCCGGGCGCCGGGGGCTCGCCCGGCGAGACCCCGGCCAGCGGTTCCTGCTCGAGGCGGTACCGGCTCGTGAAGTAGCGCCAAGCCGCGTGGGCGGACACGATGATGTTGCGCGCGCAGGTCGAGAGTCCTGCCACCAGGCGCCGATCGAGGTTGCTGAGCTGCACCAGGTAGCGCTGCACGTTCGACGCGTAGGCCTCGGCATGGTCGGGGTCGGCCTCGGATAGTGCGTCCGCGACAGCAGTGGCGATCTTCCCGAGCATGGTGGGGTCGAGCCAGACGTGGACGTCGTCATCGACGACGGGGAGTGCTTCGAGCCCGTCGACCACCTTGCCCTCGAAGGAGGCCGCCAGCTCGTCGACCGCGGGCTGGAAGCCCCGGCCGAGGTGCACCAGCACGTCGGCACCTGCAATGGCGGTTGCGGTGAGCTCGGTGAGTCCGTGCGGATCCTGGCCGGGCGGCGTGAGGTCGATGACGTCGGCATCGCGACCGGCGACGGCGCGGGCCACCTCGGCCAGCGGGAAGAACGAGGCGGCCACTGTTGGCCTCGGCGCGCCCTCACCCTTGCTGCACGCCGGCGCGGCGACGAGCGCCACCAGCGCGAGGACTGCGGTGGCGCGTCTCACGTGGCGCGGTCCCGGGCGGCGATGAGGGCGGCCAGGGCGGTCGTCAGGGGCACCGCGGCCACCAGGCCGATGCTGCCGACGAGGGTCCGCACGAGCTCGGCCGCGACGGTCTCGCTGGTCAACACGTCCCGCAGGCCGCGGTTGGCTTCGACGAACAGCACCAACAACGGCAGTGACGCACCGGCGTATGCCAGCACCAGGGTGTTCACGACCGACGCGATGTGGTCGCGGCCGATGCGGAGGGCGGCGTGGTACAGCTGCCGCGTTCCGTAGGTCGGGTTGGCCTCGTGCAGCTCCCACACGGCCGAGGCCTGGGTCACCGTCACGTCGTCGAGCACGCCGAGCGACCCGATGATGATGCCCCCGAGCAGCAGTCCTCGCAGGTCGATCTGCGACGACAGCGCCTGGAGGTACCCGGCCTCCTCGTCGGCGAGGCCGGTGAGGTGGGTCGCGGCGACGAAGCCTGCGGCGAGGACCCCGATGATGGCCAGGCTGCCCAGGGTGCCGAGCACCGCGGTGGTGGTGCGCACGTTGAACCCGTGGGCCAGGTAGAGGTTCACCAGCAGGGCAGCCGACGCGCCGACCAAGGCGACCCACACCGGGCTACGACCGTCGAGGATCGCGGGGAGCACGAAGGCGGTGAGCACCACGAAGGTGATGCCGAGGCCGAGCAGGGCGCGCAAGCCGTGCCAGCGCCCGAGCACGACGACGGCGAGCGCGAACACCACACCCAGCAGCATCAGCGGCGCCCGCCGCTCGAAATCGGCGAAGTAGTACTGCTGGCCGGCCGGCGCGTCGGACGCGTAGCCGAGCACGAGGTGATCGCCCTCGCGGATCGTCGGCGTGCTCGGTCCGGTGGGGTTCTCGATCACGACGACGGTGCCCTTGTCCGGCCCGTCGCTGAGCTTCACCGACGCGGCCGTGCAGCTCACGTCGTCCCCCTCGGCGGTGCCCTCGCAAGGAACCCGCTCCAGGAGCTCCACCCGGCCCCGCACCAGCTCGGCCTTGGGCCCGAGGGCGTCCGACACGTCGGGACGGTCGCCGCGGGGCCAGAGGACGAGGAGGCCGACGACGGTGACGAACGCCGCGACGACGACGGCGGCGATGAGGCGGCGGTGGTTGACCCGCGCCGACGTCACGGCGTGATCGCCGTCGCGCCTCGCATATACGGCTGGAGGGCCTCGGGAATGGCGACCGTCCCGTCCACCTGACGGTTGACCTCCACGACCGTGGCCCACACGCGCGGGACGGCGAGCGCCGAGCCGTTGAGGGTGTGCACGAACGCCGTACCCCCGCCCTGCGTCGGCTTGTAGCGGATGTTGGCCCGCCGGGCCTGGTAGTCGGTGAACCACGAGACGGACGAGACCTCGAGCCACATGTCGGCTCCCGGCGCGTAGACCTCGAGGTCGTACTGGCGATAGTGCGACTGGCCGAGGTCAGCGGCGCAGATCTCGAGCCACCGATAGCCGAGACCGAGCGATGCGATCAGCTGCTCGGCCCGGTCCATGATCTCGGCGTGCATGGCCGGCGCCTGGTCGGGCGTCGTGTAGGCCAGCAGCTCGACCTTGTCGAACTCGTGCACGCGCAGCAGGCCGCGCGTGTCGCGGCCGGCGGCACCAGCCTCCCGCCGGTAGCAGGGGCTGTAGGCCATGAGGCGCATCGGCAGGTCGGCCTCGGCCAGCACCTCGTCTCGGCCGATCGACGTGAGCGGCACCTCCGCTGTCGGGATGGCCCAGAGGTCATCGCGCTCGATCTGGTAGGCGTCGTCCGCGAACTTGGGCAGCTGGCCGGTGGCGACCATGGTGTCGGTGCGGACGAGCGTGGGCGGCCGGATCTCCTCGAAGGCATCCGCGTTGCGGTCGAGGGCGAGCTGGCAGAGAGCTCGGCTCAAGGCGGCGCCCTGGCCGCGCAGGAAAACGAACAAGGAGCCGCAGACCTTGGCGCCGCGGGCCAGGTCGAGGATGCCGAGGTGCTCGCCGATCTCCCAGTGCGGGACCTTCTGGTGCTCTGCGTAGTCGGCCGCGGTGATGGCGCCTTCGGTGCGGACGACCACGTTGTCGGCTTCCGACGCGCCGTCGGGCGCGTCGGGTGACGGCAGGTTGGGGAGACGGAGGAGACGGTCGCGCAGCTCGGCCTCGGTCGCGCCCGCGTCCTGCTCGAGCTGCTGGAGCTGGCCGCCCAGGGCCCGGCTCTCGGTCGCGGCTCGCTCGGCCGCGGCCTCGTCGCCCGCCCGCTTCGCCGTCCCTACCTCCTTGGAGAGGCGGTTGACCTCGGCGCGCAGCTGGTCGCGGCGGCCGGTCAGGTCGACGAGTCGCGCGTCGGCCGCCGCGGCCGCGTCGACCTCGGCCGGGTCGACTCCTTTCCGACCCAGCGCCGCCCGCACGGCGTCCAGATCGGACCGCAGGCGGCGAACGTCGATCATGGGACCAGGACGGTAGCGTGCCGACCCGTGCACGCCGTGGCCGTTACCGACCTCGTCGTGCGGTACGGGCCGGTGACCGCCGTCGACCGGATCTCGTTCACCGCCGAGGCGGGCGAGGTCGTCGCGCTCCTTGGGCCAAACGGGGCGGGCAAGACCTCGACGGTCGAGACGCTCGAGGGCTACCGTCGGCCGTCGGCCGGGCAGGTGCGGGTGCTCGACCTCGACCCGCTCGCCGGTCGGCGTGCGCTGCTGCCGAGCATCGGGGTCATGCTGCAGACGGGCGGGGTGTACCCGACGATGGCACCGGCCGCCGCCCTGCGCCTGTTCGCGTCGTACTACGACGAACCGGTCGACCCGGACGAGCTGCTGGTGCGGATGGGCCTGGCTGGCGTGGCCCGCACGCCATGGCGTCGTCTGTCCGGTGGTGAGCAGCGGCGCCTCGCGCTGGGGCTGGCGCTCGTCGGCCGGCCCCGGGTCGCGTTTCTCGACGAGCCGACCGCGGGCGTCGACCCACAAGGTCGCATCGCCATCCGAGCCGAGGTGCGCCGCCTGCGGGACGAGGGCGTGTGCGTGCTGCTCACCACCCACGAGCTCGACGAAGCCGAGAAGGTCGCCGACCGGGTCGTGATCATCGACCACGGCCGGCTGGTGGCCCAGGGCACACCCGCCGAGCTGATGCGGGCCGGCCAGGGCGGCGACATCCGCTTCGGTGCCCCGCCCGGGCTCGACGTGGCTGGCTTGGGCGCCGCGGTGGGCGCGCCGGTGGTCGAGGAGCAGCCTGGCGAGTACCGCGTCGCGGGTGACGCGTCACCGACCCGGGTCGCAGCTCTCACCGCCTGGCTGGCCGAGCAGGGCCTGCCGCTGGCCGATCTCCGCGCCGGTCGCCAGACCCTCGAGGACGTCTTCCTGCGCCTGACGGGAGACACAGAGTGACCCCCCAGCTGACTTTTTCGGGGTTGGGGGTCGGGGCGGTGAGGCGGCTGATCTCGCAGACACGGGCCGAGGTGGGGATGACGTTGCGGCGGGGGGAGTCGTTGCTGTTGGCCCTGGGGATCCCGGTGCTGCTGCTGGTGTTCTTCTCGGTGGTCGACGTGCTGCCCACCAACACCGAGGACCCCGTCGACTTCCTCGCCCCCGGCGTGCTCGCCCTCGCGGTGATGTCGACGGCGATGGTGGGGCTCGGCATCGCCACCGGGTTCGAGCGCCAGTACCTCGTGCTCAAGCGCCTCGGCACCACGCCCCTCGGGCGCCCCGCGCTGCTCGCGGCCAAGACCGCGGCCGTGCTCGTCGTCGAGGTGATCCAGGTGGCAGTGCTGGTGCCCGTCGCCCTCGCTCTCGGGTGGCGTCCTGACGGGAACGTCGGGGTCGCGCTCGCCGCGGTGCTCGTCGCGACCATCGCCTTCGCCGGCCTCGGCCTGCTCATGGCCGGCACCCTGCGCGCCGAGGTCACCCTCGCGGCGGCCAACGGCCTCTACCTGGTGCTGCTCCTGCTCGGCGGCATGGTCGTGCCGCTCGCCGAGCTGCCCGGCGCGCTGCGCGCCGTGGCGCGCGCGCTACCAGCGGCAGCCCTATCCGATGCGCTGCACGCCGCCCTCGCATCGGCGGCCGTTCCCGGGCGAGCGTGGCTGGTGCTGGCTATCTGGGCTGTGGCTGCGCCGGCGGCGGCGGCGGCACTGTTCCGCTGGGAGTAGGAGGCGGCGGGGTCTCGTGGAGCTCGCGTTCCACGTCGGCCCACGTGAGGACGCCCGCCTTCTCCCGCTCGGTGCGGCTGTACCAGCGGAAGAACATGACTGCGATGATCACCCACAGGAGGCCGCCGCCGACGACCTTCATGATGCCGCCGGCCATCTGCTGGTCCTCGATGATGTCGATGCCCCAGATGCGGGGCAGCCTTTCGTAGAAGTGGTAGAGCGCCGAGTCACCGAAGGTGAGGAACGACGCGGGCACGGTGGGGATCACCGACTGCAGGAACAGGTACACCATGCGTCCGGGGTCGCCGATGCTCGGGTACTCGGGCAGGCGGTTGAGCACGGGGAACCACATCAGCGTGGCGGTGGTGAACAGGACGACGTGCACGCCGAAGTGCACGGGCTCGTGACGCAGGGCGAGGTCGACGAGGGCGGGCCAGTGTGAGACGGCTATCACCACGTTGAAGAGCAGGGCGGCGGGGAGGGGCCGGGCCAGGCGGGTGAAGCTCCAGTGCACGAACCGCGGCCGCAGCAGCCCCCGCAGCACCGCAGCCGGCAGCCCGAGCAGGAGCAGGGGCGGCGCGACGAACGTCATGATGAGGTGCTGGAGCATGTGGGCGCTCAGCAGGAAGCGCTCGCTGATGTCGTGGATGGGCCAGTCGGCCGCGATCTCGAGGGACAGCAGCCCCAGCCCGAACCACACCGCCTTGCGCCGCTGGACCTGGAGCTCCTCGGGTGCGGGTGCCCAGTGGCGGCGGGCGACCACGTAGCCGACCAGCAGGGCGCCCATGACGGCCCACACGTCCGGGTGGGCGTGCCACGCCCACGGGGACGCGGTGGCGGTCACCCGACGAAGACCCCCAACGTCAGCATGTAGATGACGTAGATGATGCAGGCCAGCACGAAGCCGGTGATGAACAGCCGGCGCAGCACCCGGTTGTCGAACTTGAGGTGCATGAAGAACGCCACCACGGCGACGAACTTGATGGCCGACAGGAACAGCAGCGCGTAGTTGTTGGCCGCGCCGAGGTCCCGGTAGTACAGGAGCACCTCGACGGCGGTGATGAGGGCCAGGCCCAAGGCGACCTTGATGTAGAAGATGTCAGTCGGATGGGCGTGGCGCTCGTCGGGCTGGCCGACGTCGGTGGCCGGCTCGGCCGGGTGCGACTCGTGCTCGGTGGTCGGGCTGCTCACAGTGCCCTCCTACGCCGGTGACGGGATCAGGTAGACGACAGTGAAGATCACGATCCACACGATGTCGACGAAGTGCCAGTAGAGGCCGGCGATCTCGACCACCTCGGACTTGGACTGCGGCAACGCGCCCCGCTTCGAAAGGCCCACGAGCGAGAGCAGCATGACGATGCCGAGGGTCACGTGGACGCCGTGGAAGCCGGTGAGGACGAAGAAGCTCGACCCGAACAGGTTGGTCTTGATGGTGAGGCCCTCACGGATGAACGCGGTGAACTCGTAGATCTGGCCGGCGATGAAGCTGGCGCCGAGCAGGGCGGTGGCGGTGAGCCAGACCCGCAGGCGCTGGTGGTCGCCCCGCTGGATGGCGGAAAGGGCCAGCACCATGGTGAGCGAGCTCATGAGGAGCACGAACGAGCTCACCGAGGTGTACGGGATGTCGTAGATGTCCTTGGGCGTCGGCCCGCTGACGCTGCGGCCTCGGTAGAGGAAGTAGGTCGAGATCAGGGCGCCGAACAGCAGGCACTCCGAGCCGAGGAAGGCCCACATGGCCAGCTTCTCGTTGGAGACGCCGGTGACGGTGACGTGGCCGTGCTCGACCGTCGAGTGCTCGAGGGACGCGGCGGTGTCAGCCATCGCTGGGCTCCTCGCTGACTGCAGCTTCCTCGGCGCTGGGCTCGCCCGCGCCGACGGCGACGAGCTCGGCGTCGCCCTCACCCAGTTCCGGCGGAGGCTCGGGGGCGGGGGGTTCGGAGTGGTCCTCGGGATCGACCGAGGGCTCGATGGCCCAGGCGTAGAGGCCGGTGAGCACGATGACGGCCCCGATGATCGACACGATGTACGCGCTGTAGATCATCCCGTAGGCGATGACCGGCAGCCCGAACGACGCCACAAGGGGGTAGTAGGACGGCGACGGGAGGTGGATGCTGTGTCCGTCAGCGTGCTCGTCGTGGTCGGCTGAGCCATTCGATTCCAATTTCACGAGCCGGCCGTCGTCGTCCTCGGTGTACTTGCGGTGCCAGAAGTCATCGAGGGCGTGCACGGTGGGGACCTCGTCGAAGTTGTGCACGGGCGGCGGCGAGGGGATCGTCCACTCCAGGGTGCGGCCATCCCACGGGTCCGCGGGGCAGGGCACCGGGTTGCGCCGGTGAGCGGCACGGCTTTTGAAGATGTTGAAGATGAACACCAGGACCGATGCGGCGATGACGAACACGCCGATGGTCGAGAGCAGGTTGTAGAAGTCCCAGCCCTGGCCCTCGTCGTAGGTGTAGACGCGCCGGGGCATGCCCATGAGGCCGAGCATGTGGAACGGGGCGAACGTGACGTTGAAGCCGATGAGCCACAGCCAGAAGTGCCACTTGCCCAGCTTCTCGCTCAGCATGTGGCCGAAGACCTTGGGCCACCAGTAGTAGAGCCCGCCCATGATGCCGAAAAGGGCACCGCCGAAGAGCACGTAGTGGAAGTGGGCGACCACGTAGTACGTGTCGGTCTGCTGGCGATCATGGGGCGAGATGGCGTGGGTGACGCCCGACAGGCCGCCGATGGTGAACATGAAGATGAACCCCATGGCGAACAACATCGCCGTTCGGAACCTGATCGAGCCCCCCCAGCACGTGGCCAGCCAGTTGAAGATCTTCACGCCCGTGGGCACGGCGATGAACATGGTCGACACCGAGAAGGCGGAGATGGCGACGGGGCCGAGCCCAGTGGCGAACATGTGGTGCACCCACACGCCCCAGCCCATGAAGCCGATGGCGATCCCCGAGAAGACCACGACCGGATAGCCGAACAGCGGCTTGCGGGCGAAGACAGGGAGGATCTCCGAGACCATGCCCATCGACGGCAGGATGAGGATGTACACCTCGGGATGGCCGAACAGCCAGAAGAGGTGCTGCCACAGCAACGGGTCGCCCCCTGCGGCAGGGTTGAAGAAGTTGGCGCCGAACAGCCGGTCGAACATCAACAGGAACAGGGCGATGGTGATGATCGGCATGGCGAACAGCAGGAGGAAGACCGTCACCAGGGTCATCCACACGAACAGCGGCATCC
>JBEEFQ010000328.1:0-4620 GCA_041166245.1 Actinomycetota bacterium | reverse complement strand
GAAGTACGAGGAGAAGGGCTCGTCGGGGAAGGTGTTGACCTGGGTCGAGGCCCCCCGCCCGATGAAGGCGATGAGGGGGTCGCCGGCCACGTCGTCGGCGAAGCGGGTGCAGCGGTCGCAGAGGATGCAGCGCTCACGGTCGAGCGCCACGAGGTCGCTGATCATGATCGGCTTCTCGAAGTGGCGCTTCTCCTCGACGAAGCGGCTCTCGCCGGGGCCGTAGGACAGCGTCTGGTCCTGGAGCGGGCACTCGCCGCCCTTGTCGCACACCGGGCAGTCGAGCGGGTGGTTGATGAGGAGGAACTCGAGGACGCCGTCCTGCGCCTTCTTGGTGACCTCGCTCTCGGTGTCCACCTTCATCTCGGGCGCGACCGGGATCATGCAGGCGGGCTGGAGGGCGGGACCGCGGCCGGTGTCGATCTCGACGACGCACATGCGGCACATGCCCACCGACTCCATGCGCGGGTGGTAGCAGAAGCGCGGGATGTAGGTGCCGTTGCGCTCGGCGGCGTCGATCACGAGCTCGCCGGGCTTGGCCTCGATCTCCTTGCCGTTGACCGTGAGGATGACGGCCTCGGCCGGGGCCTGGGTGTCAGACACCGGCGACCTCGGTCGGCTGGCCGACGCGGACGTCCACCGGGACGTCGTCGGAGATGTACGCCTCGAACTCGTCGCGGAAGTGGAGCAGGGCCGACACGATCGGCGAGCCGACCGACGGACCGAGGTCGCAGATGGTCGTCTTCTTGTACGGGAAGGGCACGGCCCCGAACCCGCCGGCCTCGGACGCCCCGCGCGGGAACGGCGCGGGCGAGATGTTGTCGACCACGTCGAGCAGCAGGTCGAGGTCGCCGCGGCGGCCCTCGCCGGCGAGCAGGCGGGTGAGGATCTTCTCCAGCCAGCTCGTGCCCTCGCGGCAGGGGGTGCACTTGCCGCAGGACTCGCGGGCGTAGAAGCGGACCAGTCGCCAGCACGCCCGCACCATGTCGGTGGTGTCGTCCATGACGACGATCGCCCCCGAGCCCAGCATCGAGCCCCCGGGGCTGACGACGCTCGGGTCGAGGGGCATGTCGACGTGCTCGGGCAGGAACCAGGGTGCCGAGCCGCCACCGGGGATGAACGCCTTGAGCTCGTTGCCGTCCCGGATGCCGCCGCAGTACACGGGGGCGTAGATGAGGTCCCGGAAGGTCGTCACCCCGTACTCCACCTCGAACACGCCGGGGTTCTTCACGTGCCCGGATACGGCGAACAGGCGGGTGCCGGGCGCCTTCTCGGTGCCCAGCGAGGTGAAGGCGGTGGCGCCGTTCGTCATGATCCACGGCAGGTTGGCGAGCGTCTCGACGTTGTTGACGACGGTCGGCTGGAGGTAGAGCCCCTTGGCGGCGGGGAAGAACGGCGGCTTGAGGCGGGGCATCCCGCGGTTCCCCTCGAGCGACTCGATGAGGGCGGTCTCCTCACCGACGATGTACGCCCCGGCGCCCCAGTGCAGGACGATGTCGACGGAGTACTCGGAGCCGAGGATGTCCTTGCCGATGTAGCCGGCGGCGTAGGCGTCGTTGAGCGCCTGGGCGATGCGCTCCTGGGCCAGCGCCATCTCGCCCCGGACGTAGAGGAAGGCCTGGGCGGCGCCGATCGCGTAGCAGGCGATGAGCACGCCCTCGATGAGCTGGTGCGGGTCCTTCTCCATGAGGAGGCGGTCCTTGTACGTGCCGGGCTCCGACTCGTCCCCGTTCACGACGAGGTAGCGCGGCCACACCCCGGGCGGGCAGAACCCCCACTTGGTTCCGGCCGGGAAGCCGGCGCCACCGCGGCCGAGCAGCGTGGCCGCCTTCACCTCGTCGCCCACCGCGGTGGGCGACTTGGCGAGCGCGGCCTTCAGCCCCTCGTAGCCGCCAGTGGCGAGGTAGCGATCGAGCGTGTGGCCGTCCTCGAGCGAGAACCGGGTGCTGACGATGGGCGCCGCGTCGCTGATCGTCATGCTTCGGCGGTCCTGAGCCAGACGGGTTCCTCGGCGATGCCGGGGACGGCGTTGCCGGCTCGCTTGTCCTGCGGGAGCTGCTGGCGGGTCCGGGCGAGGATGCCGTGCTTGGGGACCTCGTGGGCCCGCCGACCGTGGCGCAGGTCGTCGATCAGCGCGTCAGCGGCCTCGGGGGTGACCTTGTAGAAGTAGCGGTAGTTCACCTGCAGGCAGGGCGCCTCGGTGCAGGCGGCGATGCACTCCACGTCCTCGATGGTGAAGGTGCCGTCCGGGGTGGTGCTGCCCGACTTGATGCCGAGCTTGCCCTCCACGTGGTGGAGCAGCTCCTCCCCACCCAGGAGCATGCAGGAGATGTTCGTGCAGACGTTGACGAGGTACTCCCCCACCGGCTCGAGCTTGAACATCTCGTAGAACGAGCAGGTCCCGAGCACCTCCGCCGGCGTCACGTCGACCAGCTCGGCGATGTGCTCCATGGCGTCCTGGGCGACGTAGCCGTCCTGCTCCTGCGCGAGGTGGAGCAGGGGGATCAGCGCCGACTTCGGGCGCGGGTAGCGACCGATGATCTCCCGCGCCAGGATCGTTCTATCGGCGGTGAACCGGGCCATCGTTGTGAATCCTTGCACATGCCTGGGCGACAGGACCCTGAGCGGATCAGGGCAGGAACGCACGGACGTTAGCGGCCGCTGACGGCCGGGCCGAACTGGCAGACGGGGGTTGCGAAGGGCATGGAGACGACCGGCCGCGAAGAAGCAACGACCCCTGTCCCGTGGGCTCCGATGGCGGTCGCGGCCGCGGCCGTCGTCGCCGTCCTGCTGGCCCTGGCGGACCGCTAGGGGTGGCACCGCGACGAGGTGTACTTCCTCGCCTCCGGCAAGCAGCTCGCGTGGGGGTACATCGACCAGCCGCCGTTCACGCCGGCCGTGGCGCGCCTCGCCCACGAGCTCGCGCCGGGGAACCTCCGCGCCCTCCGCCTGCTCCCCGCCCTCACCAGCGGCCTCACCGTGCTCCTCGGCGGGCTCATCGCCCACGAGCTGGGGGCCAACCGGCGTGGCCAGGTGTTCGGGTCGCTGGCGATCGCCACGGGCGGGTTCGTCCTCGGCGTCGGGCACCTCCTGAGCACGGCCGCCACCGACCTGTGCGCGTGGTTCGCGCTGCTGTGGCTGTTCACCCGGCTGCTGCGGACGGGTGACACCCGGCTGTGGGTCGCCTTCGGCGGCGTCGCCGGGTTGGCGCTGCTCAACAAGGACCTCGTGCCCCTGCTCGCGATCTCGCTCCTGGTCGGACTGGTCGTCGATCGCCGATGGGACATCCTGCGAAGCCCCTGGCTGGCCGTCGGCATCGCCCTGGCCGGGCTCATCGCCCTGCCGAACCTGCTCTGGCAGGCCGACCACGGATGGCCGCAGGCCGACATGGCCGACGCCCTGGCGGAGCGGCTCGCCGGCGAGAACCGCGGCACGCTGCTCCCCGCCCAGCTCTTGTTCAACGGACCGTTCCTCATCCCGGCGCTGTGGCGGGGGGCGCGCTGGCTGCGCCACCACCCCACCGCCCGCCCCCTCCTCTGGGCGTGGCCGGCTGGGCTCGCGCTCACGTTCGCGACCGCGGGCCGCCCGTACTACGTGCTGCCGCTGACGACCGTCGTGGCGATCGCGGGCATCGTCGCGGCCGCCCAGACCGACGCCGGCCCCTCACGGCGGCTGCCGGCGGTCATCGCAGCCAACGGGATCGGCGTCCTGCTCCTCGGTCTCCCGACGCTCCCCATCTCCGCGCTCGACACCGTCCCGGTGGCGGAGGTCAACGAGGCGACGGTCGAGACCATCGGATGGCCGGAGCTCGTCGACCAGGTGGCGGGCGTCGTCGACGACCTGCCGCCGGCCGACCGCGAGCACCTCGTGCTGCTGACCGGGAGCTACGGCGAGGCCGGCGCCCTCGACCTGTTCGGCCCCGAGCACGCCCTGCCGCGGGCCACGTCTCCGCAGAACAGCTACCCGGACCTGCACTGGCCCACCGACGACGACGCGACCGTGGTCGCCGTCCGCTTCGATCGCGGCTACCTCGACCGGTTCTTCGCGGCGTGCGAGGAGGTCGGGCGCGTCGACAACGGCCTCGACATCGACAACGAGGTCCAGGGCACGCCCATCTTCGTGTGCCACGGCCTGCGCGGCACCTGGGCCGGCCTGAAGGACCGCATGCGCTACCTCAGCTGAGCCTCGATGCCCGACGTCTGTGCGGAGATCCCGTCGCCATCCAACGTTATTCCCGCACAGACGTTGGAACCTCTAGCGGCGGCTGAGGGTGTCGACCTCGGCCATCTCGGCGTCGGTGAGCTGCCACGACACCGCGGCGGCGTTGGCCCGCACCTGCTCGGCGGAGGTCGCGCCGGCGATCACCGACGCCATGTGCGGGAGGCAGGCGAGCCAGGACATGGCGAGCTCGAGCAAGGTGTGGTCGCGCTCGGCGGCGAAGGCCGTCAGCCGTTCGACCGTGTCGAAGGTCCGGTCGTCGAACACCTTGCTGGCCCGATCCTCGGGCAGCTGGGACAGGCGGGTCCCCTCGGGCGCCGGCGCGCCGCGCTCGTACTTGCCCGTGAGCATCCCGCTGGCCAGCGGGAAGTACGGGAGGACCCCGAGCTCGTGCCGTTCCGCGGA
>JBEEFQ010000327.1:0-14531 GCA_041166245.1 Actinomycetota bacterium | reverse complement strand
AGCCTTCGACATGGGTGTCGTGGCCCTGCGCCGCACAGACGGCCCCATGCCCGACCCGGCGATGCACCGCGCCGCCTCGCTCGAAGAGCTGCTGGGGAAGGCCGACCACGTCGTGATCGCCGCCCCCGCCACACCCGCCACCCACCACCTCATGGACGCCCAGGCCTTTGACGCCATGAGGCCCGGCGCTCACCTCGTCAACGTGGCCCGGGGCTCATTGGTCGACCAGGACGCACTGCACGCGGCTCTCGACGACGGAAAGGTGGCGCGGGCCTCGCTCGACGTCGTCGACCCCGAGCCCCTCCCCGCCGGCCACTGGCTCTACACCCACCCCAAGGTGCGCGTCAGCCCCCACGTCTCGTGGAGCTCGCCCGGCACCATCGAGCGCACCATCGACCTGTTCGCCGACAACCTGCGCTGTTGGCGACAGGGCCGCCCCCTCCACGGCCTCGTGGACGTGGCTGCCGGGTATTGAGCCCCGTCAGCTGGGAGCGAAAGGGCCGTCGGCGACGACGCGGCCTGGCGCAGCGGCGTTGTCTCCGCCCATGACGCTGCAGTACGCCGGGTCGCTCTCGCCCGGCCCTCCGTAGCCGGAGTCAGCGGGCAGCTGGACGGTGCCCGTGCACCCGCCTGACCCATCTTCGCCTGCGGTGAATTGGCACACCGGATGGATCTGGGTGAACGAGCCATCGGGGTTCTTGCCCTGCGCATACACGTGGTGGTTCACGCGGGCACCGAGGCCGGTGAGCCTGACAGTGATGCGCCACGCGGATCCCGCTCCGTCCGCCCCAGCCGTGCCGAAGGCACCGGAGCTGAATTGGGGTTGTAGCTGCGCCGTGAACTGGTAGCGCGGCGGGATCGTCGTCGACGGTGTCGTGGCGGGCGGCTGGGAGCTCGAGGTCGTTGTGGCGCGTACGCGTGACGTCGTGGAGGTGGCGGTGGCCGGGAGCCCAGTGGTGGTCGCGTCCTCCGACACTGCCGTCGTATCCGTCGTGCCCGTCGTGTCCGTGATCTCCGATGACGACCCGTCGGGCTGGGCGGCCACGTTGACCGGGCGTTCCGACTGGTCACCGGCCGAGACCAGAGCCGCGACCACGAGAACGACCGTCGCCAACGCGCCAGCGCCGATGAGCGCCCGGCGTTGGGCCCGCATCCGCCGAGCCCGCGCCACCGTCTGGGCCAGTCGGCCGTCGGCGTCAGGAACGCCCTCGGGGTCGTCGAGATCCTCGAACATCAAAACTCCTCCTGGGTGAGATCGACATCGATCCGTAGCGCCCGCAGGGCGCGGTGGGCGTGCTGCTTGACGGAGCCGAGTGAGCACCCGACGGCATCAGCCACGTCCTGCTCGGTGAGATCGGCGAGGTAGCGGAGCACGAGCACCTCGCGCTGGCGGGCCGGCAGGCGGCGCAGGGCGCGGACGAGGTCGTGGCGCAGCTCCACTTGTGCGGTCTGCGACCGGGGCACCTGGAGGCGGAGTCGCTCGCGGACGTCGCGCCGGCGGATGCGGCTGATCGCGGCGTTGGCCGCGGCGCGCCCCACCCAGGCGGCCGCGTAGGTCTGAACCTTTTCCCATTGGAGCCACGCCTTGGCCAGCACCTCGCCCGCCACATCGTCGGCATCACTCCGGTCCCCGAGGATCCGGTAGGCCACACGGTACGCGGTCGCGAACAGCTCCTCGAAGTCGCCCTCGTACCCCGCCGTGAGCACCCGATCCCCCGCCACCATGGTCATCTCACCCCACTCAACGCACCGGCGTCGAGAAAGGTTGACCTATCTCAGCGGAACGCGGCAGGCGCCGTCGACGTCGAAGACGCGGTTGAGGCGGCCGAAGGCGATCCATGCGCCGACGCAGAGGCCGAGATCGACGAGCTCGTCGTCGCTGAAGGCGGCGTGGAGCCGCTCCCAGAACAGGTCGTCCATGGACCGGTGGTCGAGGGCGAAGCGCTCGGCGAACTCGGCGGCCAGTCGCTCGCGCTCGCTGAACCCCTCCCAGTCGAGGCCGACGTTGGCGTAGAACTCGTCGGGGACGGCGTCAGGATCGTCGGACCATCCCGCGACGTCGCGCGCCGTGCGCCAGTCGAGGCAGATGTTGCAGTCGTTTATCTGGGCGATGCGGGTGCGGGCTGCCTCGAACTCGCGCAGCGGGAGCGATGAGCGCTTGTACACCGCATCGCTGAACGCACCGCCGGTCGATGTGAGCGCTTGCGCCCGCTCCGTCCACAGGAAGATGAGCGGGTCCTTGTCGGCGGGCACGTCGATGCGCGGCATGGCCACAGATTCGCGCATCGGCGAGGTCACGACCGGGGCAGCTCGCGGAACGTCACCTGCTTGTCCACCCGGACGTCGGGTGGGAGCCCGAGGACCCGCTCACCAATGATGTTGCGCTGGATCTCGTCGCTCCCACCGGCGATCCGGATGGACGGCGCCTGCAGGAACTGGAACTGCCAGACCCCGTCGGCGACCAAACCGGCGGGGCCCTGGAGCGCCATGGCCAGGTCGCCGAGCAGCCGCAGGTGCCCGGCGTAGAAGAGCTTCATCACCATGCCGACCTCGGGCGCGGCCTTGGCCCGCTGGCCGAGGTAGCGCACGAGCTGGAAGCGGGTGTAGGCGGCCGCCAGGTCCTGGCGCACGACGGTGTCGGCCGTCCGCCCGTGCTGCCTGGCCAAGTCGAGCAGTTCGTCGAAGTTGCGCCCCGCCAACGAGCCGCCCATGAACGCCCGCTCGTTGGCGAGGGTCGTCATGGCCACGCCCCAGCCGCCGTTCACCTCGCCGAGGACGTTGGCCGCCGGCACCCGTACGTCGCTGAGGAACACCTCGCTGAAGTGGGCGTCACCGGTCATCTGCCTGAGGGGACGCACCTCGATGCCGGGCGACCGCATGTCGACGAGCAGGTAGCTGATGCCGCGGTGCTTGGGCTGGTCGGGGTCGGTGCGGGCCAGGAGGATGCCCCAGTCGCTGTGATGGGCGCCGGACGTCCACACCTTCTGGCCGTTGACCACGTACTCGTCGCCGTCGAGCACTGCCTTGCACGCGATGCCGGCCAGGTCCGATCCAGCACCCGGCTCGCTGAAGAGCTGGCACCAGATCTCGTCGCCCCGCACCAGGGGCGGCAGATATCGCTCCTGCTGATCGATGGTGCCGTGGGCAATGATCGTCGGACCGGCCATGGCCAGGCCGACGGCGAACAGTCCGGCGAACACCTCCTTCGCCATCTGCTCCTGGATGAAGATCCCCCACTGGCTGCCGGTGCCACCGCGGCCACCGTGCTCGACGGGCCAGGTGACGGCCCCCCACCCCGCCTCGGCCAGCTGCGCCTGCCACGCCTTGGCCGCTCGGACGTAGTCGGGCGCCTCGGCGGTCGGAAGCCGCGACGGCGCGTGGGCGTCGAGCCAGGCCCGCGCCTCGGCCCGGAAGGCCGCGTCCTCCGGTGACTCGTCGAGGACGTCAGTCAACGAGGACGTTGGGACGAGGCAGACCCTGGGCCTCGATCAGCAGGTAGTACGCCTCGAGCGTGTTGGCTCCGTCACTCACGCTCTCGACGTTGCCGTCGGCGTCGAGGTTGAGATTGGCGCCGTACATGTGGAACCACACCCGGGTCTCGTCCTCGATGCACTGCAGGGTGTGCACGGATCCTGCGGGCTCGTAGAGGAACGATCCGGCTCGGTTCACGTAGTCGTACTCCTTGTACTTCCACGCGCCGGAGACCGTGTAGCCCCACACCGGGCCCGTGTGCTTGTGCTTCTGCACCTCGAAGCCGGCCTGGAAGATGTTCTCCACGATCCAGAGGCCCTCGCGCTCCTTGACCTGGATCACCTTGAGCTTGTTGCCGTCCCCGATCTCGGCCCACGGCAGCTCGTCGGCGCCGATGTGCATGGCGGTGGGGGCTTCACTCGCGATCGTCATGGATGCCACGGTATTCCTCCGTCGCGCGGACCGTATAGTCCGGCCATCGACATCTTCGACCCCGACCTCTACGTCGGCGGGCCGCCCCACGCCGAGCTGGCCAAGCTGCGGCGGGAGGACCCGGTGCACTGGCAGCCGATGTCCGGCGGCACCGGCGCGTGGGCCGTCCTGCGCCACGCGGACGTGACCCACGTGGCCCGCACGCCCGAGGTCTTCTCGGCATCAGAGGGCGGGGTCGTCCTGGAGGACCTCGAGCCCGATCAGTTGGCCATGATGCGGATGATGCTGCTGGCCATGGACCCGCCCGGCCACCTGAAGTACCGGCGTCCGCTCGCCCCCACCTTCACGGGGCGGGCCGTCGCCCGCATGGAGGAGCAGGTCCGGGACGTGTGCCGAGGGATCATGGCGTCGGTCGCGCCGGGCGAGGTCGACTTCGTGCACGACGTGTGCGCGGCGCTGCCGTCCCAGGTCATCGGCCGGCTCATGGGGCTGCCCGAGGACGACTGGGGCCGCATCCACCACTGGGCGGAACGCGTCACCGGCACCCAGGACGACGACATGCGCGAAGACGACGACGACCCAGCCATTGCCATGGCCATGTACGGCATCGAGTTCGCAGGACGGCGCCGCACCGAGCCCGAAGGCGATGACCTGGCGTGGCTCATCCTGTCGGCCAAGTTCGGCGACGAGCCCATGAGCGACATCGACTTCGGGAGCTTCTTCGTCCAGCTCGTCACCGCCGGCAACGACACCACCCGCACCATGCTCTCCTCGGGCCTGCACGCGCTGCTGCAACACCCCGACCAACTCGCGGCCCTGCGCACCGACACCGCCCTGTTGCCGGGCGCGGTGGAGGAGATCCTGCGGTGGGCCAATCCGCTGCACTACTTCCGGCGCACCGCGGTCGTCGACACCGAGCTCAACGGCGCCCGCATCGAGGCGGGCCAGAAGGTGGCGATGATGTACACGTCGGCCAACCGCGACGAAGACGTGTTCGAGGACCCCGGCCGCTTCGACATCCGGCGAGGGCCCAACCCCCACCTGTCGTTCGGCGGGGGCGAGCATTTCTGTCTCGGTGCGCAGCTGGCCCGGCTCGAGGGTCGGGTCTTCTTCGAGGAGCTGCTCGACGCGTTCGGCACCATCGAACTAGCGGGCGAGCCGGTGCGGCTGCGGTCCAACCTCAACAACGCGCTCAAGCGCCTGCCCGTGCGGCTGGAGGCCTGACCATGCGGTACGGCGTGACCATTTTCGCGACCGACGTGTCCATCGATGTCGTCGATCTGGCGCGCGCTCTCGAGGAGCGCGGCCTCGAGTCGCTGTGGGTTCCCGAGCACACCCACATCCCGACCAGCCGGCGAACGCCGTGGCCGGGCGGGCCTGGTGAGCTCCCCGAGCAGTACAAGCGCTGCCTCGACCCCTTCGTCGCGTTGACGGCGGCGGCGGTCGCCGCACCGACCCTCAGGGTCGGCACCGGCATCCTGCTCGCGGCTCAGCACGAGCCCATCGTGACGGCCAAGGCGGCCGCCACCCTCGATCACGTGTCGGGCGGACGCCTGTCGCTCGGCGTGGGCTTCGGCTGGAACGAGGACGAGATGGCGGACCACGGCGTCACGTACTCCACGCGGCGGTCGCACGCGCGCGAGCACATCCTCGCCATGCGCCGCCTGTGGGAGGACGACGTCGCGTCGTTCGAGGGTGAGTACGTGACCGTGGCCCCGACGTGGTCGTGGCCCAAGCCCGTGCAGCGGCCCTTGCCCGTGCTGATGGGTGGCGCAGCAGGGCCCAAGCTCTTCGATCACATCGCCGAATACGGCCAGGGCTGGATCCCCATCGGCGGCAAGGGCATCACCGACGCTGTTCCCCGACTGCGTGACCGCGTCGCCCAGGCGGGGCGCGACCCAGACGCGCTGGAGATCACCCCGTTCGGCTCCGTCCCCGACCACGGCAAGCTCGACCACTTCGAGAAGGTCGGCGTCACCGAGGTGATCTTCGACCTCCCGTCGGCACCGGCCGACAAGGTCCTGCCGATCCTCGACCGATACGCCAAGCTCGTCAGCGAGCGCCGGTGAGTCCCATTTTCTCGAACCCGGCCGGTTCGGATCAGGTGGGCTGGTCGTAGCCAGCGGCGGGGTTGCCCGGGCCCTTCATGTCCTCGGGGCCCATGCCCGGGATATGGAGGCAGATCTCGCACTCGAGCCCGTCGGGGTCGCGGAAGAACACGCTGAGGGCCCCGCCGAAGTCGGTGACGAACCCATCGGTCGCGCCCCGCTCCATGAGGCGGGTGCGGATGGTGTCGAAGGCCTCCTTCGACGCCGCCTGCAGGCCGAGGTGGTCGATCGGTCCCCTGCCGAACATGGGTGTGTGGGCCTGCTCACTGTCCTTGATCTCGAAGACGTTCAGCTGGGTGGCGGGTCCGACGTCGATGAAGGTGAGCGTCATGCCGGGCCCCGCCTCCTGCCTGGCGAAGACCGTGGCGTCGAAGACCTCGCCATAGAACGCGGCGAGTCGGTCGCTGTCTGCGGTCACCAGGGCCACATGGTTGATGCCGTCCAGGAGCATGCTGTCGATGCTACGAGCCGGGGCTATCGTCCGCGCCATGGGAGAGACCGTCGAGTTCAAGAGCAACGGCAGCACGGCCAGCGGCTACCTGGCCCTTCCCGAGAGCGGGTCCGGCCCTGGCCTCCTGGTGCTCCAGGAGTGGTGGGGCGTGAACCCCCAGATCAAGGGGGTGGCCGACCGCATGGCCGGCGAGGGCTTCGTCGCCCTGGTCCCCGACCTCTACCACGGCGAGCTGGCCGAGCACACGGAGATGGACAAGGCCGCGGAGCTGATGAACTCCATGCCGCCGGACCGCGCCGCGAGAGATATGGGCGGCGCCATCGACTACCTGCTGGCCCACGACGCGGTCACGAGCGGCAAGGTCGGCGTCATCGGCTTCTGCATGGGCGGGATGCTCACGCTGCTCATCAGCGCGCTGCAGGGCGACAAGGTCGGCGCGGCTGCGCCCTTCTACGGCGCCCCGCTCGGCGAGATGGAGCCCGACTGGTCGGGCCTCACCGCTCCGGTAGACGGTCACTTCGCCGAGAACGACGAATTCTTCCCGCCGGGGCCCGTGAAGGAGCTGGAGGCAAAGCTCAAGGGCATGGGCAAGGACGTGTCGTTCGAGGTCTATCCCGAGACCGGCCACGCCTTCTGCAACGAGCACGATCCCCTCGGCACCCACGACCCCGAGGCTGCCAAGGACGCGGTGCAGAAAGCCGTCGCCTTCCTCAAGTCCAAGGTCGGCTGAGCTACTTCTTGGTGTAGATGGGCACCGTGTCGCACGCGTAGCCCGAGGCGGGGTGCACCCGCACGAACTTGCCTCCCTTGACCTGCAGGACGACCTGGCAGTTGGCGGTGGTCTTGTTGCCGATGTCGTGGGCCGGATGCAGGCCGTGGCCGTCCCAGCTGTGCAGGCCCTGCAGGTACTCGACGATCTTGGCGCGGGTGGCCTGGGGACCGGTCTTCTCCAGGGCCTGCTGGAACAGCCGCGCCGCCGACCACGCGTACAGGCCGAAGAAGCCGTCGGGCGCACCGCCCGCGCTGCGCTTCAGCGTGTCGATGTAGAGCTGGTACTCCTTGCTCGACGACGCCTCCTCGAGGGGGACGGCGTTGAGGAACGTGTACACGCCCTCCGCTGCCGCGCCCGCCGACTGCAGGAATTTCTGGTCGTAGATGACGGTGTCGAACTGGCGCACCTTGGGCTGCCAGTTCTGCGACTTGATGGCTTTGAGCAGGCGGGCGACGGAGTTGTTGTCCGACACCATCGTCACGTATTGCACGCCCTGGTTCTTCATGTCGACGACGAACGGCGTGAAGTTGGGCTCGACGACCTCGACCTGACGCTTGTACGGGTACTGATACCCGATCGAACCGGTGGCCTCCATGTTCTTCTCCGCGTTGTACCGAGTGACCGGCGCGTTGAGCCACAGCTGGCCCCCGGCCTTGGGCGCGTCGGGGAACTGTTCGGCCAGCCATTTGTTCGCGACCAGGAGCGACTTGTTCGAGACGTTGGGATCGGCCGGGTAGGTCGTGCGCACGTTCTCCCGACCCAGGTTGACGATGGTGGTGGGGATGTCGGGGATGCCGCACTGGCCGACCGGACCCGCACCGCCGTCGTCGTAGGCCGACATGGAGCCCACGAGGGCGAAGGCCTGGGCGCAGGCTTGCAGCGCACCGGCGCGGTTGTCGGCCGTCGACGTCTTCGAGTCGATCGGGATCACCTTGATCTTGCGTCCGAAGATCCCGCCCTGCGTGTTGATCATGTTGGCCCACGCCTGGACGGCCTTGATCGTGCTCTCGAAGATGCCTGGGACCGGGCCGGTGCGGTCGCTCAGGACGGCGATGGTGATCTGGGTCGCAGTCACACCAACGTCGGTGGCACCCCCGTTGCCGCCTGCTGGAGCCTTGGCGGCGGCGGAGGCGCGCGCCGCGCCGCCACCCGCCTCACCGGCGCCGCCAGCGGCCGACGGCGCGCCGGCGTCTGCGCCCGCACCCACACCGTCGGTGCCCGCGTCAGCTGCTGCTCCGTCGCCGCTCGCGTCGACCACTAACGAAGCGTCGTCGCCACTGGCGCTCGCACCGGCGACTGCGAGCTTCTCGTCCGGCGTGAGCCGCGATCCGCACGCGGCGAGGAGCGACAAGGCGAGGGCGACCGCGAAGAGCTTGCGACCAGACAGGGAAGTCCGACGACCGGACATCAGTCCGGACACTAGTCTAGGATTCCGATCGCGTCGAACGGGGATGGGCAAATCGTTACCACGGAACCAGCACGCCGAGACCTGCAGGGTCGCCAAGCCGACAAGGTGGACCGGCTGGTCGACGCTGCCCTCGAAGAGGTGCGCGCCGCCGGCTACGACGGCCTGACAGTGCGCAATGTGGCCCGTCGGGCGGGGGTCGCTCCCGCGACCGCCTATACGTACTTTGCTTCGAAGGACCACCTCGTCGCCGAGGTCTTCTGGCGCCGGGTCGCGGCCCTGCCGGAGCCCAAGGTGAACGGCAGGCGGGGCGCCGCCGCCCGAGCGGCCGGTGCGCTGCGCGAGATCGCCACCATCCTCGCCGACGAGCCCGAGCTGGCCGCGGCGGCCACCACCGCGATCCTCGCCAACGACCCAGACGTGCATCGCCTGCGGGCCCGCATGGGTGCGGCCGTGCTCCATCGGCTGGGAGCGACCCTGAGCCCCGACGCGTCCCCTGCCGCCATCCAGGCCCTCGCCCTCGCCTTCTCCGGAGCCATGCTGCAGGCCGGCATGGGCTTCCTCGACTAC
Organism: Actinomycetota bacterium; assembly: GCA_041166245.1. GTDB lineage: Bacteria > Actinomycetota > Acidimicrobiia > Acidimicrobiales > JAFATL01 > JBEEFP01. Next base: position 5,322 of record JBEEFQ010000327.1, on the reverse strand, counting down.
CGCGACATCGGCGACCGTATGGCTGAGGTCGCCGACGTCGTGCTGGGACGCGCGTGACCCCGCTCACCTACAGCCCGTATGCCTACGACACACACGAGGACCCGTACCCGACGTACGCCAGACTGCGGGCGGAGGCCCCCGTGTACCGGACCGAGGAGCTCGACTTCTGGGCCCTGTCCCGGCACGCCGACGTGAGCGCCGCCTTCCGCGACACCAGCCGGCTCTCGAACTCCAATGGTGTCTCCCTGGAGCCGAGCGCCACCGGACCGCAGGCGGCCCGCACCATGTCGTTCCTCGCCATGGACCCACCCCGTCACGGCCTGCTGCGGGCGCTCGTCTCGCGCGGCTTCACACCTCGACGGGTCGCGAACCTCGAACCCCACATCCTCGAGCTGACGCGTCTGTACCTCGATCCCGCTCTCGAGCAGGGCACGTTCGACTTCGTCACCGACTTCGCGGGCCGCCTCCCGATGGACGTGATCTCCGAGATGATCGGCGTGCCCGCGGCCGACCGCGACGAGGTGCGGCGTCTGGCCGATCTGCTCGTCCATCGCGACGAAGGCGTCTTCGACGTCCCCCGAGCGGGCATGGAGGCCGCCCTCGAGCTGGCCGGCTACTTCGCCGCGATGCTGACCGAACGGCGCCGCCACCGCACCGACGACCTCACGTCGGCCCTGCTCGATGCCGAGCTCGATGGCGCTCGTCTGGGTGACGACGAGATCGTCAGCTTCCTGTTCCTCATGGTCGTGGCGGGCAACGAGACGACGGCCAAGCTCCTCGCCAACGCCTGGTACTGGGCGTGGCGCAACCCCGACCAGCGGTCCGTCGTCTTCGACGAGCCCGCCCGCATCGGCGACTGGGTGGAGGAGACGCTGCGCTACGACCCGTCCAGCCAGATGGTCGCCCGCACCGCGACGACCGACATCGAGTTGCACGACGTGCGCATCCCCGCGGGCGGCCGGGTGCTGCTCCTCGTCGGGTCGGCCAACCGCGACGACGACGTGTTCCCAGACGCGTCGCGCTATGACCTCGACCGCGACACGTCCGAGCTGGTGAGCTTCGGCGTGGCCCGCCACTTCTGCCTCGGTGCGTCGCTGGCGCGGCTGGAGGCGCGGATCGTCCTGGCCGAGCTGCTGCGGCGGGTCGAGGACTATGACGTGGACCCCGAGGGGGCCAAGAGGGTGCACTCCGTCAACGTGCGGGGCTTCGAGTCGCTCCCCACGACGGTGAAGGTTCGTTAGGTGGCCCGCTTCCCCGATCATCCGGCTCGCCGTCCCGCCGCCGTCACGGGCGCGTCGAGCGGCATCGGCGAGGCGGTGGCGCGGGCCCTCGGCGCCGCCGGCCACCCCGTGGTCCTCGGCGCCCGGCGGGTGGAGCGGTGCGACGAGGTAGCGGCTGAGATCCGAGCCGCGGGCGGCGAGGCCGTCGGCGTGCCTCTCGACGTCGGCGACAATCGCTCCATCAAGGACTTCGCAAGTGCGGCCGAGGCTGCCTTCGGCCCCCTCGAGGTGCTGGTGGCCAACGCGGGCCACACGATGATCGGACGGGCGGTGGAGACTACGCCGGCCGAGTTCGCCGTGGAGATGCAGGTCAACCTGCTCGGGGCGCACCACATGGCCGCGCTCGTCGCCAGCGGCATGATCGAGCGCCAGCGCGGCGACATCATCTTCGTCTCCACCGACGCGGTACCCGTCCCCCGCCCCGGCATCGCCGCCTACGTGACGGCCAAGTTCGGGCTCGAGGGCCTGGCGCGCGTCATGCAGATGGAGCTGGAGGGTACGGGCGTGCGCGCCTCGATCGTGCGACCCGGCCCCACCATGACGAGCATGGGCGACGCGTGGGAGGCCGACGAGTTCGCCGGGCTCATCGACCAGTGGGTGCGGTGGGGCGTGGCCCGCCACGACGGGTTCATGCTGCCCGCCCAGGTCGCGCACGCCGTGCTGGGCGTGGTCTCGATGCCGCGGGGCTCCCACGTGACCCTTTTGGAGATAGAGCCGGAGGCTCCAATGCACGGAGCGCCGGAGGCTCCAATGCACCGAGCACCAGATCCTCCGATCCAAGGAGACACACGATGACGACGACCGACACCGGTCTCAGGGAGCCGCCCAAGGTCTCGGGCGACGACGGCGGCACCGGCCACCTGGAGGAGCTGCGTCGAGATCCCATCGGGCTGATGCGGCGCACGCGCGACGAGTGCGGCGCCGTCGGCGAGTTCCGCCTCGCCGATCGGGACGTCGTGATGGTCTCCGGAGCGGAGGCCAACGAGTGGTTCTTCCGCGCTCCCGAGGAGGACCTCGACCAGGCGGAGGCCTACCCGTTCATGACGCCGATCTTCGGCGCCGGCGTCGTGTTCGACGCCCCGCCCGAGCGCCGCCGGGAGATGCTCCACAATCAGGCCCTGCGCGACAAGTTCATGCGGGGCCACGCCGCCACCATCGCCGGCGAGGTCGACGGGATGGTGGCCAGGTGGAATGAGGCCGGCGAGATCGACCTGCTCGACTGGTTCGCGGAGCTGACCATCTACACGTCGTCCGCGTGCTTGATCGGCAAGAAGTTCCGCGATCAGCTCGACCGCCGCTTCTCGGCGCTCTACCACGACCTCGAGCGCGGCACTGACCCCATCGCCTATGTCGATCCCCACGCCGACATCGAGAGCTTCCACCGACGGGACGCGGCACGGGTCGGGCTCGTCGAGCTGGTGACAGCGATCATGCAGGAACGTGAGACGGGCGCACCTCCCACCGACGACGACCGCGACCTGCTCGACGTGATGATGTCGATCAGGGACGAGGACGGCACTCCCCGCTTCACCCCCGACTACGTCACCGGCGCGTTCATCTCCATGATGTTCGCGGGCCACCACACCACTTCGGGCACAGCAGCGTGGACGCTGATCGAGCTCCTTCGACACCCCGATGCACTGCGTGACGTCGTCGCCGAGCTCGACCAGCTGTACGCCAACGGCGAGGAGGTCAGCTACCAAGCGCTGCGGGCCATGCCCCACCTGGAGGCGGCCATCAAGGAGGCCTTGCGCCTGCATCCGCCGCTGATCCTCGTGCTGCGCGTGGCCATGCACGACCTGGAGGTGGCCGGGCACCGCATCGCAGCCGGCAAGATGGTCGGCGCGTCGCTCGCGGTGTCGAACCGCATGGCCGAGGACTTCCCCGACCCCGACTCGTTCGTGCCCGAGCGCTACTTCGACGGTCGCGAGGAGGACGCAGCCAATCCGTGGACGTGGATCCCCTTCGGCGCCGGCCGCCATCGCTGCGTCGGCGCCCCGTTCGCCATGATGCAGCTCAAGGCCATCTTCTCGGTGCTTCTTCGGGGCTGGCAGTTCGAGCTCGCCCAACCCCCGGACAGCTACCGCAACGATCACACCAAGATGGTCGTGCAGCTGCAGCAGCCGTGCCTGGCCCGCTACCGGCGCCGGAGCCAACCGTGAGAGTCAAGGTGGACCGGGGATTGTGTCAGGGCCACGGGGTGTGCGAGTCCGAGGCGGAGGCCGTCTTCTCGGTGTCCAAGAAGGGTGAGCTCACCGTGCTCGACGAGACGCCGCCGGACTCGCTTCGCCCCCAGGTCGAACAAGCAGTGAAGTTCTGTCCCACTCACGCGTTGTCCATCGAGGAGGAGTAGCGATGCCCGCGTACCCGCGCGACGAGATGGAAGAGATGGTGCAGCGTTGGCTCGACACCAACAAGCGGTGCGAGGCCGAGAACGACTGGACGCCGCTGGCCGACATGTACACCGAGGACGCGACCTACGGCTGGAACCTCGGCCCACGCGACGAGTTCATGGCCGTCGGGCGGGACGAGATCCGGTCCATCGCCCTCACCCAGGAGATGGGCGGTCTCGACGGGTGGACGTACCCGTACGAGGAGATCCTCATCGACGATCGCAAGGGCCAGGTGATCGGCATGTGGCGTCAGATCGCCGACGTCAAGCGGGAGGACGGCACCCCGTACGAGGTGCTGGGCATCGGCGGGAGCTGGTTCCGCTACGCGGGCAACTGGCAGTGGTCGTGGCAGCGCGACTGGTTCGACTACGGCAACGTGGCCGACCTGTTCATGGAGATGATCAAGCACGGGACGCTGTCCGAGGGGATGACCAGGCGCATGGACCGCTCATTGTCGGGCCCGCTTCCCGGCCACTACCGACCCGGGCAGGCGCCCGTCGGCCTGTGGGAGGTGCCGCCGTCGCCATGAACGAGGGCGGCTTCCTCGCCGACCTCGGACGCGAGTACCTGCTCGCCGGCCACCTCATCGACCGGGCTGGCATGCCGCAGGTCATCAGCCGCTTCGGGCGCGAGGCGATGCTGGAAGTCGCCATCGAGGAGTGGATGGGCGCCAGCCCCGTGTACAGCCGCAGGGTGCAGCGGGCCCTCGGGTTCGGCGGCGACGACGTGGCGACGATCTTCAAGGGCATGCAGCTCGACATCGGCGCACCCCACCAGTTCATGGACTTCCGCTATGAGGTGACCGACGCCGACCACGGCGAGTTCTGGCTCGCGCACTGCGGCGCCCTGATGGATGTCGAGCCGCTCGGTGACGAGTTCGTGGTGGGCATGTGTCACCACATCGAGGACCCGACGTTCGATGCGACCGCGTGCGCGACCAATCCCCGGGCCCGCATGCGGCCGGTCCACCGTCCGCCCCGCGTGCCCGCCGACCGCCATCCGCACTGCCACTGGACGGTCACGATCGAGCACGACGAACCACCCCTTCCCGAGCCCGACGCCGCGGTGCGCGTGGCCCAGTCCCGCGCCGCCAGCGTGGAGCTCGGGCCCGCGGTGGTCCCCACGTACGCGGGACCCCTCGACCCGGACTTCCGGCTCGAGAAGCTGCCCGAGCCGGCGCTGCGTCGTGCCCTGGAGGAGGTGTGCCTGCAGGGCCACCTCCTGGTCCACTCGTTCCTCCTGGTGGTGGAGCGCCGGTGGGGTGCGGAGACAGCACGCGAGCTGGGCGTGCTGCAGTTCGCCGGCGTGGCAGGCGTCGTCGCCACCCGACTCGTCCGCGCCTTCGGCTGCGACGTGGCCGGTGTCCTCGAGCTCCACCCCGCGTTCCTGCCCACGGCCTACGTGCAGCGGAGGGTGGAAACCGACGGTGACGTCGTGCGCTTCTCGATCGAGGACTGCCCGGCTCTCGACGAGGTCGGCGGGTGGTCTTGGCCTGCGCTGCTGCGGGAGGACGACCGGCCACTGCAGACCCTCGTGCAGACGATGGAGCCCCACGCCCAGGTCGTGCGGGTGGGCGACCTGCGATGGGACATCTCCATCGATCCCGCCGCGCCGCCGGCCAAGGAGCCCTCGACAGTGACACTGACGAA
>JBEEFQ010000326.1:0-7822 GCA_041166245.1 Actinomycetota bacterium | reverse complement strand
TCGGGGTGTGCCTGGTGCTGGGCGGCGCCGGCGTCGCGGTGGTCCAGCCCGCGGGCGGAAAGCAGATATCCCTCGAGACGTCGACGGCGCCTGCGGCCGATTCGCCCGCGACCGACCCCACGGCCCCGAGCACGGCCGCCCCGACCACCGACGCGCCCGCGCCGGCAGCCGCAGCGCCCACCACCAGAGCGCCCGCGACGACGGCGCCGAAGCGCACGACCACGACCGGCCGCCAGTCGGCGGCGGCCGCACCACAGGTCGTCGCACCCGGTGTCGCCTTCACCGCGCCGGCGCTGCCGTCGAGCCCGCACACACCGGCGTCGTCGCCCGTGCCGCCCACTGCCGCTGGCGACTCCATCAGCACCGCGCCCCTGCTGCCCGGCACCACGACCACCACATCGGCGGGCACCGGCAGGTTCGCCTTCCTCGACACCTGGGGGAACGGCAAGCCCGCCCGGTGGAATCCGTGCACGCCGATCCACTACGCGGTGAACACGAGCGGCGCCCCAGCCGGCGCCCTCGCCCTCGTGCAGCAGGCGGTGGCGAGGCTCGCCAGCGCGACCGGTGCGACGTTCGTCTTCGACGGCACGACGTCCGAGGTGCCAACCAGCAGTTGGGGCTTCGGGCCGTCGAGCAGCTTCCCGTCCGGCTGGCAGCCGTTGCTCATCGGCTTCCCCACCCCCGGTGAGTCCGACCTGGTCGACGGCGAGAACGCCGGCGCCGCCTTCCCGGTCACCCTGGAGTTCACCGCCACGGGCGAGCTGGTCGATGTGTCGGGCGCGGTCGCTGTCGACGGCGAACTGGCCGCCATCCTGCCCATGACGTTCGGCGGCGCATCGGTCGGCAGCATCCTGCTGCACGAGCTGGCCCACGCATTGGGCCTCGGCCATGTCGACGACAGGGCCGAGATCATGAACCCGGTGGTCGGCGCGTGGACGCCGAGCACATGGGGCTCGGGCGACAGCGAAGGCCTGCGTCAGCTCGGGACCGCGTCGGGCTGCACCCGCGCTGTCCCTGCTGCTCCCTGGGGCTGAACCGCCGCTACTGCAGGATCGGCGTGACGGGCATGGCGCCCAGCCGCGGCACCAGCGAAGCCGCAGCCTCGGCGATGGCCTCGAGGTCGGCCGCGTCGACGACGTCGAGGTCGTCGACGTCGGTGTGGTACTCGGGATAGCCCACCGCCGGCCACGCCACGGGCACGCCCGCCTCGTGGAACCACCGGGCGTCGGTGCGCCAGCCGCCGTTGATCGCAACCGCGCCCTGACTGCTTACCGGCAGCCCGAGCACACCGTGCTCGGAGAAGGTTCCGAGAAACAGGCCAGGCAGGGTGGCGTGCTCGGAGTACACCATCGTGCGCCAGCTGAAGACCGGCGCATCGGTGCCGATGGCGTCGTGCACCGGGTCCTGCACGTCGGAGGCCCGGGCCGAGGACGCGTCGAGGTTGACGACCGCGGCGAGGTTGCTCATGCGCAACGGCGCGCCGCCGTCGGGCAGCGGCAGCCCTCCGGGTGAGCTGAGCGCGGCGGCAAGGTGCTGCGAGCCGAGCAGGCCGTTCTCTTCGGCGTCGACGAGGGCGACGGCGACTCCCACGCCGGGGTCGGCCGCGGCCAGCAGCTCGGCCGCGCGCAACACCGCGGCGACGCCGGCGCCGTTATCGGCCGCGGCCTGGTACCACCCGTCGGCGTGGGCGAGCAGGAGCACGTAGCGGTCGGTTCCAGCGGGGCCGCGGCGCACGCCGACCACGTTGTGGGCCACGGTCGGTGCGAGCGAGCCCATGGCCCGCAGTCGCACCATTCGACCCACCACGTCGTCCTCCTCCACGACCGCGACGACGGCCGGGAGCGGCCGACGGATCGAGATCGCCATGACTGCGTTGCGGGCCACGTCTGCCTGCACGACGGCGCCCACGCCGCCCTTGGCGATGATCTCGTCGATGGCACCGCTCGGGTCGTAGTTGGGCGCGTTCTTCCACTCGGGACTGGCGTTGGCGAAGGGGACGAAACCGCAGTCGCCCGAGCCCACGTCGGCGAGGGCCTTGACCTCGCACACCACACCGTCGCTCTCCGTGGTGCTGCCCAGGTTGAAGGCGCTATCGACCTTGAACTGGCGACCGTCATCGAGCCGGACCAGCAGCGGCTGGTGACCCTGTCGGTAGTCGACCTTCCAGATCACACGGCCGAGGTCGGCGTCGTGGCGCACCACCTGGTACCCGGCTGCGGCCAGGGTCGTCGCCTCGTAGTCGGCGACCTGCACCATCCCATCGGAGCCGGCCCGGCGATAGTCGGGCGCCTGCGAGCGATCGAGCACCGCTTCGAGGTGACGTCGGGCGCCCGTGGACACCAGGGGCGAGGGTGGCTGGGCCGACGCCGGGACCAGCACGACCGCGGTGAGCACCACCCCCAGGACCAGCCGTCGGATCACAGCCATGGTTTTCGGCGCCTGAGGCGCCGGCGCCTGCCTGGATCAGCCGGCTTCGAGGTCGACCGGGGCGTTGGGGTCGCCGATGGAGGTGCTGGGTGCGGCCGCGACGGGTGCCTTGGGGGGGCCGGTGATGATGATCACCGGGGTGCCGCTGTCGACCTTCTCGAAGAGCTCCTCGACCTCGGGCATGGCCATGCGGATGCAGCCGTGCGAGGCGGCGGTGCCGAGGGAACGCACGTTGCTGGTGCCGTGGATCCTGATGCCAGGCGAATTGAGGTTCATGGCCCGGGTGCCGAGAGGGTTGCCGGGGCCGGGCGGGATGCTCTTCGGCAGCGACTTGCCCCAGCCCGAGGGGTCGGGGTTGACCCAGGTGGGCCGGAACCGCTTGAGCACGATCTGGAAGTTGCCCTTCGGCGTGGGGTAACCGGGCGTGCCCGTCGCCACGGTGTAGGTCTTGGCCAGCACGCCGTTCTCGTAGTGGTAGAGCCGATTCTCACCGGTGCGCACGAGGATGACGTCGGCGAAGCCGGTGACCTTGGGCTCGCTCATCACGAGGGGGCCGACGACAGCGCCACCATCGGACTCGGGCGCGGCGGCCAGACGCTCGCCCTGGGCGAAGACGCGGTCGGCGGTGACGGTCAGATCGAGCGAGCGCCCTTCGACAGCGGGCACGATCGAGACGAAGCCCGACGACGTGTCGATGCGCGCGTTCTCGGGCTTGCGCTCCACCTTCTGGCCCAAACCGATGAGCTGATCGCGGACCTCGTTGCGGTCGACGTGGAGACGGACGTCGTAGGACTCGCGGACGGGCTTGTTCAAGAGGCGATGCCACACCCGACCCACGAGGCCGAGGTCGTCGGCGTCGGACCGCACGTTCGACATCACCTCGGCCGCGTTGGAGTGCAACCCCATCTCCTCCAACGTGAGCTGCTCGGTGAACGGCCCCGCCGTCACCTGCACCGTCGACCCTGCCGCGGCTGGCACCTGTGCCTGCAGCTGACGCAGGACGTCTGCGGTGTCGCGGCCGCCCACCAGACGCCCATCGATCCGCACACCCGGCATGAGCTCGTCGCGGTGCGAGCGGTCGTAGGCCATGGCGGCCGCGGTGGTGACTCCGAGCAGGACCAGAGCGATGGTGGTTCCGATCAGGGTGCGGCGTACCCAGCGGCGGCCGCGGGTCGGCGCTTCGTCGGTGTCGAGGTCCTCCTCGACTCCGCTGTCCTGCTCGACGTCGGTGGCCGCGGTCGTCGTCACCGGTGTCAGTCTCCCCACTCCAAGAAGCGGCGGAGCGGGCCAGGGGTCACAAGCGCTGCAGCGGACGTGGCGCTCTGGTTGGCGCGCGCCCACTCGTCTGCTCGCCCTGCCGCCCGCCGGGCCAGCAGGTTCCAGTCGAGGGACTGGGCGGCCGTGGCCGCCTCGGCTTGGGCGAGCTGCAACGCACCTCCCGAGGGGCTCGCGGACGAGGCCCACAGCAACTGGTCGCGGGACGGGGTCGTGGGAGCAGAGAATACGCCGCCGCGGCCGTCCGCGAACTGTCGGGTCAGGCCGGTCGCGACGATGACGCGCGGCCGATTGGCCTCGAGGTCGGCCAGCAGGTTCGGCACGTTGGCCATGGCCTCGAGGATCCACTGGTCGAGGTAGGCCTTCGGGTCGACCGGAGGGAGCACAGTGCCGGGTCGCACGGGCACGGTAACGACGTTGGTCACCTTGTTCTTCCCCTTGCCCGTGGTGACGGTGCGGGTCGGCGCGGGGTGGATCTCGAAGTGGACGTGCGGGCTCCCGCCCTGCGCGTTCCCGGAGTCGCCGTTGAAGCCGACGATGTCGCCGACCTTCACCCGCTGGCCCGTCTGCTGGTCGGGCGGGTAGCCGGCGAGGTGGGCCAGGTAGTAGTAGGTGCCGTCGTCGGCGGTGACGTAGGCGGCGAGGCCACCGACGGGCCCGTTCGCCTGCCGGAGCACGCCGTCGGCGGGCGACCGCACCGGGGTTCCGGCGGCGGCGAAGATGTCGGTGCCCTCGTGCAGGTGGAACGTGGGGGTGAAGCGCGGGAACCACCAGTCGTGGGAGAAGTTGGCCTGGCCCGCGACCGGGAACCGGCCGAAGCCGAGGGCGATGGCCTCCTCCTGGCTGAGGCCTGCGTCGATGAGCGGTTGCAGCGCGGCGAGGAGCTTGGTCGTGTTGTTGGCCCGGCTTCGCTTCACCGAGTTGATCTGGGCCTGGAAGCCCGGCGGCACGACTTGCGGGGTTCCGGGCGGCACGACCCCGTCACCGCCACCCTCGCCGGTCGGCGGCGCCGCGGGCCCGGATGCCGGGGGCGGCTCCTCCGCGGGCGGTTCCGTCGTGGTGGTGGTCGGCCCCGGCAGCAGGGTGTTGGGGGGCGACGTGGTCGTCGTCGAGTCCGGCGTCGTCGTCGTGGTCGGCCCGGGTTCGAAGACCTGGGCCCGCGCCGAACCGAGGGTGCCGACCGCCACGAGGACGGCGACGACGAGCGCGGCGATGGCGGCGGGACGCATGCAGACGGGAAGTTCGGGAGGCAGGCAGACGAGTCCTGCCGGCGGATCCTAGTTCTGCCAGTCCCGTGCCCGCAGCCGAGCGACCCGATCGTCGGTGGGCGGGTGGCTCATGAAGAGGCGCTTGAACTGCATGTTGCGCCCGGTGAGCGGATTGATGATGTACGCCTGGGCGTGAGCGGGGTCGACATTCATCGGGATCTGCTTGGCGCCCTGCTCGAGCTTGAGGAGGGCCCTGGCCAGCGGCTCACCGTCGCCGATCAGCCGGGCGCCGGTGCGGTCGGCCTCGAACTCGCGGCTGCGGGTCAGGGCCATCTGCAGGAGGAAAGCGGCGAGCGGGGCGAGAATCATGAGCAGGATCAGCACGATGGGGTTGACGTTGTCGTCGTCGTCCCCGCCGCCGAAGAACATGGCGAAGCGGCTGATGAACAGGATGCCAGTGGCGATGGCGGCCGCGACCGACCCGATGAGGATGTCGCGGTTGCCCACGTGGCTGATCTCATGGGCGAGCACGCCGCGCAGCTCGTCCCAGTCGCACAGCTGCAGGATGCCCTGGGTGACGGCGACTGCTGCATGCTCGGGGTTGCGGCCGGTGGCGAAGGCGTTGGGCTGCATGTCGGGGGTGACATACAGCTTGGGCATGGGCATGCCCGCCTTTTCGGTCAGCTCACGGACGATGCGGTAGTACTCCGGCATCTCCTGCTCGGTGGCCGGCACGGCGCGCGCCGCCCGGATGGCGAGCTTGTCGGAGAACCAGTACGACCCGCCGCACATGAGCAGGCCGAGGGCCAACCCGATGAAGGCCCCGTTGCTCCCGAACAGCATCTGGCCGATCAGGATCAGGAAGCCGCCCAGCGCAGCCAGCAGCACATAGGTCTTGACCGTGTTCTTGCTCATCTCGCTTCTTTCAACGTCGAGGGCGCCACGAAAGTTCCACAACCACGGCCGCCGCCGGCTCCCAGCGTAAGGGCACCTCCGGGTCGAGCCAATGGACGCCGGCCGCTGTGCGCCGCAGGCCCCCACGGATGGCGGCCATGCCGCCAAAGCAAAGCCGTTGAGGCGGAGCCCGAGCCGGCGTCAGCCGGGAGGGCGCAGCACCGTCAAGCTCGCCCGAACGGAGCGAGCGAAGCGATGCGAGTGAGGGCGAAATTCAGTCGTAGTACCCGCTGTGGATGTAGACGCAGGGGACGCCCTCGGCGCGGAACATCTCGAGGTTGCGGCGGTCGTCCTCGAAGGCGAGTTGAAGGTTGAAGCCGTAACGGCGCAGGTCGTGCACGGTGTCCTGCTTGAACTCGCGGGCGGCGGCGTAGTCGCCGTAGTCCCGCATGATCAGCAGGTCCCACCGCAACTCGTAGCGGTGCAGCCAGGCAAGTGTTTGGGGCTGCACCCGGGCAGGGCGGCCCGTGAGGAGGATGATCTGCAGGTCGGCGTCGAGCAGCTCGAGCAGCCGGGCCACGTCGTCGATGAGCGGGTCGTCGCCGCACGCTTCGAAGAAGGCGTTCCAGTTGCGCCGTCCCGCCTCGATGAAGTGCTGGCGGCTGGCGGCGTCGGAGAGGACGCCGTCGAGGTCGAACACGACGGCAGGCCCGGGATCGACGGGCCCGTCGCTCCAGCGCCAGTTGTCAGGGGTGTACGCGGACGGGACGGTCAGTCCTCCTGCGGGGCCGTCGCCGCCCGACGCTTGATCTCCTCGACGACGGAGGCATCGGCGAGGGTGGTGGTGTCGCCCAGGTCCCGGCCTTCGGCCACGTCGCGCAGCAGCCGGCGCATGATCTTGCCGCTTCGCGTCTTGGGCAGGTCGTCGGTGAAGATGATCGTCTTCGGGCGGGCGATGGCGCCGATCTTCTGGGAGACGTGCTTGCGCAGGTCCTCGCCGTGGGCCTCGCTCGGCTCGTTGCCCGAGCGCAGCGTCACATAGGCGATGATCGCCTGGCCCGTGGTGTCGTCCTTGCTGCCGACTACCGCCGCCTCCGCGACCGACGGGTGGGCGACGAGCGCCGACTCCACCTCGGTGGTCGACACGCGATGGCCCGACACGTTCATGACGTCGTCGACGCGGCCGAGGAGCCACAGGTAGCCGTCGTCGTCGACCTTGGCGCCATCGCCCGCGAAATAGCGGCCGTCAAAGCGGCCCCAGTACGTGTCGCGGTAGCGCTCGGGGTCGCCGTAGATCCCCCGCAGCATCGACGGCCACGGCCGGGTGAGGGTGAGGTAGCCGCCGCCCTTCTCCACCTTGTTGCCCTGGTCGTCGACGACCTCGGCCTCGATGCCCGGGAGCGGGAAGGTCGCCGAGCCCGGCTTGGTGACGGTCACGCCCGGCAAGGGCGAGATCATGATGGCGCCCGTCTCGGTCTGCCACCACGTGTCGACCACTGGACACGTGCTGCCGCCGATGTTCTGCTGGTACCAGATCCACGCCTCGGGGTTGATGGGCTCGCCGACGCTGCCGAGCAGGCGCAGGCTGGTGAGGTCGTGGGCCTCGGGGTACTGCGACCCCCACTTCATGAAGGTCCGGATCGCCGTCGGCGCGGTGTAGAGGATGCTCACGCCGTAGCGCTCCACGATCGACCACCAGCGGTCCTTGTCGGGGAAGTCGGGCGTTCCTTCGTACATCACCGACGTGGCCCCGTTGGCGAGCGGGCCGTAGACGATGTAGCTGTGGCCCGTCACCCAACCGATGTCGGCCGCGCACCAGTACACGTCGGTCTCGGGGTGGATGTCGAAGACGTACTTGTGGGTGAAGGCGACCTGGGTGAGGTTGCCGCCGGTGGTGTGCATGATGCCCTTGGGCTTGGCCGTTGTGCCCGACGTGTACAGGAGGTACAGGAGGTCCTCCGAGTCCATCGACTCGCACGGGCAGTCCGGGTCCGCCTTGGCCATCAGGTCGTGCCACC
>JBEEFQ010000325.1:0-4176 GCA_041166245.1 Actinomycetota bacterium | reverse complement strand
AAGAGGCGCAGGCCCGCCTCGCCCTGGCGGCGGTTGAGCTCCTCGAACGCGGCCAGCGGCATGTACACCTCGCCCCGGACCTCGAGCACCTTGGGCGCCTTCTGCACCGACAGCTGCTCGGGGACGTCGGCCACCGTCGCCACGTTGTCGGTGACGTCCTCGCCCACCGCCCCGTCGCCGCGCGTTGCGGCCCGCACGTAGCGACCGTCCTCGTAGAGCAACGACATGGCGACGCCGTCGATCTTGAGCTCGCACACGTAGTCGACGTCGCCGTCGATGTAGCGCTCCATGCGCTTGCCCCACGCCACCAGCTCGTCGAACGACACCGCGTTCTCGAGCGACATCATCCGCTGCAGGTGCTGCACCGGCGCGAAGAGAGCCGGGGCCCCGACGGTCTGGGTCGGCGACTCGGCCGTGCGCAGCTCCGGGTGCTCATCCTCGATGGCCGCCAGCTCGCGGACGAGGGCGTCGTACTCGGCGTCGGAGATCTCCGGGTCGTCCAGCTGGTGGTACCGGGCGTTGTGGTGCTCGATCTGTTCCCGCAGCTCGGCGGCGCGCGCCGCGGGGTCGGAGCTCACGCCTTGCGGGGGGTGCGACGCGGGGTGCTGCGAGGCGCGGGGCGAGGCGCCGGGACGCGGCGCGCCGTCATGGCGGCCAACACCGTGGCCCGGCTGGCGTCGAGGGCCGCCAGCACCTCGGCCGCGGGCGCCGACTCCTGGCGGATGGCCAGGCTGTAGCGCTTGATGACTTCCAGATCGACGAGCCTTACTTCGGCCATCACACTCGCTCGCTTGCAAGCTGCGCTCGCTGATCTGCGATGGGGTCCCCACACCTTCGGCGCGCGCTGCTCTGTTGAACGCGTGCCCCATCGCGGGCTGCTGCCCGAGTATCGCCTGCCGACTCGTACATGGTTGGCAGCCTAGATTCCGGAGTCCCCATGACCCGCTTCGTGCCCTGGTTCCTGCGGGCCGCGTGGGCCGTGCTCCCCTTCACCGCCGGTCCCGGCCTGGCTGCCGCCCTCGACGGCCGCGACCCGGCCGTGCGCTCGGCCGGGTCGGTCGGGTTGTGGGTGGTGTGGGCCATCGTCCTCGTCGCCACCCTCGTCCCCCACCCCATCGCGTTGACGGTCGTGCGCGTGGCGGCGCCGGCAGGCGCGGTCGCCAGCGCGGTGGCCGCCCTCGACGGTCACGGCGCGCTCGGTGCCATCTGGTGGATCCCCACGCTCGCCGTCGTGTTCCTCCCCGAGACCGGCGCCTTCTTCGTGAACGGGCCCGCCTATCCGAACGAGCGCCGCTTCCTGTTGCGTCCGCCGGGGCCGTTGCTGCTCGGGCCGCTGCCACTGGCGTGGGCCGTGCTCGTGGCCGCACCCACCGCTGCGGTCCTGCTGCTCGCCGCGAAGCAATGGGTGCTCGGCGGACTGGTCGTGCTGCTCGGCCTGCCCGCGGCCGCGCTGCTGGGCCGCTCATTGCACGGCCTGTCGCGACGGTGGATCGTGTTCGTGCCCGCCGGTGTCGTCGTGCACGACGACCTCGCGCTGTCCGACGCCATGCTCTTCCAGAAGCGTGGCGTGGCCGCCGTCCGTCCCGCGACCACCGACTCGCCGTCGCTCGACATCACCCAACGAGCACTTGGCCTCGCCCTCGAGCTGGCGCTCCGCGAGCCGGTGACGGTCAACGTCGCAACCCCGCGCACGTCAGTCGGCAAGGCCACCACCTGCACCGGCCTCCTGTTCACCCCCACCAGACCCGGCGCCGTCCTCGCCGAAGCCCGCACCAGACGCCTCCCTTCCTGACCTTTTCGCGATTTGCTTCGCATGGCGCAGCAAATCGCGAAAAAGTCAGCTGGGGTTGAGCGACAGGGTCCAGGGGCCGCCGCGTGGGGTGGCGCGGAGGAGCCAGCCGCCGGGGACGGCGCTGATGTCGACACGGCGCAGGTTGGCGGTGTGGACCTGGGGGCGGGTGGCGCCCGGAACCCATACCTCGAGGGGTGCAGAGCCTGGCGCGGCCACACCGGATGCGACCAGCGAGCGCATGGCCGGGTCGGACGTGAACGTGGCCGCGCCGGGGAAGGCCCGCAGGTAGGGGCGAGAGAGCACGCTGGCGTTGCGCTCCACCAAACCGGTGACCACACCAGCCGGCGCGGCCGGGTCGTCGCAGCGAACGCGCACGAGGTTGCCCGACTCCGAAGGCACACCACCGTCGGGGTAGGACACACCGTGGGGGTCGCCGCACGCCTGCTTCCACTGCCAGAACGCGGACCCGACCTGGAACTCGTCCTCGAGGGCGGCGAACCGGGTCATGTAATCGCCATCGCCTGCCGCGTCGGAGAACGGGCCCCACTCCCCGACCCAGAACGTGGTGCCGTACACCGACGCCTCCCGCTCGGCCTGTTCGAAGCCGAAGCGCAAGGGCACCACCTCCTGGCCGGTGACGGCCTTGTCGGCCGTGATCGAGCCCGTGTAGATGTGCGGCGCGAACACGATCTGGTCGTCGGTCGTCCACGGACGGGGCACGCCGGCCGACGTTGCCGACCACGTGGCCACCGGCTCGAAGAACACGATCTTGGTGAGCCCGCCGTTCTCGGCGACGCGGATCGCCTCGAGCGCCCGGCGGTGGTACTCGCCGAGGAAGGTCAGGTCGGTCGCACCGAGTGTGAAGCCCGGGTTGGGCTCGTTGACGAGGTCGTAGCCGACGACGGTGGGATCGCTGCGGAAGGCACCCGCCAGCCAGGCCCACGTGTCGACCAGGTGCTGCTGGATGCCCTCGCGATCGATCCAGAACGACTGCCATGCCTGGGCCACGGCCGGTGATGCCTCCCGCAGGGACAGGCGGCAGCGGCTGAGCCCGTCGGTCAGCGTGGCCCACTCTGGCGCACCGTCCCAACCCGGGGCATGGGAGAGCGGAGCCGGACAGCTCTCGGCCCGGTCCGTCGCGATGTACTTGCCCCACGCGTCCTGGTGCATGTCGAGCACGACGTACAGGCCGAGCTCGCCCGCCCAGCGCACCGCTTGGCGCACCCGCTCGAGGTAGGCGTCGTCCCGCACGCCCGGCTGCGGCTCGAGCAGGCTCCAGTGGACGAGGAGGCGCACCGAGTTGAGGCCGAGGGCGGCAATCTGCTCGAGGTCGCCTCGGCTGAACGGAAGCGTGGCCGGCACGGCGGGGTTCGACTGGAAGTAGTCGCCCAGCTGGTTCACGTTGACGCCCCGCAGCAGGACGGTGCGGCCCCGCTCGTCCACGATGCGCCCGTCCTGGACCAGCAGATGGCGGGCCGGCGTGCGTGCGGGGCGGGCCTGGGCGGTGGACACCCCCGCGACCACGAGCAGCGTGGCGACAGCGAGGGCGAGCAGGCGGCGAGGCATCCTGAAGGTATTCGCCGCCGCGACCCCTTCGACCTACTCCCCGGTGACCCCGTCGATGCTCTCGCGGAGAAGGTCGGCGTGGCCGTTGTGGCGGGCGTACTCCTCGACCATGTGCACGTAGATCCACCGTAGAGAGACGTCGGCGTCACGCCGCTTCCCCGTGACGTCGAGGTTGTCGGCGGCGGCGGCCACGGCGCGGGCGTTCTCGATCTCGTCCGTCCACGCCGCAAACGCCTCGTGGACGTCGGCGGTGTCGACGTCGTCGAAGTCACCGTCCTCGTTGTCGGGCGTCCAGAACAGGCCCGGGGCCTCCTCGCCGCCGAGCACGCGGCGGAACCAGTTGCGCTCGACGTCGGCCATGTGGCGCACGAGCCCCAGCAGCGACAGCGACGACGGATGGGCTGACCGCATGCGCAGCTGCTCGGGCGAGAGGCCATCACACTTCTGCGCCAGCGTGTCCCGGTGGTACTCGAGCCACGCCTCGAGCATGGGACGCTCGTCGGCGATGTAGGGCGGGTCGGTGCGGTTGATCGGCATCAGACGGTCTTCCCCAGCGCGAAGCCGATGACCAGGCCCAACACGAAGATCATGGCGATGGCCACCAGGGCCTGCTTCGCGGTCGCGTCCTTGAACGGGTCGCGCGCGCCCAGGTCGTCATCGTCACTCACGCTGCTTCTCCTCCACCGAGCACCTCGTCACCGTCGTAGAGCACGACGGCCTGACCGGGCGCCACGCGCGGCCGGGGCCGCAGGAAGCGCACTACGTCGCCCTCGAACCGGGCCGGGATGGGTTCGCCGTGGGCGCTGCACTGAGCGAGC
>JBEEFQ010000324.1:0-13947 GCA_041166245.1 Actinomycetota bacterium | reverse complement strand
GTCGATGCCCACCAGCCCCAGATCAACTACCACTTCGCCTCGAAGGAAGCATTGTGGGTGGCGGCGGTCGACCACCTCTTCGGCCTGCTGGGGGACGATCTGGCCGAGGTGCCCCTGCCCGCACGTACCGACGACCCCGCCCACCTGGCCTCGGCGTTCGCCGACGCGATCCGACGGTTCGTTCGCTTCGCGGCCGCCCACCCCGAGCTCAACCGGATCATGGTGCACGAGGGCACCGAGGACGGCGACCGGCTGCGATGGATGGTCGAGCGCCACGTTCGCCCGATCTACGACGCGACCCGGGACGTGTGGGAGCGGCTGCGCGCCGCCGGCATCGCCGCCCCGATCGATGCCGCCACGGTGCACTACGTGATCGTCGGTGCCGCCTCGCTGCCGTTCGTCAACGCACCAGAGGCCCGTCTCCTCACCGGCGCCGAGCCGACCGACCCCGCGTGGGTCGAGGCCCATGCCGACGCTCTCGTCGCCACATTGCTCCCGGGCCTGTCCGCCCGCGCTCCCACCTAGAGCAGCAGCCGGCTGGTCACCACGTCCGGCGTGCCGGGGCGGTCGAAGAAGTAGCCCTGGCCGAGATCGCAGCCCATCAGCTGCAAGCGCCGGTACTGGGCGTCAGTCTCGATGCCTTCGGCCAGGGCCTGCATGCCGAGGTTGTGCGCCAGCTGCACGATGCCGGCGGTCACCGCCGCGCTGGCGGCATGACTCTCGATCTCGGAGACGAAGCTGCGGTCGACCTTGATGACATCGACGGGGAAGCGATGGGCGTAGGACAGCGAGGACTGGCCGGTGCCGAAGTCATCGATGGCGAGGCGCACTCCGAGGTTCTTGAGCCCCGTCAGCGCCGCGACCGACGCGTCCAGGTCCTCGATCAATGACGTCTCGGTCACCTCCAGGTAGAGCGCGGCGGGATCGAGCCCGGCCTCGTCGAGTGCGAGACGCACGAGGGCCAACAGGTCGGGGTCGCCGAGCTGGCGGGCCGAGAGGTTGACCGAGATGTGAAAGGTGCGGCCTTCGGGCAAGGAGCGCACCCAGTGCGCGGCCTGCCGGCACGCCTCACCCAACACCCAGCGCCCGAGGGCGAAGATCAGGCCGGACGCCTCGGCCACAGGGATGAAGACGTCAGGTCCGACGCCGGGGCGCCCGCCGGGCATCCAACGCACCAGGGCCTCGGCCCCCACCACCTGGCCCGTTTCCAGCGACACCACCGGCTGGTACATGACGACGAACTCCGAGCGCTCCAGGCCCTGCCGCAGCTCGGCCGTCATGGCGAGCTGGTCCAGCTCGTCGGTGAGCTCAGCCACCGACCGGGCCGCCATGAACGCAACAAGCTGACCGATGATCACGAGGGAGACGCCGCGACTCAGCCAGTCGGGCAGGGACTGGGCCTGGTCGGCGGCGACGTCGAGTGGCAGCAGCGGTCCGGCCGCGACCGCTGCCGCCACCCCGGTGACCAACGCCGCCCCGGGCCCGAAGCGCACGGCGGCGAAGAGGACCGGGAGGTAGAACCAGTGCGGCGCCACGCTGCCTGCTCCCCCGGCCAGGCGGGCGAGACCGAGACAGCCGAGCACGGCGACGACGATGAGGGCCGTGGCCACCGGCGCCGCGGTGCCGGCGGCCATGACGAGGACCTGCTTGGTCAGGTATTGGCCACGCCCGGCGGGCTTGCCGATGTCGTGGGTGACGTGGGGGCGACGGGTCACGCGAGTGGCGCCGTCGCCGGAGCGCGCAGACGGAGCGGCCCAGACGGGGGCGCCCGTCCCGGAACCTCAGGCATCGCCTTCTTGGCGCCACGCGGCCTGGGCGCCGTGGCAACGCTGCCAGTCGCGCACCCGGTCGGCCCAGCGCACCGCCATGTCGGTGATGACGGGGTGAGCACCGTGGAGCAGCGCCTCCTTGGCCCACGCCTCGATGGTGGCGGGCGCGGCCAGGTCCTGGCCGCGAACGATGAACACGGGCTCGTCCTCGCCCACGAGCCCGAACCCGAGCCGCGGCTCCGCACCCGGCCTCTGCAGGCGCGCCACCCTGCGCCTCCCCGCCGGTCGTCTCATCGCGTCAGGACTCAGTCGAGCGGACAGACGGTGGCGGTGGGGCCGCCCTCGACCGTGACGATGTAGCAGGGTCCGGCGGAGGCGGGCGCCGCGCCCAACCCGCACACCGCGGCCACCACGGCCACCGCTGCCAACACCCTGAGCCCCTGCCTACGGATCGTGCGCATCGCTTCTCCTTGGTCGGATTCACTGCGCAAACGTGCGAGGCGGCGGGTGATTACACATCTCGTCCGACGCCCCGCGCGCGTGCGCCGGCAGGAGTCGTCAACGTCGGTGCCGAACCCCTCTAGCGTCGGCGAGCCACGCAGCCAACAGGGAACGTGAGGTAGGTGGGAGAGCAATCGCCGCCGTCCGTGGACTTCGGGCGAGAGTGGCCCCGGGTCCGAGGTGAGCTGGTGCGGGTGCTCTGCGGCCGGCAGGTTCCGCCCGCCGATGCCGAGGACATCGTGCAGGAGGTGGCGGTCAGGGCCCTTGCCCACCCTCAGGACTTCGCCACACGTGAGGATCTGGCGCGGTGGTGCTGGCGCGTGACCTGGCGGCTTCGCATCGACGCGGTCCGGAAGACGCGGCGAGTGGCCACCACCGAGTGTCCCGACGTTCCCGCCACCGAGGACACCGTCCGGCTGGTCGAGGGCCGCCTCGCCTTGGAGGCCGCGCTGGCGGGGGTGACGTCGCTCTCGCCGCGCGATCGCAGCGCACTCTTCGCCGTCGCATCACCGGACGCGTCTCGTCAGGAGACGGTCCGGCTCGCCGTGCGTCGCCATCGAGCCCGAGCCCGCCTGCGGCGTGCCCTGGGCGGGGGCTTCGTCGTCGCGGGATTGGCCTGGCTCGACCTCGTTCTGCGCCGATTGCGGCCCCGCGCCCGGCTGGCCCTGGCCGGGCCCGTGGTGTTGGTCGTCGCCATCCAGGCCGGCTCCCTCCTGCTGGCCCCGACGACGCGCCCGGCGAACGCCGGCGGTGTCATGCGAGCGACGTCGACGACCTTGGAACAACCGGCTGCGAGGCCCCACGTCACCTCCGCCGCGTCACCGGCGCCGACGCGAGCCGACGTCGGCCTGCCCGGACCCGGACCCCCGAACCAGGGGCCGACCACCATCGTGGCCGTACCGGTGGGTGACGTGACGCGGGTGGAGGTCGGCAGCGAGGAGCGGACCGGGCCGCCGACCGCCTGCCTCGAGCACCTCGAGGTACTCGACACGGTGTGCGTCGACCGGCCGGGCCCGGCCGTGACGCTTCCCGCCTGATCCTCGGCCCCGAAGAACGGGAGCTACTCGGATGGGTGATGTCGCCTGGGACAGCCCTCGGGACAATCACGAGATGACCATGCTCGTGATCTCTGTGCTCGCAGTCGTCGGCGTCGCAGTCGTCGTCGCGGCTGGGAGGGCGATCGCCGGCCGGCGATTCGAGCGACAGCTGCGGCTCGTGACCCTCAGCGACGACCGCTTCCCCGCCATCCAAGGGATGGAACCGGAGAGCACCCGGTCAGCTGCTGGCGCCGAAGTCGACCTCAGCCGTGGCGATCGTGCCACCCGTCCGACCGGGGGCCTCCGAGTGCTTCCAGTACAGGTTGGTGTGGGCGATGACCTGCTCGGCGTTGAGCGGCGCGCCCCACTGGCTGGGGTCGTCGGTGGTGTGTGCGTCGGCGACCAGCGTGGCGTCGTATCCGCGGACCAGCGCGCCGTGCAGGGTGCTGCGGATGCAGGCGTCGGTCTGGGCGCCGGCGACGACGAGGTGGCCGACCATCCGCTCGGCGAGGAGGGCCTCGAGGTCGGTCTCCTCGAACGAGTCGCCGAAGTGCTTGTGGACCAGCGGCTCTGAGTCCTCCCGTTGCAGCTCGTCGACGTACTGCCAGCCGTCGGAGCCCTCGGGCAGCTCGTCGTCGCTGTGCTGGACCCAGATCACCGGCGTGCCGGTGTCGCGGGCCTGGCGCAGCAGGGTGTTGATGTTGGCGATCACACCGTCGCGATCGTGGGCGTCGGCGACCACGTCGCGCTGCACGTCGACGATCAGCAGCGCGGTGTTCGGACGATCGGTGAGCGAGCTCATGAGGTTGGTCGTACCAGGCCGCTGATGAGCGTGTCGAGCACGACGTCGACCTCGGCTCGGGCCGCCTGCGGGTCTGCCGCCCGGGCGATGTAGAGCGACGCGCCGTACAGACCGCCGAGCGCGACATAGGTGAGGGCGTCGATGGCCGTCCCTCCGAACGTGGCGGTGCCGAGCAGTGGTGTGAGGACGCTGCGCAGCATGGGCAGCTCGACGGGGTCGATGCCGACCTCGAGGACCTGCGACTGCATCACCGACACGCTGTCGAGCACCACGATGCGTCGAAACGACGGCTCGAGGCAGCCGTCGAGGAAGGTCGACAGGCCGGCCCGCACCGCCTCCCACGGCGACGCCTGGGACGCGGCCGCCGCCATGACCCGGGCGACGACCTCGCCCTCGACCGTCTCGTAGACGGCGCGGAACAGCGCTTCCTTGCCGGGGAAGTGGTGGTACAGGGCGCCGCGGGCGACTCCGGCCTGCTGGATGATGTCGTCGATCGACGTCGCCGCGTAGCCGTGCTCGGTGAAGTTCTCCCGTGCCACCTCGATGAGGAGGCTCCGGGTCGCCTCTGCCTGGCGGGCTCGGAGCGGCTTGACCGACACGCGCGCACGGTACCCAGTTGACCGACAGTCGGTCACCGACATAGAGTCGGTGAAAGACATCCGGTCGGTTACCCTTGGGAGGTCCCGTGAGGATTCCGAACAGCCACCACCGCGGCCGGCCGTGGCGCATCCACGAGCTGGTGGGCGACTTCCGGCTCGAGGACGTGTGGCGGCTGCCCACACCGGGTGGCCCCGACGATTTCTCCCGACTGGTGCAGATGGCCGCCGCCCTCGACCCCACCGGGCGCTCGCCGGGCGTCGTCAGTGCCTTGTTCCGCATCCGGTGGAAGCTCGGGGAGCTGTTCGGGTGGGACGACCCGGACGACGGGGTCGGCGCCCGCGTGCCGACACTGCGCGACCGGCTGCCGGCGGATCTGCGCGACGGCCCGTCCGGGCCGGACTTCGACGCCGTGCCCTTCACCCCCCTCTACCTGCTCGACGACGAGTTCGCAGCCGAGGCCGCCAACCACACGATGCACGGAGTGCTGCACCTCGGCTGGGTGCCCGACGGTGACGGCGGCTTCCATGCCGAGATGGCCGTGTACGTGAAGCCCAACGGCCTGCTCGGCGAGGCCTATATGGCTGCCATCAAGCCGTTCAGGTATCTGCTCGTGTACCCGGCGATGCTGCGCGGGTTCGCGCGCACGTGGCGCGCCGAGACGGCAGTGCCGGCGTGACCCTGCCACCGGGCCAGCGCGCCGTCGACGGCTTCCCGCGCTTCGGGACGCACTTCCACCGGCCACCGCCCGAAGTGCCCGCCGATCCGGTCATCGAGATCAGCGGCGCGGTGGCCGCGCCGTTCACGGTCCCGGTCGCCGAGCTGACAAGGCTTCCCCGTCGAGAGCAGACCGCCGACTTTCACTGCGTGGCCGGGTGGTCCGCCACCGGCCTGCGCTGGGAGGGCGTCGCGTTCGAGACCTTCTACCGCAGGTGCATCGAGCCGTCGCTGCTACCGGGGACGACTGTCACCCACGTCACCTTCGGCGGTCTCGACGGTTATCGGTCGATCGTGCTGCTCGACGACGCGCTGGCCGGCGACGTGCTCATCGCCGAGCAGCTCGACAGCCGTCCGCTCGACGGCGACCACGGCGCACCGGTCCGGCTGGTCAGCCCCAGCCAGTACGGCTTCATGAGCACGAAGCACCTGTGCAGCATCGAGGTCCTCACCGCCGAGCCCACCGAGCGCTACCACCCGTCGCCGGTGATCCAGTTCGGGTTGCGGCTGGTCAAGCCGCATCGCCGGGCGAGGGTGTGGCACGAAGAGCGTCACCGGTACCTCCCGGCTTGGGCGTTGCGGCCGCTCTACCGACGGCTCATCGCGGGCATCCGGCGGCTCAGCGCCCGAGGCAGCGAACGCGGCTAGACAGCGTCGGCGAAGAACCGCTCGACGAGGGCCAGCACGGCATCGGTGCGCCGGATGACCTGCATGTGGGTCGTGCCGGGGAGCACGGCGAGCTGCGCGTCGGGGAACAAGCCGAGCATGAGCGCGGCGTGCTCGAGACGCACGAAGTCGCGGTCGCCGACGATGAGCAGCGTGGGCCCGGCGATGCCGCGGATGGCGTCGTCGGACCAGCCCTCGAACGCAGACACGACCGGCTGCAGCTTCTCGAGGAAGGCGAAGAAGTGGCCGGGGTCGGGTGCCATCGACTCGTACGACGCCTGCATCTCCTTGAAATCGTCCTCGGTCGGCAGCAGAGGGGAGGTCTGTTCGGGAGCCATGATCTCGGGGCGGTAGCCGTCGGGGCGGATGTGACCTGACGCGAGGACCAGGCGGCCGACCCGCTCGGCGTGGGCGACCGCCGCCTCGGTCGAGACCAGACTCCCGAGGCTGTAGCCGAACATGTCGGCCCGGCCGACGCCGAGGTGATCGAGCAGGCCGACGACGTCGTCGGCCGCACTGGCGAGGGTGAAGGGGCGGTCGCTGTCAGCGGTGCGGCCGTGGCCCTGGAGGTCGACGGCGATCACCTGGTGCGATTCGGCCAGTCGGGGCACCATCGCCCCGAAGGTGAGCTCGGCGTTGAGCACGCCTCCGTGCAGCACGACGAGCGGCGGACCGCTGCCGTGGACCTCGTGGTAGAGGTCGATGCCGTTGATCGCTGCGTACATGCCGCCCCTTCTCCTCGTCATTGGTCGGCTGCAGTGTGGACGTCATCCACGGTTCGAACTCATCGCGCCGTCGTGTCCCAGCTTGGCCGACAGCGCCGGGATCACGAGGCGGCCGCGATCAGGTGGGTGTCCATGCAGCTGCGCTGTCGTCAGTCCCCGCGATCCATGGAGAACTCCATGACCTGCGTGAGGCGGACGTTGTTGCCCGACGGATCTCGGAACGAGGTGTCGATGCCGTAGGGCTGTGCCGTCGGGGGGTCGTTGAACACGACGCCCCGCGCCGATAGCTCGTCGTATGCCGCCTGGCAGTCGTCGGTCTCGAGGAACAAGGTGCCGCCCGCGCCCTTGGCGACGAGCTCGGCCAGCTGCGTCTTGGTGGCATCGTCGAGCATGGGAGGGGCGGGGATGGGCATGAGGACGAGGCCGACGTCGTCTTGTCCCGGCGGGCCGACCACGAGCCACCGGAACTGCCACTCGTCCATCGTGACGTCCGCCCGCACCTCCCAGCCGAGGGTTCGGGTGTAGAAGCCGAGTGCCTCTTCCTGGTCGTGGACCCAGAACTGCGCATTGGCGATCTTGATCATGTGTCCTCCTTCGTCTGTCGTCACGGTACGAGCGGGACCTCCGAGGCGGCTTCTCCAAACGTGCGGTTCTCGGGGCGACCGTAGGCCTGCGCCACACATTCCGGAATGCGGATGTGCCGACGGGCGGGCGGGAAGGCCGAGCGGTACCCGAGCGGTGTGGTGCCGTAGACGCGGCGGAAGCTGGTCGTGAACGAGCCGACGCTGGACAGCCCGACGGCGAAGCAGATCTCGGTAACAGGACGATCGGTATTGCGCAGGAGCGCGGCGGACCGCTCGAGTCGGCGCGTCAGCAGGTACTGGTGGGGCGCCTCGCCGTAGGCCCGTCGGAATTCCCGGCTGAAGTGCGCAGGCGACAAGCCGGCGGCGCGGGCCAGGTCGGCGACCGTGAGCGGGTCGAAGTACCGACCGTCGGCGAGATCCTTCGCTCGCAAGAGGTGACGAACCGGCGGCACCATCAGTACTGCCGCCAGTACGGCTTGGCCGGGTCGGTCTTCTCCAAGAGGATGAACGTCACGCCCCACGGGTCGCGGAACCACGTGGTGCGCAGGTTGGCCACCGACGTGACCCCCGCCGTGAGGAGCTCGGCACCACCCGCCTCGAGAGTGGCGCGCGTCGCCTCGATGTCGTCGCACACCAGGCCGATGTGGGTGATGCCGGGCTGGGCCACACGGTGGGGTTCGGATCCCACGGTCGGCTCGTTCGGGTACTCGATGACCTCCAGCACGTGGTCGTTCGAGGCGGTGCCGAGGATGGCGGCGTAGACCGCGACCGGTCGGCTCGGGAGCAGCTCACCCATGTCACCGGTGATGGCGTCGCCCTGCATGCGAAAGGGGGGCGACAACACCGTCAGTCCGAGCACCGTCGTGTACCAGCTGACTGCGGCCTCGAGGTCGGGTACGCAGATCGCGACATGGGCAAGCCCGAGCGCCGTCACGGGAGGTCGATGCCTCCAGGCACGTCGGCCACGACGCGGGCGAGTGACTCCGCCCGCACCGCTTCGATGTCGGCCTCGAGCGTGTGTCGGGCCGAGGAGAGGATGAAGCCGGCCGCAAGCGACACCGGGACCATCATGAGCATGCTCGCCTGGATGCCGTAGGCGTCGGACAGGGCGCCGATGACGGGCAGGAACACGGCGATGCCGGGGACGGCGAAGACCGCCATCGTCGAGAACGCCGCGGCCCGAACCCGAGGGGGCGCGACGAGCGAGGTCATGGCGAAGAAGGCGGGAGCCAGCGTGCCGATCGAGCCGGCCACCAAGGCGTGGATCCCGACCGCGACGGCCACGTTCGGCGCATTGGCCAGCACCACGAGGAGGATGCCGTCGACGACGCCCACGTACGCGACGAAGCGGAGGAGGAAGCTCGGACGCGTCGCCGCGATCCGTGACACCCAAGGGAGCGAGACGATGACACCGAGGATCTGCAGTGGCTCGATGCCGGCGGTGATGATGCCGCGGGCAGCGGCGTTGAGCCCGAAGACGTCCTCGTACAGGAGGGAAAGGAGATTGGGTATCCCGAAGAGGGCGATGCCGAGGAACGGCACCGCCATCCAGACGCGGCGGAAGGTCGGGATGCGGGCCAGCACCCGCATGGTGGCCCACGGCCGCTCGGGGAGGTCCTCGATGTCTGCGACCGCGTCGTCGGCCCCGGCCGCCCGCCGCTCGTGCGAGCCGCGGACGGGCTCGTGCAGGCGCAGGCTGAGCAGGACGAATACGAACGTCGGTACCGCGAAGAGGAAGAAGGGCCAGCGCCACCCGAGGAGGTAGGCGACCAGTCCGGCGACCGCCGGTCCGACGATCTGGCCGACCGAGTTGGCCAGGCGGTGGACGGCGAAGACCTTCACCCGGGCCTTCGGCTCGTACCAGTCCGACAGGAGCGAGTTGTGGGTCGGGTTCACGACCGCGCGCCCGGCGCCGGCTCCGATGCGCGCCGCCACCAGCAGGGCGACGCTGACGGCCAGGCCGGTGCCGATCGAGAACAGGGCCCAAGTCGCGGCCCCGATGGTCGCGATGCGGACGCGGTTGCGGCGGTCGCAGTAGAACGACAGCGGCACCTCGATGAGCAGCACCGCGATGGTGGACGCGGCCACGAGAGACAAGGCGGCGGCGTCGCTCAGCCCGAAGTGGTCTCGGATGTCGGGGAGCAGGACCGCGAAGGCGGTGCGGTCCAGCTCATCGACGGCGTTCAGGCCGAACAGCACCGCGAGCGGGAACGCGGGCTGGCCCAGGGTGATGGCCGACGGCCGCCACTCGTCGAACAGCCGGCGCAGACGGGACGTGGGCTGGTGCACTGGCGGACAATATTGCCGCGAAGTGCGCCAGCCCATTGCGTCCCCGCTGGTCGCCCATGACGCCGGCTGGCGGTCCCCGAAGGAACCTCCATCGGCTTGTGCGACCATCGCGGCATGATCATCGTGTCAGGGGCGATCTTCGTCGACGAGGCCGAGCGGGACGCCTACGTGCAGGGATGTCGAGAGGTGATCCTGGCGGCGAGGAACGACGACGGCTGCATCGACTTCCATCTTGCTGCTGATCCCATCGAGCGTGACCGAATCAACGTCTACGAGCAGTGGAAGTCGGTCGAGGCAGTCGAATCGTTCAGAGGCTCGGGGCCGTCGTCCGAGCAGGCAGCCCTGATACGCGACTCCCGCGTGTTCCAGCACGAGGTCGGGTCCTCGAAGAAGCTGTAGCCACCGCCTCCAACCGCCGGCGACGAGATGAACGAGAAGATCTAGCGGAGGCTTGAACGAGCTATTGGCCGATGCGCCCGTCGATCCGCTCACGGAGCAGGTCGGCGTGACCGAGGTGGCGGGCGTACTCGTGGATCATTTCGACCATGACCTCGCGCAGCGAGATCGGCCCTTGCCCCTGGCCGACGCCACTCCGGTCCTTGCCGGTGATGTCGAGACTCGGTGCATCGGCCACGAACCGCTCGGCGAAGTCCACCTCTGCTCGCCATGCGCGCCACGCCTCCGCAACCACCTGGGGGTCGGGAACAGCGCCATCGAAATCCCCGTCACGGTCGGTGTCCGAGCAGAACAGCCGGGGGGCGTCCTGTCCGGCCATCACCTCCCGGAACGAACCACGCTCCATCTCGGCCAGGTGTCGTACCAGTCCCAGGAGCGACATCGTCGACGGCTCGACCGAGCGCCGCGCCAGCGCCTCGGCATCGAGACCTGCGCACTTCATCTCCAATGTGAGGCGCACACTGCGCAGGAACTCGACCAGCGTGGTGCGCTCGTCGCCCAACCTCGGTCCGTCCTCACGCGGGTCGTCCTCGAGATCGATGAACATGTCGGCGCGTCGGGTCGTGGCCATGGCCGCAATCATCGCAATCCCCATGGAGGCCGGCCAGGGATTAGCAGCGTCACACCGGATTCGACCGTGGTGCCCTGCGGTCGGCGACGCGGCGGTCTCCGTGCTCGGCCACCCGCCAGCCGCCCACGCCCTCGTCCATCTTCGCCTCGTACATCGCGCCGTCGGCCCGCTCGAGCAGCGAGGCCAGCTCAAGGGCCGCGCCGGTCGCGATGCCGATGCTCACGCCGAGCAGGACCTGCTCGTCGTGCACGGCGATGGGACGGGCGACAGCCTCGACGATCGCCTTGGCCAGCACCTCGGCCTGTTCGGGTGTGCCCTCGCGCACGAGGACGGCGAACTCGTCGCCCCCGAGGCGGGCAACGAGGTCGTCGGCCCCCACCCTCTTGGTGACGCGACGGCCGATCTCGGCGAGCACAGCGTCGCCCGCGCCGTGTCCCAACCGGTCATTGATCGGCTTGAAGCCGTCGAGGTCGAGATAGAGCAGGGCATAGGTTCCGTCCCGTGCGGCCGCCAGCCGCGCCATGAACGTCGCCCGGTTGGCGAGACCGGTGAGGCCGTCGTGGGTCGCGGCGTGGCGGAGCTCGGCTTGGAGGCGTAGGCGCTCGACCGCCACGGAGAGGACTGACGCGTACCGACGGATCGTCCTGCGCTCGTTCACCGTCGCCGGGGCCTGTCGGCGGTTGCAGGCCACCAGCCACAGATCGGGGCGGGTTGCGTCGGGCGTGCGCACGGGCATGGCCACGAGCGAATGCATGCCGAGCCCGTGGAGCGCGTCGCGCAGCTCGACCGAGACGGTGGACAAGTCGGGATCGACGAGCTGTTCCTCCGCACCTTCGTCGAACACCCAGTCACCGACGTGGGCTGCCAACGTTCCGAGCGTCACCGCCCCCGGCGACAGTCCAAGGACCTCGACCTGCGCGGGTCGTCCCTCGACCGGATCGCCGAGCCAGTCGAGGCGGAGCACCCAGCCGGGACCGGTGATCGGCGTCTCCTCGACGGCGCGCAGGATGTGCTCGGCGATGACCGCGAGCTCGCCGCCCTCGGCCAGGCACTCGAGGGCCCGCTCGACGGCCTGCTGGCCGACGACGTCGCGGAGGAGCATGACCATTCCCCCGACCGCCGGGGCTTCGGACCGGTTCAGGGCGACGGCATCAGCGATCCTGACATCGCCGTTGCGGTCGAAGTACCGGAACAGGAAGGGGCCGACCGGCTCCTCGTCCGTGGTCTGCGCGTAGGCAAGCGACCCGACCGCGTCCTCGAGGTCGTCCGGATGCAAGAACTCCCACGCGCTGCGGCCCTGCAGCTCGGCCGCGCTGATCTGCACGTGGCTCGGCAGTGTCCCCGCCGCGAAGGTGATGGTGCCCTTCCCGTCGAGCACGAGGACGATCGACGGCAAGGCGTCGACGACAGCCTCACGCAGCTCACGCCCGCTCTCACCGTCCGGCTCCACGCCGGCAATGGTAAGGAGTTCAGGACTCGGCCAGGGACCGGATCCCAGGCCGACGGGCTGCTGGACCAGCTCTCCGGACCGCCGAACCCTGCACCGAGCAAGAGGACCCGCATGCCCTGGCGGTATCGGCTACCGGGAGGTGGTGATCGTCTCGTACCGAGCCTGGAGCGTCCGTGCCACGCGAGCGATGTCGAAGTCGTCGCCCTTGCGTCGCGCCGCCGTCGCGAGCCGTTCGCGCAGATCTTCGTCGGTCACGAGTCGCTCGATCGCGGTGGCGAGCGCGTGTGGATCCTGGGCGGGGACGAGCAGGCCTTCGACTCCGTCGGTGATCACCTCGGGCACGCCGCCGACCGCGGTCGCGACGACTGGCAGGCCGAGGGCGGTCGCCTCCATCAGGGCGACGGGGAGACCCTCGTAGTCAGACGCGAGGACGAAGATGTCGGCGGCGGCGAGCACCGCGGGGACGTCGTCGCGCCGGCCGAGCAGGGCGAAGCGGTCCTTCCGTCGGAGCCGGGCGTGCTCGCCCTCGATGCTCGCCCGCAGGGGCCCTTGCCCCACCGCGACGAAGCGGGCCGATGGACAGCGATCCAGCACGATCTCGGCGCCTGCGAACAGGTTGGGATACGCCTTTTGCTCCCGGTAGTTGGCGACCGTGGCGATGACGACATCGCTCTCGGTCGCGCCGATCTCCGCTCTGATCTGGGCCCGGTTCGCCGCGCTCGACCGCACGGCTGCGAGATCGATGCCGTGGACGAGGACCTCGCAGCGCCGCCGCGTCGCCGGCCACCAGATCGACTGACGAGCCTCTTCGGAGACGGCGATGGTCAGGTCGTCGAGCGGTGTCGTCAGCGCGTTGGCCACGCGGGTCGGCAGCGCGAACGTCGACCAGGCGTTGTGCTCGGTGGACACGAGCGCGGGTCGGTGACGGAGCCCGACGGTCGCCACCCGGGCCGCCGCGGCCAGGAGAGGCGAGTGGGCGTGCACGACATCGAACCGACCCGATCGCACCGCGGCGCGCAGGTCCCGCAGCCAGGAACGGCCGTCCGCTCCGAGGCGTCGCACGTCGACGCCGGCACCACGCAGCGGCTCCACGAAGGCGTCCTTCTCGGCGACGACGTACGCCACCGTCGGCTCGACGGTGTCATCGAGATGGCGGGCGAGCGCAAACAAGAGCTGCTCCGCTCCACCGGGCCCGAGGCCCTTGATAAGCCAGAGCACTCGCACGGCGCCGCTACGCTCCCTCCGCACCGATCGAGGAGCGGAACCTAGCAGTGTGCGGCATCGCGGGCGTGCTCGACACCCAAGCCTCGACGTCGGCCGACGAGCTCGAGCGTGTTGCGTCGCACATGGCCTCGACCCTCGCACATCGCGGCCCTGACGCGGCGGGGACGTGGGTCGACGTCGCCGCGGGGATCGGTCTCGGCTTCCGCCGGCTGGCGGTCCTCGACCTCAGTGAGACCGGTGCGCAGCCCATGGTGTCGGCTTCGGGTCGATGGGTGGTCGTGTTCAACGGCGAGATCTACAACCACCGCCAGCTCCGCACCGAGCTGGCGGCGGTGGGCGTGTCGTTCCGCGGCTCATCGGACACCGAGGTGCTCGTGGCCGCCATCGACCGCTGGGGCGTCAGGGAGGCGCTCGATCGCTGCAACGGCATGTTCGCCCTCGCTGCGTGGCACCGAGCCGATCAGCGTCTGGTCCTCGCGCGCGACCGCCTCGGCGAGAAGCCGCTGTACTACGGCTGGGCGGCAGGACGCTTCGTGTTCGCGTCAGAGCTGGCCGCGCT
>JBEEFQ010000323.1:0-15610 GCA_041166245.1 Actinomycetota bacterium | reverse complement strand
ATCGGGAGGGTGCGGGTGACGGGCTCGATGAAGCCGTTGACGATCATGCCCATGGCCTGCTCCTCGGAGAGGCCGCGGCTCATGAGGTAGAAGAGCTGCTCGTCACCGACTCGGGAGACGGTGGCCTCGTGGCCGATCTGCGCATCCCGCTCACCGATCTCCATGTAGGGATAGGTGTCCGACCGGCTTTCCTCGTCGAGGATGAGGGCGTCGCAGCGCACGAAGCTCTTGGAGTTGGTGGCGCCTTCGTCGACATGGACGAGGCCGCGGTACGAGGTGCGGCCGCCGTCCTTGGAGATCGACTTGGAGATGATCGTGGACGTCGTCTCGGGGGCGTGGTGGTACATCTTGGCGCCCGCGTCCTGGTGCTGGCCCGCGCCGGCGTAGGCCACCGACAGCACCTCGCCCGACGCCTTCGGTCCCATGAGGAAGACCGACGGGTACTTCATCGTCAGGCGGGACCCGATGTTGCCGTCGATCCACTCGACGTGGGCCTCGGCCTCGGCGCGCGCCCGCTTGGTGACGAGGTTGTAGACGTTGGGCGACCAGTTCTGGATGGTGGTGTAGGTGATGCGTGCGCTCGGCATTGCGACGAGCTCGACCACGGCCGAGTGCAGGGAGTCGGTGGAGTACACCGGCGCCGAGCAACCCTCGATGTAGTGCACCTGCGAGCCCTCGTCGGCGATGATCAGCGTGCGCTCAAACTGGCCGGCGTTCTCGGAGTTGATCCGGAAGTAGGCCTGTAGCGGCATCTCGACGTTGACGCCCGGCGGCACGTAGATGAACGAGCCGCCAGACCACACCGCGGTGATGAGGGCGGCGAACTTGTTGTCGTTGGCCGGGATGATCTTGCCGAAGAATCGCTTGACGAGCTCGGGATGCTCGCGCACGGCGGTGTCCATGTCCGAGAACAGGATCCCCTGCTTCTCCAGGTCCTCGCGGTTGCGGTGGTAGACGACCTCGGACTCGTATTGGGCGGTGACGCCGGCCAGGTACTTGCGCTCGGCCTCAGGGATGCCGAGCTTCTCGTAGGTGGCCTTCATCTGCTCGGGCAGGTCGTCCCACTCGTCGACCTGCGCCCCCGACGGCTTCAGGTAGTAGTAGATGTCGTTGAAGTCGAGGGCGGGCATGTTCACGGCGAACCACTTCGCCATGGGCCGCTTCTCGAAGTGCCGGAGGGCCTTGAGGCGATAGTTGAGCATCCACTGCGGCTCGCCCTTCCACCACGAGATCTCCTTGACCACGTCCTCGGACAAGCCCTTCTTGGGCGTGAAGGCGTACTCGACTTCGTCGCTCCAGCCGAGCTGGTACTTGCCGAGATCCAGGTCAGAAACTGCCATCAGACGGGATGCTCCTCAGGGGGTGCGGGGCGCGGGGTATTTCTCCTACGGGCATAGTAACAATCAAACTGTGTTTACCATTACCCGAAATCGGGCAACTCACCTCTGTGCCCTCAGACACGAACCAGGATGGAACTCCTCAGGCCCTAGGGCCGTTTAACCGATGACATGACCAGCATGATCGACACCCTCATCGCCACGTGGCGCTCAGAAACCGGGACCCAGGCCCTGCACAGCTCCTCGCGCGTCCAGGCCCTGCTCTTCGAGCTCTGGGGCGAGACCGAGGGCCCGGCCCGTGAGCTGGTCCAGGAGTGGCTGACCGTGACCCTGCACAGGGAGCTGTTCAGCACCGAGGAGCTCGACGAGCTCTTCGAGCGCCTCTCCTCGCTCGTCCCCGCCTCCTAACCCTTCACGGTTCCCTCACATACGGCCCACAGCCGGCGCATGCCTCGAGCCGATGGTGACGGCATGCAGAACCGCCACCTCGCACTCGTCCTGCTGACGCTCGCCCTCGGGGCCTGCGGTGGGGACGGATCGGGATCGCAGCCCGCGATCGCGCCCAGGACCGAGCCCGACGCGCCCGCTGTCAGCGCCTCGAGCGCTGCCGTCCCGACGACTGCGGCTGCGCCTGCTGCTTCGTCGCCGGCGACGGTGCGCACCGACGACCTGGAGGCCGAGCTGAGGGCGGTGGACGAGGAGCTCTCCGCGGGCCAGGAGTCCGTCAACCGAGCCAACGACACGTCGCCCGACCGGGCCGACGACTGAACGAGGAGAGCAACCCGATGATCCGCACCCCTGTCCGACTGGCCGCCCTGGCCCTCACCGCTGGCCTGTCGCTCGCCATGGCCGCGCCGGCCGGCGCCCAGACCACCACCACCGCTCCGCCGGCCCGACTCGACCAGCTCAAGGCCAAGTCCGACGAACAGATCAAGGAGCGCACCGAGCAGATCCGCAAGCTCGACAGCGCCGTCGCCGGCGCCCGGGCCGACTGTGGACACAACGCCGACCTGCGCTCGCAGCTCGCGGCGGACAAGACGGGACTCGAGGCGCTCAACGCCGATATC
The DNA here is from genome assembly GCA_041166245.1 of Actinomycetota bacterium. GTDB lineage: Bacteria > Actinomycetota > Acidimicrobiia > Acidimicrobiales > JAFATL01 > JBEEFP01. Next base: position 13,206 of record JBEEFQ010000323.1, on the reverse strand, counting down.
CAGGCCGAGACCGTGCCCGCGGAGGCCGTCGCCCTCCACGAGCAGATCTTCACCCACTTCCGCATCTATTGGCTGGAGACCCCCAAGACCCGCGTCGTCCTCGGCTGCGACCGGGTCACCGTCGGCGCGGGCACGCTCGCCGAGCTCGAGGCCAAGATCCAGGCCCGGGCCGACGAGGCCAAGGCCGCGGGCAAGGACGTCGCCGCCGCCCAGGCCGCCCTCGACACGATGATCACCGAGATCGCCTCGGCCACCACCGCCGCCAACCAGGCCGACGACGCCGTCATCGTCCTGAAGGCCGACAAGGGCGACCGGGCCGTCCTGGATGCCAACAAGGCGGCTCTCACCGCCGCCCGCCAGAAGCTGCGGGCCGCCATGGCCGACCTCGAGGACGCCCGCACCGCGGCCCGCACCGCCGTCGACGCCCTCAAGTCCGCCTGACCGCCGCACTCCCGTCGTCTCGAGGAAATGGGGTACCGAATCGGTACCCCATTTCCTCGAGAGTCGCGGTTAGCGCGGGTCGCGCCACATGCGCCACAGGGGCGGGCCGTCGTCGGGCAGGGTGAACTCGCCCAGGTTGACGTAGCCGTGGCGCTCGTAGAGCGCTCGGTTCCGAGGCGTTGTGGCCTCGTGGTACGCCGGCTTCTGCTCCCGGTCCGCCTCGGCCAGCATGCGCCGCAGGAAGGCCGAGCCGATGCCTCGGCTCTGGAAGGCGGGCACGGTGGCGAGGAACTGCATGTAGTAGTACGGCTCGTCCGGGTGGTGGCTGGTGAAGATCTCCTCCATCTGGAAGAGGCGCTCCACGTCCGGACCGGCGACCTCCTGGATGGCGGCGCCGAACGCCTCGCCCTGCTCGGGCGTGAGGAGCTCGGTCCCCGGCGTCAGCCACACCGCGGAGCCCATGTTGTCGGCCGTCAGGTACACGTTGCCGTGGGGGATGTAGGCGTCGGCGTAGAGCGCGAACAGCGGCTCCACGAGTTGGCGCCGCCGCTCGATGTCGGGGATGAGCCAACGCGTCGTCGGGTCGTCGAAGAACGCGGCGGCGATGGTGGTCGCCACTGCCAGGCGGTCGGCGGCACCCACCCTGCGGATGCCGAGGTCGGTGGATTCGGTGGTGGTGGTCATGCCTGCACGGTGCGCCAAGTGACGCCACGCGCGCATCGGCAGACCTACCTATTGGCGCGGACGACGTCGTGCTCGACGGCGAACAGGGCGGCAGCGGCGCGGGTGGACACGCCGACCTTGGCGTAGACGTGCTGCACGTGGTGCTCGGCCGTGCGGCGGGAGATGAACAGCCGCTCGGCCACCTCGGCGTTGCTGCACCCCTCGGCCACGAGCGCCAGCACCTCCATCTCCCGATCACTCAGGCCGGCCGGCCTCGGCGGCCGGAGGCTCGGCGCGGCCTGGCCTGCCTCGGCGATGACGGCGGTTGCCGCGTCTGCGTCGATGCGCCCGGCGCGCGCCTCGGCCCCCAGCGCGTCGGCCGCTTCGCCGGGAGCGAGGGCAGCGCGGTACGGCCTCGCCTCGGTCATCGCCGCGAAGGCGTCGGCCGCGGCGATGATGCGAGCGGCCATCGGGACGACGGCGGCCGTCGCGCACCGGTGGTAGCCGGAGCCGTCGAGACGCTCGTGGTGCATCCCGGCGAGGACCGACAGCGGCTCGAGTGAGGGCGACGTCGCCAGGATCCGCTCGGAGTGGTAGGCGTGCATGCGCACCTGCTCCCACTCGGCCCGCGTCAGCGGGCCCGCCTTCTCCCACACGGCATTGGAGACACCCGACCGGCCGACGTCATGCAGCAGCGCCGCGACCTCGACCCTGCCCACCTCGGCGTCGCTCATGCCCAGCCGCCGAGCGGCGCCCGTCGCCAGTCGGGCTACCTCCGCGGCATGGCCGTGGAGAAACGGTGTCTTCAGGTCGACGAGCTCGCCGAAGGCGCGCGCCACCTCGACGAGCTGGGTGTGACCGCTTCGCTCGATCACGGGCGTGGGCTCGACCTCCAGGATGCGGTCCCGGGGGTCGCCGGTGTCCGCCTCGGCCAGCAGCCCTTCCGGGTCGGCGACGAACGTCTCCACCACGCCCGGGTCGAGGGTCACGCCCGCCCGAGCCCGCAGTGCGTGCACGGCCCGCTCAACACCACCCATTTCTCCGAAGAAGGCAGCGTCGGTCGCGGCCCGCGCCACCCGCGACGCGAGGGGAATCTCATCGCCCCGCAGCCCACTCGGCGCCCAGCCACCGACCCACGCCTCGAAGACGTGGTGCAGTGCCTCCTGCGTCGAGCTCGGCAGCCCCACGCGGCGAGCGGTGTCGCGCGCCACCTCGCACACACCCACGTCGACGCGCCGGCCCCACTCGTTGCCTTCGGTGAGCGCGAACTCCGCGGCCCTGGCTGCATCGGCGGGCGCCATGCCCCGCGTCATCTCGGGCAGCAGCACGTCGGCCAGCTCCTGCGGGTCGGCCATGTTGGTGCGGGCCACCGCCCGGTTCAGGGCCAGGTCGTCCCCGAAAGCCAGCATCGACTCGTGGGCAACCCCCAGACACCCGATGTGCATGAGCAGGGCGGTGTAGAAGCAGTCGCGCACGTCGTCGTCGTCGAGGCCCATGCGCCGCCCGATCGCGGCGGCGACCAGGCACGACCGCACCGCGGTCTGAGGCGGGAGGCCGAAGCCCAGGTCGGCCACCATCGACAGCCCCCCGAGCAGATCGGCGAGCCGTAGCGCCGTGCCCACGACGACACGGTAACTGGGCTCCTGACCGCCCGAGCAGAATGGCGACATGGACGACATCACGGTGACGCAGGACGGCCACGTGGAGATCATCACGATCAACCGGCCCGAGGTGCGCAACGCCCTGCGGTTTCAGACCTACGACGAGCTCGAGGCCGCAATCCGCAACACGACGGCCCGCTGCCTGATCGTCACGGGCGCTGACCCGGCCTTCTGCTCGGGCGACGACGTGCGCGAGGTCATGGGCGGCGGCGAGCGCACTGCGCCGGTCGAGGTCGAGCTGCGGCTCACGCCCGCCGCCGACGCCCTGCTGAACACCAACGTGCCGGTCATCGCCGCCGTCAACGGCGCGGCCGTCGGATGGGGCATGGAGCTGGCGTTGATGGCCGACGTCAGGATCGCCTCGGAGCGAGCGAAGTTCGGCGAGCTGTTCGTGCTGCGCGGCCTCTGCACCGATGTGCCCGGCATCGGCCGCCTGGCGTCGCTCGTCGGCCGCGAGCGAGCCGCCGAGCTGCTGTTCACCGGCGAGGTGATCGATGCCGCAACCGCACGGGAGATCGGGCTGGTTGGCCGGGTGGTGGCGCACGACGAGCTGCTGCCGACCGCCGTCCAGCTGGCGCAGCGCATCGCCGCCAACCCCCCGCTCGCCGTCACGAAGCTCAAGGAGGGCCTGCGAAGGGCCCTCGATCCCGACTGGAACGCGCTCGGCACTTGGGTGGCCGCCTCGCTCACCGAGCTGTTCAGGACGGAGGATCACAAGGAGGGCGTGCGCGCCTTCCTGGAGAAGCGTGCTCCCAGCTATGTGGGCCGCTGACCCATGGCGGCGCGATACGGCATGCGCCCCGCATGCCGTAGCGCGCCCGCAATGAGCAGCAGCAACATGCCGAGGCCGACCAGGGAGCCCGAGCCGGTCGACGGCAGCACAGCCGGCTGCACCACGGCCGGCGGCGACGCCGGTGCGCCGCGCTGCTGGCGGCCGAACATGGCAATGCCCTGGGTGGTCGGCCGGTTGACCCAGTGCATGGACAGAACTGCAGTGGGGAGGAACGTGATGCGTTCGGCTGCAGCGTCGGCGTTCCACGCGTCGGGATCCGTACCCTCGAGCGCGTCGCCGGCGGCGGCGAGCGAGGCCCAGAGGCGGGCCGCGCACGCGGCCAGCGTGCCGTCGGTGCCGGCCTCGTCGGACCCGCAATACACCTGCGACGTGGGCGATCGCACGGGGTCGCCCAGCACCATGGACAGGTCGGTCCACATCTGTCCGTAGAAGCCGTCCTGATAGGCGCTGCCGCCAGAGCCCGGGGCGTTGTCGAAGCCGACCGATGCCGCGCTCGTCACATCGCCGAGGGCGGGGTCGTAGACAGAGCGGATCAAGCCCGCCCACCACGCGTCCATGATCGCGACGGCGGCACCTTGGTCGTAGCTGCCGTCGCCGTCACCGTCGCGGCGCAGCGCGCCGTTGGCGATCCAATCCGCCAGGAGCTCGCGCATGCGCTGCTCGCGGGGACCCGGCGCAGGGGCGGCGTCGAGCACGCGCAGGGCGAGGGGCAGCACGTGGCTGCCGCGGAAGTCGGTGAGACCGGCCTGCTCCATCATCTGGACCATGCGAACGGGCGTGATGGTGCCCGGCTGCTCGCGCAGGATCTGGTCCTCGAGCATGTCGGCGCGATAGAGCGACGACCAACCCCACTGCGCGTCCGACGCCCCCCAATCCGGCGCGGGCCGGTTGTTCCACGACACGAGATAGCCGCGGGCGGGCGCCACCTCGTTGGGGTGGGTGGCGAGGAAGCGATCGCTCCCGTCGGCGTTCTGGGCCCACTCCCACTCCCCCGTGCCCCACACCGGGAAGTCGGGATCGACCGAGGCCGGTCGCAGCGGGTAGAGACCGCCGTGCACGTAGGCGATCTCGTCGCGGTTGGCGAAGGCCCAGTTGGTCGACAGGTTGTGTGACTCCTCGAAGGTGTCGACGAAGGTCTTTCCGTCCGGCACCTCGTTGCGGTTGAGCTTGAGGATGGAGACGCCGGCGTCGAGCTCCTTGCCGTACGTCGAGCGCTTCCTCGAAACGGCCACCGCCTGCTCGCCCACGCGGCCCCGGGCCACGACCGTCCCGTGGACGGTGCGCTCCACGATGATGTCGGGCAACGCGTCGCGGCCGGGAAGGTCGGCGGGCGCGTCGTCGGTGACCGTGCGGACCACTCTTCGGTCCATCTCCCGGCACTCGCCCTTGAACAGGTAGTGGGTCGAGTCCTCGGTGGGCGTGCCGCCGTCGGGATCGCACAGCACCTCGACGTAGGTGTCGATCATGTCGCTGCCGCCCGCCGTTGGTGTCCACGCCGCCTCGGCGTTGCGGCCGATGACGACGAAGCCCATGCCCGGGAAGCCGGCGCCACGGGCGTGGAGGCGGTCACCGTGCAGCTCGTTCTCCACCAGGATCTGCGGGTCGAAGTAGCCGGCCTGCGGCCCGCCGAGCAGGATCGGACGGCCGGTCGCCGACAGGCGGCCGTCCACCACCAGGTAGTTGCTCAGGTGGCCGGGTGAGGAGAGGTCGACGCGACCGGCCGGTGTGTCGAGGACGATGTTCTCCCACTTGATGCGCGACTGCTCGGCCAGGTCGGCGGCCTGGGAGGGAAAGAGCCCGCCCAGTCCGTCCAACAGGCCGTCCACCCCGGAGGCGCCCGGGCCGAACCCGAAGGCGTGGGCGTTGGGATCGACCGACGCAGGACGGCCGTTGTACGGGAACGACTTGGTCGTGTGCACCACGCCATCGGAGTTGGTGCGGTTGCGGAAGTCGTCCCAGATCGCGCGCGCCTGGGCTGGTCCGTGCTGGGCGACGAGCGCCAGCCAGCGGCTGGCGTTGCCCATCTCGTTTCCGCCGCCCGCGCCGAAGAGAGCCCGGATGATGGACACGATGGCCACCACGTCGGTGGACGTGAACGGCCCGGGCAGGGGCACGCCCAGGTCGGCGAAGCCCGCCGGCACGGGGATACGGCCCGAGGCCACGTCGACCACCGCGGTGTTGAGGCCCTGCACGAGTTGGGCGAGCAGGTCGATGAGGTCCTGGCCGTCCTGCCCGTACACCGCGGGCATGCGGTCGATCATCGCCTGGAACTCGGCCTCGGTGTAGCCGTAGAGACGCGCGATCTCGGCGTCGGCCAACCACGCCTCGCCGGTCCCGAGCAGCTCGAAGGCCTCGGCCCGGCCCAAGGCGATGAGCAGCATGATGATCGGAAGACGGTCCTCGACCGCGGCGTAGCCGGCTCCGAAGGCGGCGGCCGCGTCGGTGTTCCCGTAGATGTGGGGCACACCCCACGTGGTGTCGCGCACGATACGGACGTCGGCCCGCGGCCTGTACTCGCGCTCGATGTCAGTCACCTCACGGAAACGACCGTCCTTGAAGTACTTGGTCGTGATCTCGGCCTCGGTGAGGTTCGGGTAGCCGCCCACGAGGTCGTCGTAGGCCCGCAGCTCCTTCTCCTTCTCGGTGATGGCGGCGCCGGGCGGCGTCACGGTGCCGTGGAGCAGTGCGTCGTCGATGGACGCGAGGAACTCGGGGGTGAGGTGTTCGGGTGTGCTCTGGCCCCGGACGGGAAAGGCGGCAGCGAGGAGGCCGACGGCCAGGAGGACACCGCCGAAAGCCCGACGGCGCATGCAGGGAGGATGGGTGAACGGTGCGCGGGCCGTCAAAACGTCAGAGAGGCAGGACGACGGGCGCGACCTCGTCCGGTGCGATGTCCTCGAGCTCGCGCCCGTGGGTGTCTGGGAAGGCGACGGCAAAGAGCACGATGCCGAGCGCAGGGCCGACGGCGAGGAAGGTGACGGCCCAGGGCAGGCCGCCGGTCAGCGCGACGAGACCGGCACCGATGGCGAGGCTGGCCGCCTGCCCGGAGAGCTTGGCCACGACGACCCACGACCCCGCCTGGCCCCGGAGCGCGGTGGGGAACAGCTCGGCCGCGTAGGTGCCGAGCACGGGCGTGGCGGCCATGGAGCCGACCAGCACGAGGGACATGGACGGCAACAGCACGGGAATGCCGCCGGGGATCCAGAAGAAAGCGAGCGCGCCGATCACCGAGAAGCTGCCGAACAGACAGCCCACCAGGCGCCGGCCGTGGCGGTCGGAGAGGGAACCGGCGAGAACCATGAGGGGGATGCCGGGCAGGCCGGCGAAGATCAGCATGAGGTTCGACGCGGTTGCCGACAGGTGCCGATCGGTCTGCAGGTAGTCGATGGCGAACACGCTGGCCTGGGTCAGCAGCTGGGTGAGGAACGCCGCGGCCACGATGAGCACCAGCCACTTGCGATGGGGCGGCTGCAAGATCGCCTGCCAGCGCGGCGCGAGTCGGCCCTCGTCGCGCGCGGCGGTGAAGCGTCCACTCTCGGGAAGTCGGCGCCGCATCCACGCCACGAACAGCAGCGGCGGCAGCCCGACGACGTAGAGCCAGCGCCACGACACGCCGTTGGGCTCGAAGATGCCGCCGTAGAGGATGGCGCCGAAACCCACGCCCAGGGCTTCGGTCATGCCAAGGAGTCCGAAGCCGTACCCCCGCGCCTTGGCCGGTAGCTCCTCGGCGGCCATGGTCCACACGATGGCCGCCTCGGCGTTGAGGAACAGCCGCGCCACGAACTGGCACGCCGCGAAGGTGGCGATGTTGGGCGCCATGGCCGTGGCGCCCGTCGCCAGCGTGTAGCCCGCCACCGACCAGATCAGCATGCGGCGTCGCCCGACCCGGTCGGCGCGACGAGTGAGGGCGATCGCGGGCAGCGCGCCGAGGAATAGCGCAGTCAGCCACAGCGAGGCGCTGGCCTGGCTGAGGCCGAACGACGAACGGATCTGGGGCAGCGCCAGCTCGACGATGGCGCGGTCGAAGCCCTCGAAGAAGGTGGTCGTGCCGAGCACGATGAGCAGGAACCAGTGCTGGCGGTCGAGGTGGGAGCGGGCCTCCCGCCACGCCTCGATCACCCGGCCGGGACCGCCGAGCTGGCGAGGAGCTGTTCGAACACCGCCCGGTCCCAGAGCAGCGGGACGTCGGGCGTGTACATCTTCCCGTAGCGCTCGAAGTAGGCGAGCTGCTTGCCGAGCAGGAACGTGGCGCGGTCGAAGTCCGAGCCCATGCCGTCGGAGTCCAGCATGCGCTGCTGGAACCTGCGCTGGTCCTGCCAGCGCCGCAGCTTGGCCAGGAGCGAGGTATCGGTCTCCTTGCGCCCGTCGACGTCGGGGATGTCGGCCATGAGCATCTTCACGTCGACCTCGCCGAAGGGGCGGGTGAAGAGCATCTGCAGCTGGCCTCTGATGAACGTCTGCATCTGGGTGTCGGTGAAGCCGAACTCGGACTGGGCCACGCCGCCGTAGATCGACTTGAGGTGCTCCTGCACGTCGACCCAGGCGGTCTCGTCACCGAGCACGCCCTCGACGGCGCGGCGGATGAAGCGGTGCGTCGCGGGGTCGAGGCGACCGACGATGCCCCAGTCGACGACGCCGAGGCAGCCGTCGGTGGTCACCATCAGGTTGCCGGCGTGGATGTCGCCATGGAATGTGCCGAGACACAGGGTCGTACCGAAGAAGCCCTTGAGCGCCTCGATGACGAGCGGCCGCGGGTCGATGCCGAGCGCCTCGATGGCGGCGGCGTCGTCGACGGGCACACCGTCGAGGAACTCCATGGTGAGCACCCGACGGGCGGACGCCTCGTGGATGGGCTCGGGCACACGCATGCGGGGCAGGTCCATCGTCGCGACGACGCCGCGGAACCAGTCGAGGGCGCGCGCCTCGTTGCGCAGGTCGAGCTCCTCGCGCAGCTGCTGGGTGAGGCCGTCGATGAGGCCCGGCAGCACGCCGGCGATGCCGACCGCGACCTGCCGGCCGAGGAAGTCGGCGATGGGGGCCATGACCGCCATGTCGGTGGCGATGATGTCCTCGATATGGGGACGGAGGACCTTGACCGCGACCTCGCGACCGTCGATGAGGGTGGCCCGGTGGACGACGGCGATGGAGGCGGCGGCGATGGGGCGCTCGTCGAAGGTGGCGAACACCTCGTGCAGCGGTCGCCCCAGGTCGCTCTCGATGGCGGCCCGCACCTTGCGATAGGGCACGGCCGGCCCCCGGTCGAGGCAGGCCCGGAACTCGCCGGCCACGTCCTCGCCGAACAAGCTGCCGGCCGAGCCGACGAGCTGACCGAACTTGGTGAAGGTGGCACCGAGGTCGTCGAAGGTGCGGCGCACGCTGCGGGCCACGTCCATCCGCTTCCGGGTGCGCACGGTGGGGACGATGTGGCGGCCGATCGAGGCCATCACCTGCAGGCGCCGGCGCCGGGCCCACTGCGACGAGACGTACGGCAGGTCGATGGGCTCGATCACCAGATTGGTCAAAGGAGCGCCTCCAGGGCGAGCGCCTTGGTGACGTCGCCGGTCACGCTGAGCTTGCCCTCGATGAACGCACCGGGCGCCGTCACCCGACCGGTGACGATGCCGGCCCACGTCTCGGTGTCGGTGACGACGGTGGCCTCGGCTGCAGGCTCGCCCTCGGTCACCGCGACCTGCACCGTGCCGTCGTGGATGGTGATGAGCCAGTCGGGCTCGTCGGCGCCGGTGACCTGCAGGCGCAGGACGGCGTCGCCCGCTCCGCGCAGCGCCTCGGGCGTGGCCATGCTCACCAGCACCTGCAGGACTGGGCCGGGCTCGACCTTCTCCACGCCCGCCAGCGACGCCCGCATGACGGCCATCGGGTCGCTGGTGTCGACGTCGGTGGTCGGGTCGAGCTCGCCTGCCTCGGTGGCCGAGTCGATGAAGCGCTCGTAGCGCAGGATGCCCAGCTGCTCGAAGCCCTCACGCACGCGTGGCGTGAGCAGGCCGAGCTTGCGCAGGTTGGGTACGACCTTGGAGAAGAGCAGCGATCGGAATGCGGCCATGTCGGGGGAGTCGGCGAACTTGGCCCGGGCCTCGGCCACGTCGATGCCGAAGTGCTCCCACACCTGGATGGGCTCGAAACGGTCGCGCATGAGGGCGCAGGCCTCGAGCACGAAGTCCTCGCGCTCGCGCAGGTCGACGGGGTCCATGTCGTCGTAGACGCCCTGCAGCGACAACACGCCGAAGGCCACGTGGCGGGCCTCGTCGCGCCGGACCCTGTCGGTGATGTCACCGATCAGTGGGTTGGCCAGCAGGGCGCCCCCGAGGGAGAAGGCGGCGAGGGCCACGCCCTCGACGAGGATCTGCATGCCGAGGAATGTCATGTCCACGTGCTTGTGGGCCATGACCTGCTCGAGCAGCGTGTGCAGGTAGGGCGTGACGGGATAGGCGATGCCGATCTTGTCGAGGTAGCGCTGGTAGGCCTCGACGTGCCGGGCCTCGTCGCCCACTTGGGCGGCGGCGTAGTACTTGTCGTCGATCGACTCGGCCGCGGCGGTGATCTTGGCGGTCGCGACGAGGGCGCCCTGCTCGCCGTGCATGAACTGGCTGACGAGCCACGCGTGGTCATGGGCAATGAAGTTCCACTTGTTGTCGGGCGCGCTGCGGATGAAGCGGCTCACTGGCCCGTCCTGGTTGCCCCAGTCGATGGCAGCGAAGCGCTCGTCGTCGGGCTCCTTGCCCGGGTCGACCTCGACGGCCCAGTCGATGTCCGTCGACGCGTTCCACTGACTCACCTTCGACTTCTCGTACAAGCGGCTCAGCCGGGGGCGGCGGTCGTCGTAGTCCCACACGAAGCTGGCGGGCAGCCCCATGTCGACGTGTTCGATCGCGTTGGTCACGCTCACTCGATTGCTCCCTTGGTCAGCAGTTGCATGGCGACGGCTCCTACTCGCTCGTAGCTGGTGTGGAACGTCTTGCCGGCGTGGCGGCGGGTCATGCCGTCCCAAAGCAGGTCGACCAGCTCGATGAGGGCTTCGGTATCGAGGTCCTCGCGCACCACGCCGCCGCCCTGGGCCTGCTTCACGAGCGGGAGGAAGCTCTCGACGATGTACTCGTTGAAGCGGGCGACGGCCGGGTTGGCGTCCTTCGAGACCCGACCGCGCAGCTGGGCCAGTACCGGCGTGCCGCTCCCGGGATGGGCGAACACGAAGTCACGGAGGAGGGCCATGAGGGCGTCGGGGTCCGGAGGGCCGGTGCCGAGCGCGGTCAGGTCGGCGCCGAGCACGTGCTCGGAGAGGGCCTCGATGAGGTCCTCCTTGCTGGCGAAGTAGTTGTAGAGGGTGCCGATGGACACGCTGGCCTCGGCCGCGATGTCCCGCACCGTCGTGCCCTCGTACCCGCGGCGGGTCAGGCAGCGCCGGGTCGCCTCGAGCAGCCGGTCCCGGACCGCTTCCTTGTGCTCGACGCTGACCTTGGGCATGTCCCGCTCATAATGAGCGATCGTTCAGTTTGCGCGCAATATGACGTCCGCCACTCCGACGGCCTTCCGACTTTTGGAGTCAGGCGGCGGACCAGGACGGGTCGCGCCCGGTGAGGCCGATGACCCGGTCGAGGAGGGGCGCGTCGTCGGGGACGGGGACGGGCGGGCCGAAGATGCTGTCGGGCCCGTCGTCGCCGGCGAACTGGGAGACGAAGCCGTGCACAGCCTCGAGCTCGTCGGCCCCGGGGTCGTAGGGCTGGTCGCTGGCCTTGGCCACGTCCCAGCCGTGGACCACGAGCTCGTCGAGGGCGACGAGGCCGCCGACCTCGCCGGGCAGGTCGACCCCGCCGGCGCGGGTCATGCCCGTCCACGCCTCGGGGTCCTTCCACGCTGCGCCCAACGCCGCCAGTCGCTCCGGGATCGACGTCCGCCAGTCGTCATCGAGGCGCGAGGCATCGCCGCTCGGGCCTTGGTCGCTGCCTTCGAGCGGCGTCTTGGTCGCGGCGGCAGTGAAGGCGAGGCTCAGGCCGCCCACGTGCTCGATGAGGTCGCCGAGGGTGTAGTCCGGGCAAGGGGTCGCGGCGCTCAGCTTGTCGTCGGGCACGTTGCGGACGAGGTCGGCCATGCGACGGGCCGCGGGTTCCAGATCAGGATTGGGCATGGTCTCTCCGACGAGGCGAGCGACGCGAACTCATCGCTCAGTTGGCGAACCTGTGCGTGCCCCGCAGCATGCTCTCGAGATACTCGGCGCCGGGGTGTCGGCGCTCGTGCACGTCGCGCAGGGCGGCCTCGGTGTCGAACGGGGTGCGACGGAGCTCGACGTGCACGCCGTTCGGGTCGGTCTCGATCACCATCCAGCTCGCGTCCGTCCCCCGCTTGGGCAGACCCACGCTGCCAGGGTTGAGCACGCGCATGCCCTTGACCCGACGGTCGGTGACGAGGTGGGTGTGGCCACCGACAACGATGTCGGCGTCGCAGTCACCCAGGAGTGCGGCCATCTCGTCGTCAGACGAGTCGGGGTTGATGCCTGGTCCGTCGTCCCAGGCGGGCGAGGCGTGGACGCCGAGCAGGCGTTCACCGCCCGAGAGGGTGAGGCGCTGCTCGGACGGGAGCTCGGCCAGCCAGTTGACGAGACCCGTGTCGAGCAGCGCGCCCTGAACCCAGCCGATGCCCGCCGCGACCTCCGCGTAGCGTCGAATGAGGTCGACGTCGCCGACGATCCTGTCGACCGTCGGATGGGCGAGGGGTTGGGCACCAGTGACGACGTAGCGGTCGGTGTTGCCACCGACGAAGTCGATGGCGGGGAGGGAGCGCAGGGTCTCGAGCACCTCGACGGGGCGGGAGCCCATCAGGACGAGGTCGCCCAGCGCCCACCAGCGGTCTACGCCGACCGACGCGCCCTCGGCCAGGACGGCGTCGAGCGCCACCTTGTTGCCGTGGATGTCGGAGAGGACGCCGAGCTTCACGGAGTCGCAGCGGAGCGGAGACGCTCCTGCGCGATGGCGATGTACTCGGGGTCGAGGTCGTAGCCCACGTAACGACGGCCCGTCTCGACCGCGGCGATCGCGGTGGAGCCGCTGCCCATGAACGGGTCGAGCACGACATCCCCCTCGAACGTGAACAGCTCGATGAAGCGCTTGGGCAACGCGACCGGGAACGGCGCGGGGTGGCCGACGCGCTTGGCCGACTCGGTGGGGATCTCCCACACCGACAATGTCGCAGCCATGAACTCGTCACGGTCGATGGTGCTGGTGCCCTTGCGCACGCGGTCCATGCGTCCCTTTGAAAAGCAGAGGCAGTATTCGTGCACGTCGCGGAACGTTGGGTTGGCGGCCGACATCCACGACCCCCACGCCGTCGAGCCCGACGCACCGGCCGCCTTGCGCCAGATCACCTCGCCCCGCATGAAGTAGCCGATGTCACCCATGAGGTTGGCGATCAGCGCGTTGAGCGGGATGTAGGGACGACGGCCGAGGTTGGCCACGTTCACCACGGCGCGGCCGCCCGGCTCGAGCACCCGATGGGTCTCGGTGAACACACGGCCGAGCAGGCCGAGGTACTCCTCGAACGTGTCGTCGGTGTCGTAGTCCTTGCCCGCGTGATACGGCGGCGATGTCACCATGAGGGCGACGCTGTTGTCCGGCAGCTCGGTCATGGCCTCGGCCGAGT
>JBEEFQ010000322.1:0-21305 GCA_041166245.1 Actinomycetota bacterium | reverse complement strand
GGTCGTTTCGTCAGCCATGCAAAATCGATCCTACCGGCCTGGTCTTGGCACAAAACGGGCCAGCTACCTTTGAACAGTGCGCGTGGCCAGCCTCATTCCCTCGGGGACCGACATCGCCGTCGCCCTCGGGCTCGGCGACCAGCTCGTCGGTGTGTCCCACGAGTGCGACGACCCCATCGCCGCCGGGCTGCCCGTTCTCACGTCGTCGGGCCTGCCCGGTGCCGACACGCCGCCGGCCGAGATCGACCGGCTGGTCAGCGAGGCGGCGGCCGCAGGCGACACCATCTACCGCACCGACCTCGCGCTGCTGCACGAGCTCGCTCCGGACGTGATCCTCACCCAGGACATCTGCGACGTGTGTGCGGTGCCGGCCCGACAGGTGAGCTGCGACGTGCCGCCCGGCGCCGAGCTGGTCACCCTGTCGGCCACCACGCTCGCCGGCCTGGCCGACGACCTGCTGCGGGTGGGCAAGGTCACCGGCGTCGACGAGCGAGCCCGTGCGCTGGCCGACGACCTACTGGCCAGGACCCGCCGACCGGGCACGCAGCGGATCGCGGCCGTCGAGTGGGGTGACCCGCCCTTCACCGGCGGCGACTGGGTGCCCGAGCTCATCGAAGTGGCGGGCGGCGTCTCGGCCGTCGGCCGAGTGGGTGAGCGCTCCCACCGCACCACGTGGGACGAGATCCGCGCCGCCGCGCCCGATGCCGTCGTGTTCATGCCGTGTGGCTACGAGCTCGACCAGGCCGTCGAAGAAGCGCGCCGCCTCCCCTGGGACGGTCCGCTCTGGGCCACCGACTCCACCCACCTTTTCAGCCGCTGCACCCCACAGGCCGTCACCGAGGGCATCGCCGTCCTCGCGGCCATCGTCAGCGGCACCGACCCCGACCCAACGAAAGCAGTGCGCATCCAGTGACAGAGCCGGGCGGAGCAGGCAAATGACAGCTGAATTCATCTACACGATGTACAAGGTGGGCCGGTTCCACCCGCCCGACCGTGAGGTCCTCAAGGACATCAGCCTGTCGTTCTACCCGGGCGCCAAGATCGGGGTCATCGGGCCCAACGGGTCGGGCAAGTCCTCGCTACTGCGGATCATGGCGGGCGAGGACGACGGCTACAGCGGCGAGGCTCGTCTCACCCCCGGCTTCAGCGTCGGCATGCTCCACCAGGAGCCCCAGCTCGACGACAGCAAGACGGTGCAGGAGGTCGTCGAGGAGGGCGTGGCCGAGACCAAGGGCCTGCTCGACCGCTTCAACGAGGTCTGCGAGCAGATGGGCGACCCCGACGCCGACTTCGACAAGCTCCTCGCCGAGCAGGGGCGGCTGCAGGACGCCATCGACGCCGCTGGAGCGTGGGACCTCGACCGCACCCTCGACATCGCCATGGACGCGCTACGCCTCCCGCCCCCCGACGCGTCGATCGCGACGCTCAGCGGCGGCGAGCGCCGGCGTGTCGCGCTGTGCCGGCTGCTGCTGCGCCATCCCGACCTACTGCTGCTCGATGAGCCCACCAACCACCTCGACGCCGAGTCGGTCGCGTGGCTCGAGCGCTTCCTGCAGGAGTACACCGGCACCGTCGTCGCCGTGACCCACGACCGCTACTTCCTGGACAACGCCGCGGAGTGGATTCTCGAGCTCGAGCGGGGCAAGGGCATCCCCTTCAAGGGCAACTACAGCTCGTGGCTCGAGCAGAAGCAGGAGCGCCTCAGCCGCGAGGAGAAGGGCGACGCCCGCCGGGCCCGCACCCTCGAGCGCGAGCTCGAGTGGGTGCGCATGGCGCCCCGCGCCCGCCAGGCCAAGGGCAAGGCCCGGCTCACCGCTTACGAGGCGCTGCTGGCCGAGGCTCAGGCCGCTGACGGCGCGGGCGACAAGCTCGAGCTCACCATCCCGCCTGGGCCCCGGCTCGGCGACGTTGTCGTCGAGGCCGACAAGCTGGTGAAGGCGTTCGACGACAAGCTGCTGATCGACGATTTCACCTTCTCACTGCCACCCGGCGGCCTCGTCGGCGTGATCGGCCCCAACGGCGCGGGCAAGACGACGTTGTTCCGCATGATCACCGGAACCGAGAAGCCCGACGAGGGCACGCTTCGGGTCGGCCCCACCGTCGAGCTCGCGTACGTCGACCAGTCCCGCGAGACCCTCGACCCCGACAAGACGGTCTACGAGGAGATCACCGGCGGCGTCGACAACCTCGTCGTCGGCGGGCGAGAGATCCACGGCCGGGCCTACGCGGCCAGCTTCAACTTCAAGGGATCCGACCAGCAGAAGCGGGTGGGCGACCTGTCGGGCGGCGAGCGCAACCGAGTCCATCTGGCCAAGGTCCTGCGCTCGGGCGGCAACGTGCTGCTGCTCGACGAGCCCACCAACGACCTCGACGTCGACACGCTGCGCGCCCTCGAGGAGGGACTGCTCAACTTCGCGGGCTGCGCGGTCGTCATCAGCCACGACCGCTGGTTCCTCGACCGCATCGCGACGCACATCCTGGCCTTCGAGGGTGAGTCCGAGGTGCGGTGGTTCGAGGGCTCCTACTCCGACTACGAAGCCGACCGCCACAAGCGCCTCGGCGCCGAGGCCGATCAGCCCCACCGGGTCCATTACAAGCCGCTGGTCAGATAGGGATGCCGCCTCGAGCTGTGCGCCTCACCGTGATCGCGGTCTGCGTCGGTGGCATCGCGGGGATGATCGTGAGCTCGATCGCCGACAACTCGGGCGCGGCCGTGACGTTCGGCATCGTCACCGCCGTCGCCGTCCTCGTGCTCATCGCCGTGACCGCGGCCGGACCCCGGCCCCCCAGCGAGGCCGACGCGGCCCGGCTCGAGGCGTCCATCCAAGAGCTCGTCGGGGGAGGTGCCGATGAAGCAGCGGTGCGCGACCTCGTCCGCCAAGCCCGCCGGCTGTAGGTCCCCTGGCTCGCGAAAAGGGGCCGGGGTTGGGTGCACGGCGGACGCACCCAGACCCCGGCGCCCTTGCTCAGTTCACACCCTTCGGCGTGCCGCGTCAATGTGAACCGAAGGCCATCGCCCTAGGCTCGGGGACGGAACCGCTCAGTTCACCCTCCTTCCATGCCGATAACCCCTCCGTGGCCAACACATCGATGATGACCAGCCGTGCGGTCGTGCGCCCCGTCGAACCGGGCAACTCCGCCGTTTGCGTCCATTGCGGCGCGCCCGTCAAGTTCGTGGCGAGAGCCCAGCTCAAGCAGGTCATCGCCAATGTGTACGAAGACGGCACGTGGAACCGTGTCGAGCACTTCCACGCCGACTGCTACGAGGAGGCCAGCCGTCCCTACGGCGAGGCCGACACCTCCGGCCTAAGGAACTAACCGGGCAATTACCTTTTGCGCCCTGCGGCTCCGCCGCTGCGGTCGCTGAGCCGACGGCACCCCTGAGGGGACCCCGCCGCCGTCTCGATTTGCCCGGTCCGTTTAATGAACCGTGACGGTGCCGGTGGTGCCGTCGACGGTGACGGTGGCGCCGTCGGGGATGCGGCGGGTGCCCTCGGTGACCGACACCACGCAGGGGATGCCGAGCTCGCGCGACACGATCACCGCGTGGCTGATCTGGGCACCCACGTCCACGACCACCGCGCCTGCGGGCACGAACAGCGGCGTCCAAGCCGGATCGGTGATGGGCGCCACCAGCACGTCGCCGGGCTCGAGCCCATGGGCGTCGTCGGGCCGCAGGATGACGCGGGCGCGGCCCGTGTGCGTGCCCGGGCAACCCGGGATACCGACGAGGGGCTCGCCGGGCCGGGCCACCGTCACGGGCACCGAGCCCCGCTCGGGCCACTCCTCGATCGGCGGGACCACGCCGTCGATGATGAACGGCGGCTCGAGGCCCTGCAGCCGATCGAAGAGCTCGCGCCGCTCGGCGATGGTGTCGCGGAACGCGCCCGGATCGGCGATGAAGTCGTCGTACTCGTCGTTGGTGACCATGGCGAAGTCCTCGAAGCGGTCGAGGTGGCCGTCGGCCTGCAGCCGGCGAGTGATCTCGTGGAACGCGAGCCGGGACTCGTGGGTGAGCTTGATGATCGTCGTCTTGCTGCGCTCGCGGCCGGCCAGGAAGATCCCCGCAGCCCGCACCGCGGCGAGGAACTGGCCCTGCACCTCAGGGTTGCCGGCCAGGGCCTCTCCCAGCTGGGCAGTCAGCGCCTCGCGCTCGGTTGCACGGTCCTCGAAATGGCGCTGAGGCGCGGCCTCGTCGGGTGCGTGGCGCATGCGATCGATGGCGGTGAGGGCCAGCTCGGGCCGGGTGCCCCACGTCGGTGCCGACATCTCCCACTCGTTCGGGCCCCGCGACCCGAACGTCTCGAGGAACTCGTGGAACGACTGGTTGAACTTGGCCACCTCCGCGTTGCCGGCGAGCCGGTCGACGAGCCCGTCCACGCCCTTGTCGAACTCGGCCGCGAGGGCGGGCGACGCCGCCGCCTGCCGGCTCAGGTCCCACAACGCCCAGGACGGCGCAGCTGAATCGACGCCGCCGATGCCGCACACCAGCCGCATGGGCAGTGTGGGGTCACCCATCTCGGCGGCTACGGCCTGGATGATCCCGACAGGAACGGTCGACGCGTTGGTGATGAAGATGTGCTGGGCGAAGAGACGCCGGAACGGCACCATGCGCTCGCGGGCGTGGGCCAGCAGCTCCTCGAGCGACAGGGTGGCGAGGTCCGGGCGCTGGACCACGAAGTCGTCGACCATGCGCTGGTCGTCGAGGAGCTCGGGCAGGCTCTCCACGGTGAGGATCCAGCCAAGGGTCTGGGTGACCGCGGCGGTTCGAGCCTCGTCCTCGTCGGTAGGTAGCGCCCGATACGGCGGGCACTGCGAGGCGCCGAACAGGGCCTGGTCCATGAGCTCGGGGGTCAGCCCCGGGGTGCGCACGGCCATGATCCGGGCGATGGAGACGTTGAGGTAGC
Source organism: Actinomycetota bacterium (assembly GCA_041166245.1). Taxonomy (GTDB): domain Bacteria; phylum Actinomycetota; class Acidimicrobiia; order Acidimicrobiales; family JAFATL01; genus JBEEFP01. The sequence continues at coordinate 16,398 of JBEEFQ010000322.1, read as the reverse complement.
AGTAGCCACCGAACACGCCGAGGGGGTTGAGGTTGTCCGGCTCGAACTCGTCCTCGGTGAAGGCCCCGAAGCGGACGAGGGAGTCCTTCCAGCCCGGATCCGCGCTCGGGATGCCGGCGATGGTCCACGCCAGCGGTGCCACCGCCTCAGGGAAGACCTCACCCACATTGCCTCGGGTGTAGATCGGGTACTTCTGACTCGGCTCGTTGTCGACGATCCAGATCCGCCCCATTTGGGTCCCCCTGTCAAGCCATCGTCCGGCCGCGCCGATAGTAAGGCGGTGACCGACTCCCCGCTGGGCAGCGACCAGCAGACGCCCGCCATGGTCGCCCTCATCGGCGCCCAGGCCGTGCAGATCGAGTCGCTCCAGCGCGCCGTCGAGCTGCTCGAAGGCCGCCTGGCCCTCCGCACCGAGCTCGACGTGATCGTCGCCCACGAGGTGCGCACGCCGCTCACCGTCATCACCGGCGCCCTCGACACGCTTGCCGGCATGTCCATCACCGACGAGCGCATCCACCACCTCGTGGAGATGGCCCACTCCCAGGCCGACCACCTGGCCGGCGTGGTCGACGAGCTCCTGGCTCCACAGCACACCGGGGAACCCGTGGTCGACCGGGCCCGCCTCAGTCGCGTCGCGCTCGAGCGCGTCGTCACCCGTGCGCTCGCCGCGGTCTCGACCCGGCTGCAGGGGCAGCGCGTGGAGACGTCCGTTCCCGACGATCTCGTGGTGTCCACATCGCCGCCTCGCCTCACCGCCATCCTCGTCAACCTGCTGGAGAACGCGGCCCGCTACGGCGGCGACGGCACCATCGGGTGCAGCGCGTCGATACAGGACGGGATGCTGGTCGTAGAGGTATGCGACGACGGCCCCGGCCTCGGCGACATCGACCCCGAGAAGCTCTTCACGCCGTTCGTCCAGGGCATCGCGGCCGACCCCGACGGTCGGGGCGTGGGCCTCTATTTGGTCCGCATGCTGGCCAAGTCCATGGGAGGCGACGTCAGCCTCGCCAACCGGGACGGTCGGGGTTGCGTCGCACGGGTCGCGCTGCCCCAACGCAGGGCCGAAGACCGCCAGGGCGTGCCCGCGGACGGCCACGTCACCGCCGCCCTGTAGACCCGTTCCGTAGATCGACGCCGCGTAGATTCAAGAGATGCACGTCGTCGAGCACGCCGGCCCCGGCGCGCTCGTGGTGCTGGTGCACGGGAGCATGGACCGCGGCACGAGCTTCGTTCGCGCCGTGAAAGCGCTCGGCGACCTGCACGTGATCACCTACGACCGCTACGGGTACGGGCACTCGCTCGCGTCTCCACCGCACACCACGCTCGCCGCTCACACGAGGGACCTGCTCGAGATCGTCGACGGCCGCCGCTGCGTCGTGGTCGGCCACAGCTACGGCGGTGACGTCGCCCTCATGGCCGCCATCGAGCGGCCCGACCTCATCGCCGCGGTGGGCGCCTTCGAGGCGCCCATGCCGTGGCAGCCGTGGTGGCCCCAGGCCAGCGCAGGGTCGGCGGCCATGGCGGCCCCCTCGCCCGAGGACGCGGCCGAAGCCTTCATGGTGCGGGTGGTAGGCGACCGCATCTGGTCCCGGCTGCCTCGGGCCACGCGCGACGCCCGCCGGGCCGAGGGCGAGACCCTGCTGGCCGAGATGGAGTCCATTCGCGGCCAGGCGCCGTTCGACCCGTCCGACATCCGGGTGCCCGTGGTGGCCGGCTGCGGGTCGGTCTCTGAACCTCGACATCGCGAGAGCGCGGCGCGTCTGGCGGAGGCTGTGCCCGACGGCGAGCTCGTCGTCATCGACGGGGCCGCCCACGGTGCCCACATGAGCCACCCCCGGGAGTTCGGCGACCTGGTGCGGCTGGTGGTGGAGCGGGCCGGGCTTTCCTAGGCGAGCGGTGCGCCGAGAAGGTGGCGCCAGTGTGCTGAAGTGAGGGGATGCTGTCCGTGCGTCGACGTGGCTTCGTCGCGCTCCTCCTCGGAGCGGGCGCGCTGCTCGTCATGGCCGTGTACGCGCTGGACATGCGCTCCCACGACGACGAAGTGGTCAGCCGGGTGCAGCTGGCGGGCATCGACGTGGGTGGCATGAACGAGACCGAGCTGGCACGCGCCCTCGACCGAGTGGCGGCGCGTTACGAGGAGGCGCAGATCAAGGTCAAGGCGCCCCAGGGCGGCTTCACCGCGCCGGCGTCGAGTCTCGGGCTGCGGGTGGACCGCAAGAAGACAACCGAGGCCGCCATGGACGTCGGGAGGGGCGGCCTGCCCATCACCCGACTCTGGAGCTGGGCCGCCTCCTTCGCCTCGCCCCGCACCGCGTCGGTGGAGGTGGCCGTCGACCGGGTCCAGACCACCCGGCTCATCGACGAGAAGGACCCCGGCCCCCACAACGCACCGGTCGAGCCCTCGATCACATTCAAGGACGACGCGTTCACCGCAGTGCCTGGCAAGCCGGGCAAGGGCATCGACGCCGACAACGTGGCCGAGAAGCTGTCGGAGACGGCGGGCTCGGGCAAGGTGATCTCAGTGTCGGTACCCCGTGACACGGTGCAACCGCGCTTCAGCCTGGTGGACGCCAGGCGGGTGGCGGCAGAGGCCAACCGACTGGTGCGCGAGCCCGTCGGCCTCGCCGTCGGCGATCAGGAAACGGTCGCGTCGCTCGCCGGCCTGCGGTCCTGGGCCACGGCGGTGCCGACCGACAGCCGCCTGCGCTTCGCCATCGACGGCGAGAAGGCGGCTACCGACCTGAACAAGCGCTTCCCCAAGGTGGGCACACCGGTCGTCGAGACCACCTTTGCCGTCAACGGGAGCCAGGTGTCCGTCACCCCAGGCCAGGCGGGCACGTCGTGCTGCGATCCCGCCGTCGGCGCGCTGGTGGAACGGGCGCTCCGGGGGCGGCTGGCCCAGCCGGTGGACGTGCCGCTACGCCGCACCGAACCCAAGATCACCGCCGAGCAGGCGAACAGCCTCGGCATCAAGGAGATCGTCGGCATCTTCACGACGAAGCACCCGCCTGGGCAGCCCAGGGTGAAGAACATCCACCGAATCGCGGATCTGATGCGGGGCCAGGTGATCCTGCCCGGCCAGACGCTTTCGGTGAACGCGGTGGTCGGCAAGCGCACGGCGGCGAAGGGGTTCGTGGCCGCGCCCACCATCCAGGAGGGACTGTTCGTCGAGGACTTCGGCGGCGGCGTCTCCCAGTTCGCCACCACGTTGTTCAACGCCGCCTTCCTCGCCGGGCTCGAGTTCCCCGAGTACCAGAGCCACAGCATCTACCTGACGCGCTATCCCTACGGTCGAGAGGCGACGCTCAACCATCCCCATCCCGACCTCAAGATCCGCAACTCCACGTCGCACGGCGTGCTGATCTGGCCGTCGTACACGGGCAGCGCCATCAGCGTGACCCTGTATTCGACGAAGACCTGGAAGGTGAGCCAGACGGGGCAGACCAAGTCGATGACGGGCGTGTGCACCCGGGTGCGCACCGAGCGGACGCGCGTGCGAATCGCCGACAACGTCACCAAGAAGGACGCCGTTTTCGCGACCTACCGCCCCGAGGAGGGCGTGAACTGCAACGGGACGCGGACATCCACGACGACCAGCACACCGGCCGCGACGAGCACGCCGACCACCAAGAAGCCGGGCGCGCCGACCACCAGTGCCAAGCCGCCGGTGGTCACCACCGCGCCGGCGACCACCGCACCGCCGACGACGACGACGCCGACCAGCGCCGCGCCGCCGTAGCCCCAGGGCTGATAGGCCTTGCGCGATGCGAGTTCTCATCACCGGCTCCTCGGGCCTGATCGGCTCCGCCCTCGCCCACCGGCTCGAGGCTGACGACCACCAGGTCACGAAGCTGCGCCGGGGATCCGAATGGGATCCCGAAGGCGGCAGGTGCGATCCCGCGGCGGTGGCGGGCCACGACGCGATCGTGCACCTGGCCGGTGCGGGCATCGGCGACCACCGCTGGAGCGCGGCCCACAAGCGGCGGGTGCTGGACAGCAGGGTGAACGGGACGGGCGCCCTCACCCGCGCCCTGGCCGGACTCGATGAGAAGCCGACCGTTCTCGTGAGCTCGTCGGCCGTCGGGTACTACGGCAACCGGGGCAGCGAGACACTCACCGAGGAGAGCGCCCCGGGCGACGACTTCTTGTCCGAGGTGTGCACCAAGTGGGAGACGGCGGCCCAGCCCGCGGCGGACGCCGGCATCAGACTGGTGACACTGCGCACCGGCATCGTGCTCTCGTCGCACGGCGGCGCCCTCGCACCGCTGCTCCCCCTGTTCAAGCTCGGCATGGGCGGCCGCCTTGGCTCCGGCCAGCAGTACTGGAGCTGGATCACCATCGACGACGAGGTTGAGGCGATCATGCACTGCATCACCAACGAGAGCGTGCGGGGCGCAGTCAACGCCACCGGTCCCGAGCCCGTCACCAACGCCGAGTTCGCGTCGACCCTGGGCAAGGTGCTGCACCGGCCCGCGGTGGTCCCGGTGCCGCGCTTCGCGCTGGCGGCCCGACTCGGTGGTGAGGCGGCCGACGTCATGCTGCTGGCCGGCCAACGGGTGCTGCCGGCCAAGCTCGAGGCGACCGGCTTCACGTTCCGGCACCGCACCCTCGAACAGGGCCTTCGGCACGTTCTCGGCAAGGTCGGCTAGGAATCGTCGGCATGGACATCGATCTGCCGGCTGAAGACGACCCTCGCCGCCAGGAGGTGCGGGCGTGGTTCGCCGAGCATCCGAGCCCGACGCCGCAGCAGCTGGTCGACGCCGGCTACGTCGTCCCCCACTGGCCGCCGCCCTGGGGCCTGGACGCGGAGCCGGAGCTGCAGCTGATCATCGACGACGAGCTGCGGCGGGCCGGAGTCAGCAAGCCGCTCAACCCGATCGGCATCGGCCACTGCGGTCCCATCCTCGTGGTCCACGGGTCCGACGACCAGCGCGAGCGCTACGTGCCACCGATGCTGCGGGGCGAGGAGCTGTGGTGTCAGCTCTTCAGCGAGCCGGGCTCGGGTTCCGATCTCGCAGGACTGTCCACCAGGGCCGTCCGAGACGGCGACGTGTACGTCGTGAACGGGCAGAAGATCTGGACCTCGCTGGCGTCGATGGCGAAGTTCGGGATCCTGATCGCCCGCACCGACACCGACCAGTCCAAGTACAAGGGCATCTCGTACTTCATCATCCCGATGGATCTTCCCGGCATCGACATCCGGCCGATTCGCAACATGACCGGCGACCCCACGAGCGGCGGCGGGTTCTGCGAGGTGTTCTTCACCGACGTGCACGTGCCGGTCGAGAACCTCATCGGCGTGCCGAACAACGGCTGGGCCATGGCCAAGGACACGCTGGCCAACGAGCGCGTGTCGCTCTCGAAGGCCGGCCTCACGTGGGGCCACGGGCCGACCGCCAACGACCTGCTCGACCTGGTGCGGTCTGACGGCGGTGTGGCGGACGCCACGCTGCGCCAGCGGGTGGTCGACGCCTTCATCGAGAGCGAGATCCTGCGCTTCCACTCATTGCGGCAGATCTCGGCCGCGGTCAACAAGAAGCCCGGCCCTGATGCATCACTGCGCAAGGCCATGAACGACCCGCACGGCAAGAAGGTCTACAACCTGGCCAAGGACCTGCTCGGCGCGCGCGGCATGCTGGCCGACGTCGGCCTCGACGGATGGAAGCCGTTCGTCGACGGCTTCCTGTTCTCCCCCGCCCTGACCGTCGGCGGCGGCACCTCCGAGGTGCTGCGCAACGTCATCGCCGAACGCCTCCTCGGCCTCCCCCACGACCACGACGTCGAGGCGGGCCTCACCTGGTCCGAGGCCCGCAAGAAGCTCCAACCCAGCTGACCCCTTCCGTTCGGGCGGGCTTAGCGGGGGACGCGGGGGGTGCCGAGGCCGACGCTGGCGACGATCTCGCGCTGGACCTCGTTGACGCCGCCTCCGAAGGTGCCGATGATGGCGCCGCGGTACTCCATCTCGAGCTGGCCGGCGAGGACGGCGCCGGGTGAGTCCCGCTTGAGCGTGGCGGCGGGGCCGAGGATCTCCATGAGCAGGCGCAGGGCCTCGATACGCAGCTCGGTGCCGTACACCTTGAGCGCGGACGCGTCGGCCGGGTTCAGCTGGCCGTGCTCCTGCAGCGATGCGATGCGCCAGTTGAACAGGTCGCACGCCTCGGTCTTGGCCCGCACCCGGGCCAGGTTGATGCGCACCCACTCGAGGTCGGCGTAGCGGACACCGTCAGGCGTGGTCGTCTCCTTGGCCCACGCGATGACGGAGTCGAGGGCGCGGATGATGCGGGCCGCGGGCCCGAGAGCGACGCGCTCGAAGTTGAGCTGGGTGGTGATCATCTTCCAGCCACCGTGCTCCTCGCCGACCCGCATGCTGACGGGAACGCGCACGTCCTCGTAGTACGTCGAGTTGGTGTGGCCGCCCGCCACCGTCCAGATCGGCGTCGACTTGAACCCAGGCAGAGTCGTGTCGACGAGCAGGATGGAGATGCCCTTGTGCTTGGGCGCGTCGGCATCGGTGCGGCACGCCAGCCAGATGAAGTCGGCGATGTCGCCGTCGCTGGTGAAGATCTTCTGGCCGTTGACGACGTACTCGTCGCCGTCCCGCACCGCCTTGGTGCGAAGCGACGCGAGGTCGGTACCTGCGCCAGGCTCGGTGTAGCCGATGGCGATGGTCACCTCGCCGGTGAGGATGAGGGGAAGGAAGCGCTCCTTCTGCTCCTCGGTGCCGTACTCGGCCAGCGTGGGGCCGACCGTGTTCAGGGTGACGAGCGGGATCGGCGCGCCGGCCCTCGCCGCCTCCTCCAGGAAGATGAGCTGCTCCACCGGGCCGCGCCCTTGGCCGCCGTACTCCTTGGGCCAGCCGATGCCGAGCCAGCCGTCCCGGCCCATCTGCCTGATGATCTCCTTGTGGACCGGGCCCTCGCCCACCTCGTCGCCCACGTTGCCGAGCTCGGCGCGACGCTCGGGCGTCATCAGCCCGCCGAAGTAGGCGCGCAGCTCGTCCTGCAGGGCCTGCTGCTCGGGTGTGAACTCGATCCGCATCAGCTGTTCGCTCCGACGAGGGATGCGCCGAGGTCGAGCAGCTGGGGCGTGGCACCGCCGAGCGTGAGCTCGAGCTCCTTGGCCCACAGGAAATAGCGGTGGATCGGGTAATCGACGTCGACGCCCATGCCCCCGTGCAGGTGCTGGGCCGCGTGCACGACGCGCTGACCACCGTCGGCCACCCAGAACTTGGCCATGGCCAGCGCGTCGGCGGCCGGGCGCCCGTCGGCCAGACGCCAGATGGCGGACCACGTCGTCGCCGCCACCGCCTCGGCATCGATGTAGGCGTCCGCGATCCGCATCGTCGCGCCCTGGAAGGCGGCGATGGGCTTGCCGAATTGCTCGCGCTCAGTGATGTATGCCGCGGTGATACGCAGCGCGCCTTCGAGCACGCCGACAGCCGTGGCGCACAGGCCCGCCAATGCGTGCTGGTACAGGAACGCGTTCGCCTCGGGCCCGGCCAGCCGCTCTGCGGGTGTGGCCCGCAGGGTGACATGACCCTGGGGCTCGCGGTGGGTGGCCTCGGCCCGTTCGACGGTCAGCCCGTCGGCGCCGGCGGCGACGACGAACACGCCCGCGTCGGCCGTCACGAGCAGGTGGTCGGCGAGCATGGCCCACGGCACGGCCACCTTCTCGCCGTCGAGGCGCCACTCGCCACCGGCCTCGGTCGCGCGCGTGACGGGCCGCAGCGGCTGCGGGTTGGCCGCCTCCTGCATGGCGGCGGTGAGGAAGGTCTCGCCCTCCACCACGCCGGGGAGCAGACGCCGCTTGAGGTCGTCGTTACCGAAGGCCGCCACTGGGAGTGCGCCCATGACGACCGTCGCCAGCACGGGCACGGCGGCCACATGGCGGCCGACCGCCTCGAGCACCAGCGCGGCCTCGAGGATGCTCAGGCCGCTGCCGCCATGCTCCTCAGGGACGGCCAGCCCCAGCAGGTTGGCCTTGGCCAGCTCGGCCCACAGGCGGCGGTCGATGCGCTCGGTGCCCGCCTCCAACTCGCGCACGCGGTCGACGGTGCTCTCCTGCTCGACGATCTGCGCGGCCAGCTTCCTGAGGTCCTGCTGCGTCTCGTCGAACGTGAAGTCCACAGGCGTCAGTGAAACGCGTTCTACTTTGGCTCGCAACTCAGCGCCGGCGGCGGGCCTCGGCCTCGAGCTCCCGCCACGCCGCCAACCGCTCGGGCGCGAGTGTCCCGTCCTCCACCGCCGCCTTGACCGCGCACCCTGGCTCGCTGTCGTGGCCGCAGTCGACGAACCGACACCCGTCGGCCAGCTCGGCGATGTCGGCGAAGGTCTCAGCGACCGCGTCCTGGTCGCCCCAGAGCCCGATGGACCTGATGCCGGGGCTGTCGACCAGCGTCCCTCCGCCAGGGAGCAGGTGCAGGGAGCGATTGGTCGTCGTGTGCCGGCCCTTGGAGTCGCCGGCCCGCACGTGGCCCTCGGCCGCCGCGTCCTCGCCGAGCAGGGCATTGACGATGCTCGACTTGCCCGCCCCCGACTCGCCGAGCAGCGCGACCGAATGGCCGCGCACCAGGTCCCGCAGCTCGTCGACGCCGAGCCCCTCCTTCACCGACGTGATGACGAGGGGCACGCCGGGGTTCTTCTTCGTCACCCGGTCGGCGATGCGCTGCGGGTCGGGGACGAGAGCGGCCTTGGTCAGCACGATCACGGGGGCGGCCCCAGCGTCCGAGGCCAATGCAGCTCCCCGGTGGATTCGTCCCGCCTTGACCGGCCGATCGAGGCCGCACACCAACAGCACGGTGTCGACGTTGGCAGCCAGCGCCTGCTCAGTGTCGCTGAGCGCGGCGCGCCGGCGCAGTAGTGACGAGCGAGTCAGCACCGCGACCGGCGTCCCGTCCACCAGCGCGACCCAGTCGCCGACGGTGGGCTCTGGGTCCAAGCGGGTGCCGAGCATCGTCATCTCGACCCCCTGGGGTGTTGCCACCATCAGGCCGACGCCGTCGTGGCGCACCACCCGGGCGGGCACGGCGTCATCTCCAACCTCGGCCAGGCGGGCCGCCCACGCCTCGTCCCAGCCGTAATCGGCCAGGGTTTCGAAGCTCAGGTGCCCGGTCCCCCGTGCACGACCATGCCGGCGGTGAGGCCGCCGTCGGGGACGAGGTCGGCCCCGGTGAAGAACGAGCTCTCGTCCGACGCGAGGAACAAGATGCAGTTGGCCACGTCGGTCAGCGTGCCTCGACGCCCGATGGGAAGGCCGCGGTCGACACCGGTGAGCATCTTCTCCACGACGTCACGGTCCATACCGAGGGAATCGGCGACCATGTCGGTGCTGCCCGCGTTCGGGCACACCGCGTTGACACGAATGCCGAAACGGCCCAGCTCGAGCGCCGCGGTCTTGGTCAGGCCCCGGACCGCGAACTTGGTCGCGGCGTAGGCGGCGGTGCCGGGCGTGGCGAACACGCCGTCGATGGACGAGACGTTGACGATGGACCCGCCGCCCGACGCCTTCATGGCGCCAGTCACAGCGCGGATGCCGAGGAAGGGGCCGAGCTCGTTGACGCGGAAGACGCGCTCGTAGTCGGCCACCGTGGTGTCGGCGATGCTCTTGAGCAACAGCACGGCCGCGTTGTTGACGAGCACGTCGAGCCGGCCGAAACGCTCGACCGTGGTGTCGACGAGAGCCGCCCAGTCGTCCTCGCTCGTCACGTCGGTTCTGACGATGCCCTCGGCGTCGACGATGTCGGCCCCGACGACCTGCGCGCCTTCGGCTGCCAACACCCGTACCGTCTCCGCGCCGGTGCCGCGCGCCGCGCCGGTGACGATGGCGACCTTCCCTTGCAATCTCACTCGGTGTACCTCGGCGCTCTCTTCTCGCGGAAGGCGGCCATCGCCTCGTCCAGGTTGCCGGTGTGGCCGGCCAGCAGCTGGCTGCGGTCCTCCAGATCCATGGCGGCCCGCAGCGAGCCGGTCTCGACGTTGTCCCAGATGGCCTGCTTGGTGAGCTCCATGCCGAAGGGCGAGAGGCGGGTCACCATGTCCTCGGCCATGTCGAGGGCGATGTCGACGACCTTGTCGTCCGGGGTCACGCGTGAAACGAGCCCGATGCGCTCCGCCTCGGCCGCGGTGACCTGGCGGCCGGTGAGCAGGATCTCGCTGGCATGGGCGGTGCCGACGGCGCGTGGCAGCAGGTAGCTGATGCCGAGCTCCACCCCCGTGAGGCCGTTGTTGATGCCCGCTCCGCAGAACACGGCCGACTCCGACGCGATGCGGATGTCGCACCCGAGCGTCATGCACATGCCACCGCCATAGGCAGGCCCGTTGATGGCGGCGATGACGGGCTGAGGCATGGCCCGCAACGACGGCACCACGTTGCTCATGTAGCTCATGGCCCGGGTGCCGGCACGGTGACGCGTGATCCCTTCCAGCCCGGGCGCCGAGCCCATGTCCTCCAAGTCGAGTCCCGAGCAGAAGCCGCGCCCCGCACCGGTGAGCACCGCCACCCAACAGTCGTTGTCGGCGCCGACCTCCTCGAGGGCGGCGTACAGCGCGCCGACAAGGCCGAACGACATGGAGTTGAGCCGGTCCGGCTTGTTGAGCGTGATCAGTCGCACGTGGGGTCGAGGCGAGGAGATGAGAACGAGCGGCTCAGGCATAGGGCGGGCGTCCGTTCGCCCCCGAGATGAAGATGCCCTCCGCCTCGGCCAGCAGCTCGCCGTCGCACGTCGAGCGACCCCACGCGTGGATCTTGCGGCCGTCGACACGATCGACGCCTCCCTCGTACTCGATGGTGCGGCCGAGGGGCGTGGGCCGGCGCATGCGGACGATGAGGGTGCCGGTGAAGCCCGCGCTGCCGGACGCCATCTGGGCCACGCCGAGCAGCTCGTCGAAGGCGCCGGCAACCACCCCGCCGTGCAGGCAGCCCGGCGGCCCCTCGTAGGCGGGGCCGTAGGTGGCTCGGGCGCGGGTGACGTCGCCGTCCAGCCACATCTCCAGCGGCGCGGCCAGCGGATTGGACTGGCCGCTGATCGGACTGCGCTCGGCCAGGTGGGAGGAGAAGCCCTTCGACGAGAACAGGCCCGGCTCTCGCAACGACGGTGCGCTCTCGATCTCGGCCGTCGCTGCGGCCACGCGCGCCGTGAGCGCCTCGACCTCGGCGTTACTGGTCGCGGCCCCGTCGACGAGGGCGACAGCCTCGACCAGGCGACGCGTCTCAGCGACCAGACGACGCTTGGCTTCGCGGCGCTGCTCGTCCTCGGGCGCGAGCCCGTCCGCAGTGAGCAAAAAGTGAAACGTGTTCTAGAGCATATGTAGTGTCTGAGAGACCTGTCGAGGAGGCGCGATGAAGCTCGGACTGCAACTTGGGTACTGGTTCGCGCAGCCCCCGACCGACGCGGGCGAGCGCGTCCAGGAAGCGGAGCGCCTCGGCTACGACACTGTGTTCGCAGCCGAGGCGTGGGGTTCCGACGCATTCACGCCGCTGGCCTGGCACGGCTCGCAGACCTCGCGCGTCAGGCTCGGCACGTCCATCGTGCAGATCTCGGCCCGCACGCCCGCCGCCACGGCCATGCATGCGCTGACCCTCGACCACCTCACGGGCGGTCGGCTGGTGCTGGGCCTCGGCGTGTCCGGCCCCCAGGTCGTCGAGGGCTGGTACGGCCAGCCCTTCGGCAAGCCCCTGGCCCGCACGCGCGAGTACGTCGACATCGTGCGCCAGGTGCTGGCCCGCAAGGAGCCCGTCACCAGTGCCGGTCCTCACTACCCGCTCCCCTACGGCGGCCCCAACTCCCTCGGGCTGGGCAAGCCGCTGAAGCCCATCGTGCATCCGCTGCGGGCCGACATCCCCATCTGGCTCGGCGCCGAGGGGCCCAAGAACGTGGCCATGACGGCGGAGATCGCCGACGGGTGGCTGCCGATCTACTACTCCCCCGCGGTGGCCGACATGTACAACGGCTGGCTGGCCGAGGGCTTCGCCCGTCCCGGCGCGCGCCAGAGTCGGGAGACGTTCGAGATCGCCACCAACGCCCAGGTCGTCGTCACCGACGACGTCGATGCGGGCATCGACGGTCTGCGTCCCTTCATCGCCTTCTACATCGGCGGCATGGGCGCAAAGGACATGAACTTCCACAAGGAGGTGTTCGCCCGCATGGGCTACGAGAAGGAGTCCGACGAGATCCAGAACCTCTTCTTCGAAGGCAAGCGGGACGAGGCCATCGCCGCGGTGCCCGACCAGATGGTCTCCGACATCTCGCTCATCGGCTCGCCCGCGCAGATCCGCGACGAGGTGGCCCGGTGGGAGGACGCCGGCGTCACCATGCTCGTCGTCGGCGCCACCACCATCGACGAGATGCGGCGCACGGCCGAGGTCATCCTTGGCTGAGGGTTCGGTGCGGACCGTCGCCGACCTGCTGGTCGCCAGGGCCGACGACGACCACCCGGGCCTGCTGTTCGACGGCCGCACGTGGTCGTGGCGCGAGGTGGTGCAGGCCAGCGCCGACCGAGCCGCCCTCGCCGGCGCGCTGCGCCAGGACGGGCCGTTCCACATAGGTGTGCTGCTGGAGAACGGTCCCGAGTACATGTTCTGGCTCGGCGGTGCCGCGCTGGCCGGGGCGACGATCGTCGGGATCAACCCCACACGGCGGGGCGCCGAGCTGGCGCGCGATGTGGCCCACACCGACTGCCAGCTCATCGTCACGGACTCGGCGGGCGCTCGCTTCCTCACCGACGCAGGGGTCGTCGTACCATCCGAGCGGGTGCTCGTCGTGGACGATCCCGCTTACGAGAACCGGATCGCCGGGCAGGCCGGCTCGCCGGTCAAGGCCGCCGACGACGTGGACAAGCGCACGCTCTTCCTGCTCCTCTTCACGTCGGGCTCCACCGGTGCGCCCAAGGCGGTGCGGTGCACGCAAGGGCGCCTGGCCGCCATCGGCGTGCGGGCCGCAGAGCTGTACGGCATCGGCGTCGGCCACGTCTACTACTGCGCCATGCCGCTGTTCCATGGCAACGCCATCATGGCGGTGTGGGCACCCGTCCTGCGAGCGGGCGCCGCCTTCGCCACCCGCCCCAAGTTCTCGGCGTCGGCCTTCCTCGACGACGTGCGCCGCTTCCAGGCCACCCACTTCAACTACGTGGGCAAGAGCCTGGCCTACGTGCTCGCCACCCCCGAACGCCCAAACGACGCCGACAACACCCTCATGCTCGGCTTCGGCACCGAGGCATCCGAGCGGGACATCGCCGAGTTCCGCCGGCGCTTCTCGTGCCGCATCGTCGAGGGCTACGGCATGAGCGAGGGGGGCACGAACATCAACCTCGTCCCGGGCACGCCGCGCGGATCGCTGGGCGTGGCCGGCAACGACACCACGGTGGTGCTCGATCCCTCAACAGGCGAGGAGTGTGCCCGAGCCTGCTTCGACAGCGGGGGCCGGCTGCTCAACCCCGAGGAAGCCATCGGCGAGATCGTCAACACCGCCGGCGCGGTCGGCTTCGAGGGGTACTACGCCAACCCCGAGGCCGACGCCGAGCGGGTGCGCGAGGGCGCCTACTGGACCGGCGACCTCGGCTACCGCGACGAAGAGGGCTTCTTCTACTTCGCGGGGCGGTCGAGCGACTGGCTGCGCGTGGACGGCGAGAACTTCGCCGCTGCACCCGTCGAGCGCATCCTGTTCCGGCACCCCGACGTGGTCATGGCCGCGGTGTACGCGACGCCCGATCCGCGTGGCGGCGACCAGGTCATGGCCGCCCTCGAGCTGCGGCCCGCCACCACCTTCGACGGCGACGCCTTCGCCGCCTTCCTCGCCGACCAGACCGACCTCGGCACCAAGTGGTCGCCCCGCTTCGTGCGGGTGACGAGCGAGATGCCCCTCACGGGCACCAACAAGGTCATGAAGAGCCCGCTGCGCACCGAGGGCTGGAACTGCGCTGACCCGGTCTGGTGGCGCCCGGGCCGGGCCGAGCCCGGTTACCGCCCCCTCACCGACGCCGACCGCGCCGCCCTCGACGCCGAGCTGGCCGAGCACGGCCGAGTGCGATGAGCGAACACGGGTTGGAGACGGCGGCCGTCGTGCACGACCTGCTCGCCACGATGCAGGGGCTCGACACCAAGTTCGACGGGCTCGAGGGCCAGGAGCTGCTCGAGGCCTACCGGTGGATCTTCTCCATCACGGCCGTGGGCCTCGACGCCTTCGTGTGGGGCGACACCCGCCGTCCCCGCTTCGTCGACATCGTCGGGCCCTACCGCAAGTGGGGCGGGGACAACGCGGACGCCAACTACCTCTACGCGCCTGTCGATCCGAGGCGCACGTACCGCATCACCGGCAACAAGGGGGACGCGGTGTACTTCTCCCTCACCGTGTACGGCGGGCCCGACGACGGCCGCTACTCCGAGCGCATCGTCGGCACGGTGAACGACCGCATGGTCGACGTCTCACCGAACGGCGACTTCGAGATCGTCCTCTCCCCCACCGCCGAAGGCGACGCCGGGCTCCGGCTGGAGCCTGACGCGGTGTGCGCCATCACCCGCGACTACGTGATCGACCCTGTCCACGACCGGCGCGTCGAGTGGTCCATCCAGTGCTTCGACGACCCGGGCGACTACCGGCTGACCGACGCCGACCTGGCCCGTCGTTTCCGCGCCGCCCTCACGTGGGTGAAGGACCAGGCCAACCTCGTCCCCCTCGGCCTGGGAACGCCCAACTCGATTGACGAGCCCTACCCCGTGCCCCAGCAGACGTTCGGTTGGGCCGCGGGTGACGCGGCGTACGCCATGGGCAGCTTCGATCTCGGCGAGGACGAGGCCCTGGTCATCCGCGGCCGGTCACCGGAGTGCGCGTTCTGGAACCTGTGCCTCTGGAACCAGTTCCTGCACACCTACAACTACGACTACGAGCGGGTCACCATCAACGGCAGCCAGGTGCAGTACGAGCCGGACGGGTCGTGGCGGATCGTCGTCGCCCACCGCGACCCCGGCGAACCGAACTGGCTCTCCACCGCCGGCCATCCCCGCGGCCGGCTCTGGTTCCGCTGGTTCCACCCCGTCGCCACGCCCGAGCGGCCGGCGACGACGGTGATCACGGTATGAGCGCGCGACCGGCGTCGGTGACGATCGACGATCTGGCCGACCCGAAGTTCCCGCCCGAGATCGCGCCGATTCGCGAGGCCATGGCCGAGATCGGCGCGCAGATGTCGCTGGATCCCGATGCGCTCATGGCCGCCGCCGTCGAGGAGACCGGGCTCGACGACTTCGGCGAGCGCGACTTCGTCGAACGACTCGAACTCATCTGTCAGTGTCTTACCAAGGAGGCGGGCCTCGGCCCCGGCGGCGTCGTCGCCGCCTACACGCAACTGGCGGGCCTCCTCCGCAACCGCCTCCGCGTCGAGGACGTTCTCCGCCGCCACCCTGAGATCCTCGACCGACCGGTGGCCCGGCCCATCGTCATCTGCGGGCTGCCCCGCACCGGCACGACGCATCTCCACAACCTGCTGTCGGCCGATCCTGCGCTGCGGTCGCTCCCGTACTGGGAGAGCGAGGAACCCGTGAACCGGCCCGAAGCCGAGGACGGGCGCATCGAGCGCACCGCCGCGGGCCTCGACGTCCTCAACACCGGCATGCCGCTCTTCAAGCGCATGCACGAGATGACGCCCGACCATGTGCACGAGGAGATCGGCCTGCTCGCGCTCGACTTCTCGTCGATGTACTTCGAGACCATGGCGCCGATGCCGTCGTGGCAAGCCTGGTACCTGGCAACCGATCAGCGGCCGCACTACGCGTACCTCAAGAAGGTGCTCCAAGTGCTCCAGTGGCTGCGGGGCGGCGACCGCTGGGTCCTCAAATCACCGCAGCACCTCGAGCAGTTCCCCGCCCTGCTGGCGACATTCCCCGACGCCACCTTCGTCGTGACGCACCGCGACCCGGTGTCGGTCACCGTGTCGCTGGCCACGATGCTCTCGTACCTGGGCCGGCTCGGCCTCGACCCGCTCGATCCCGTGCGCATCGGCCGCTACTGGGCCGACCGTCTGGAGACGATGCTGCGGGCCTGCGTGGAGACTCGTGACCTTCTTCCGGCCGACCAGGCCATCGACGTCCGCTTCGACGAGTTCATGGCCGACGACGTCGCCATGGTCGAGCGGGTCTACACGGTCGCCGGCCAGCCGTTCACGCCGACGGTCAGGGCGGCCATGGAGGCCTTCATGGCCAAAAATGAGCGGGGCAGGCACGGCGGGGTCGACTATCGGTTCGAAGACGTCGGCCTGGACAAGGCCCAGCTCCGGCAGTCGCTGGCGTTCTACGTGAACCGATTCGCGCTCCAGGTCGAGCATTAGCTAGAGTTGATCTCTTATGTATGCGGTCATAAAGACCGGCGGGAAGCAGTACAAAGTCGCCGAGGGTGAAAAATTGAACGTCGAG
>JBEEFQ010000321.1:0-5023 GCA_041166245.1 Actinomycetota bacterium | reverse complement strand
CCAAGAACGCGCCGGTGGACCTCCGCCACGAGATCGCCACCAAGTGCGACGTGGTCATCGAGGCCCTCGCCGATTGAGGCTCGTGCACGTCGTGCAGTGTGCACGACATCACCGACCTGGAAGGCAGAGGCGTGCCCGGCGTGTTCGTCGCGTCCAGCGAGTTCGTCGAAGCCGCCGCGGCCCAGGCCGCCGCCCTCGGCTTCGACCCCGCGGCCGTCTTCGTCGCCCACCCCATCCAGGACCGCACCGACGACGAGATGCGCGCCCTTGCCGACGCCGCCGTCGAGGAGATCCTCGCCGCGCTGACGGACTAAGGGGTCAGCTGGGACGGGCGAAGTTCGCGGCTGCTGCCGTGTCAAACTCGTAGGCGACGAAGGGCTCGTCCCCGGTGACCCAAGCGTCGTGCCCCGGCTCGATGCTGTACGCGTCACCAGGGCCGATCTCCACCTCGGTGCCGTCGCCGTGCGCGACGTGGATGTTGCCAGCCACGGTCACGCCGAAGTGGTGGGTCTGACAGCTGTCGCCGCCGACGATGGGCTTGATGCACTCGGACCACCGCCATCCGGGCTGCGCCGTCATTCGAGCCGCCTTCAGCCCGCCGACATCGACGACGTCCAACTTCGTCTTCTCGGGGGTACGGGTCTCGTCAGGTGCATCAAAGCTCTTCACGGTCACACCGGCCATGGCTTCTGCCTCCCCATTCGGGCTCGTCGCCCGTTGCACTTGCTCTTTCCTCACCGTCCCACAGTTGCCGGTCCTGTTACAGACCTACTGCCCTGACTTTTGTGCAATCGGGGGCGTATGGCGCCCCTGATTGCACAAAAGTCAGGGGCCGGGGAGGGTCAGGACGCCGTCGGTGGTGACGGCGAGGCCGTCAGTGACGAGGGATGCGGCGATGCGGTGAGCGCGGTCGGGGTCAGTCGGCCAGCCGCAGGCGGTGGGGACATCGGCGACGGTGACGGGCCCCACGCGCAGCGCGTCGACCAGGCGGCCACGACCCTGGCGGTCGGAGCCCTCGAAGCTGGATTGGCGGGTGGCGACGAACGGGTCGTCGCCACCGGAGCGGCGCCACGCGCAGCCGGCGGCGATGGGGCAGTCGTCGCACCTGGGCGCGCGCGCCGTGCAGACGGTCGCGCCGAGGTCCAGCAGGGCCTGGTTCCACGCCCAGCCCGCTCCGTCGGGCACCAGCTCGTCGGCCTCGGCCTGCGTCACCGGGCGGCCGTGGTATCGAGCCAGGCCGCGGATGACGTTGACGTCGAGCACGCCGACGTCGCGCTCGAACGCGAACGCGAGCACGGCCCGCGCCGTGTACGGACCGATGCCGGGCAGCGCGACCAGCTCCTCCAACGTGTCGGGCACGCGGTCACCCATGGCGACCGCGGCGCGATGCAGATTGACGGCGCGACGGTTGTATCCGAGGCCGGCCCACATGCGCACCACGTCACCGGCGGAGGCCGTCGCACACGACGCGACCGTCGGGAAGCGAGCGAGGAACGCTTCGTACTTCGGGATCACACGGGTGACCTGGGTCTGCTGCAGCATGAGCTCGCTGACGAGCACCGCCCACGGGTCGCGGGTCCGGCGCCACGGCAGGTCGCGCCGCGAGGCGGCCGACCACTCCAGCACCACGTCCTGCAATGGAAGAGTCTGCAGCGCTACTCCGCGGGCCAGATGTCGTCGCCGTAGGGACGACCGCGGGGCGGCGCGTCGGCCTGCTTCCACACCATGAGCTTGCGGCGGAAGTAACAGACCTCCTCGCCCCGCTGGTTGATGCCCTTGGTCTCCACGGTGATGATCCCCCGGTCGGGCTTGGAGGACGACTCCTTCTTGTCGAGCACACGCGTCTCGGCATAGATCGTGTCGCCGTGGAACGTCGGCTTCTTGTGACTGAGCGTCTCCACCTCGAGGTTGGCGATGCACGATCCGCTCACGTCCGGCACCGACATGCCGAGCACCAGCGAGTACACGAGGTTGCCCACGACGACGTTCTGCTTCTGCACCGTCTCGTGCTCGGCGAACCACGCGTTGGTGTGCAGCGGGTGGTGGTTCATCGTGATCATGCAGAACAGGTGGTCGTCGTACTCGGTGATGGTCTTGCCCGGCCAGTGCTTGTAGATGTCGCCGACCACGAAGTCCTCGTAGTAGCGACCGAACGGGCGGTCGTGGGTCGTCATGCGGTCGAGCGTAGATTCCGGCCATGGACACCACCACGTTCGAGGTCGAGACGCCCGACGGCCCCATGCCCGTGTACCGGGCCAAGCCCGACGAGGGCCCGGCCAAGGCAGCCGTCATCGTGATCCAAGAGGCGTTCGGCGTGAACGACCACATCGAGGACGTGACGCGCCGCTTCGCCGCCGAGGGCTACCACGCGGTGGCGCCCCACCTCTTCCACCGGGCGGGAGGCGGCACGGCGCCGTATGACGACTTCTCCAAGGTCCTGCCGCTCTTCAAGGGCCTCGATGACGGCAAGATCCTGCAGGACGTCGACACGCTCATCGACGCATTCGGCCAGCGGGGGTTCGTGCCACAGCACATCGGCCTCGTCGGCTTCTGCATGGGCGGACGCATCTCGTTCCTCGTCGCGGCACGGCGCAAGCTGGGTGCCGCAGTGGGCTTCTACGGCGGCGGCATCGTGACGGCTCGGTTCCCCCAGTTCCCCGCGCTGGTGGACGAGGCCGCGACTCTGCAGACGCCGTGGCTCGGCCTCTTCGGCGACACGGACGAGTCGATCCCGGTGGAGGATGTCGAGCAGCTGCGCTCCGCACTCGAAGCCGCGCCGGTGGCTCACGAGGTCGTCCGTTATCCGGGCGCTGGGCATGGTTTCCACAACGACGTGCGCCCCGCGTTCGAACCCGCGGCGGCGGCCGACGGGTGGGAACGCACACTTGCCTGGTTCGCCAGCCACCTGCCCGGGTAGCTAGAGGGGAATGCAATGTGGGCCGTTGGTGGGAGCCGTGACCGCCGCCCATCGCGAGGTCGACGCCCGACTCACCGCGCTCGAGGGCGCGGCGGCGGCCGAGCGGGCCGCCCGCTTGGCCCAGCTCGTACGGGTGATCCACGCCACGGCCGACGCCGAGGAGCACGTGCTCTTCCCCGCCCTCCGGCACGCCTTGGGCGAGAGCAATCTCCTGGTCGAGACGTGCGCAGCCGACCACAGCGAGGTGGCCCATCGCCTCGACACGCTGGCCAGCCATCCGACCAGCCCCGGCTTCGAGGCGGCGATCTCGGCCCTGGCGCGTGACGTGCGCAACCACATGCGCGACGAGGACGAAGCGATGGTGCCGCTGCTCGACGAGGCCCTCGGGGAGGGCCGGTCGGCTGAGCTGGCGGCCGACTTCAGCCGCGTGCTGGGCGGCGCCTAGTCCCCTAGGCCACGTCGAGGCTGGGACCGCCGTCGGAGTCGGCCAGGAGGCGGAGCTCGGCCAAGCTGCGAGAGAGCAGGCGGGACACGTGCATCTGGCTCAGGCCAACCCGGTCGGCGATCTCGGACTGGGTGAGCCCCTCGCTGAAGCGGAGGTGGAGGATGCGGCGCTCACGCAGGGGCAGCTGGGCCAGCAGGGGCGAGAGGTCATGACGGCCGTCGGCGCCGGCGAAATCGGGGTCATCGCCGCCGACCTCGATCCCCCTCTCTTCGCCCGGCGTGGGGGCATCGAGGGAGTGGACCCGGTAGGCGCGACCTGCCTCGATGGCGAGCAGCACCTCCTCGTCGGGCGCGCCTACATACTCGGCGATCTCGGGGATCGTCGGCGACCGACCCAGGCGCTGCCGCAGCGTCTCCACCGCTTCGTTCGTCTCCAGGTGCAGCTCCTGGAGCGACCGCGGCACGCGGATGACCCACGCATGGTCACGGAAGTGACGCTTGAGCTCGCCTGTCATCGACGAGGTGGCGTAGGTGGAGAACTTCACTCCCCGCGCCGGGTCGTACCGGTCCAACGCCTTGAGCAGCGCCATGGTCGCGACCTGCACGAGATCGTCGAGCGCCTCGCCCCGGTTGGCGAAGCGCCGTGCCACTTGTCGGGCCAGGCCCAGATGGGCCTCGACCAGCTCGTCCCGGAGCCGCGGATCACGGGAGTCGCTGAATTCCCGGTGCTTCTCCTCGATGGCCGCCCGGTCAAAGACGCCCATGACGTTCCCAGTCGCGTACCGCATGGGCCGCCATCTCCTCGCTCGCAGGGTGCGGCTGACGGCTCAACCGGGTGTGACAGGGTTCCTACCCCTCGGGCTCGCCGCGAAACAACGCGTCCGCGTCGTCCGCGTCCCGAGTCCACGACGCGTCGCGGAACGTGACAGGGGCGACGCGGAGCGCGTCGCAGGCGCGCCATATGGCCCTTTCCCCGCCTGAAAATGCCGAGCGGAGCGGCCCGAGCGCCTGGTCCCGACGCCACGCGGCCACCAGATGCTGGGCCCTTCCGGCGACCACCGGCACTGCGCCGTCGTACTCGACGAGCGCATCGACCAGCGCACGTACGGCCTCGGCCGTCACCCCAGGCAGGTCGCACGCGAGCACCACGACCGTGTCCTGCGTCGCGGTCGCGAGGGCGGTGACGAGGCCTCCCAACGGTCCCTCGCCCGGCCAGCCGTCCGCCACCACACGCAGACCGAGCGCCTCGAGCGCGTCCGCGTCGCCTCCCACCGCGAAGACGTCGTCGGCGCCCGCGGTCGCCAGCGCGTCGGCGGCGATGCATGCCAGAGCCCGGCCGTCCACCTCGATGAGCGCCTTGTCACGCCCCATGCGCGTGCTGCGCCCACCGGTGAGGACGGCGCCGGAGAACGCGGTCAGATCGCGTACCGCTCCAGCAGCCCGCGCGCGATGACCATGCGCTGGATCTCGTTGGTGCCCTCGCCGATGATCATGAGGGGTGCGTCGCGGAAGTAGCGCTCGACGGGGAACTCGGTGGTGTAGCCGTAGCCGCCGTGGATGCGCATCGCCTCCGTGGCGAGCTCGAACGCCGTCTCCGAGCAGAACAGCTTGGCCATGCCGGCCTCGACGTCGGCCCGCTCGCCGGCTTCGAACTTCTCCGCC
>JBEEFQ010000320.1:0-2631 GCA_041166245.1 Actinomycetota bacterium | reverse complement strand
ACCATTGCACGCTCCCTCCGCCCGCATTACCGGGCCGGTTCTCTGAGGGTCGGGACCCGCCATGGTCCCCTCTCAGCCCGGTGCGCCGAGCTCCCCTGCGTCGTTCACCCGTAGCCTACCGCCGGTGCGGTACTGGACGGTCTCGGAGGCGCGGGCATACCTGCCCCGGCTGCGCGAGCTGGTGGCGATCGTGCAGGACGCGGGGCTCATGGCCGAGCGGGCGGGCGGCAACGGCCACGGCCGTACCGCCGACGACGACGAGGTGCAGACCGCGCTGGCCGAGCTGGAGGCGGGTGACATCGTGCTGCGCCACCTCCCGTCCGGGTTGGTCGACTTCCCGGCCCGGGGGAAGGATGGGGTCGTGTACCTGCTCTGTTACCGCCTCGGCGAGGACGACCTGGCGTGGTGGCACCGCCCCGAGGACGGGTTCGCGGGCCGCCAGCCACTGCCGCGGGACCCGGAATAGCCGTGCCCACGCGTGTGCTCATCATCATGGCGCTCGTCACCGGACTGGTGATCCTGGCCGCGTCGACGCTGCAGTTCGTCGTCGCCCGTTAGCCACGTGAAGACTCGTAGATAGGCTGACTTCCCTATGGCAGAGTCGTTCGACGTCGTGATCATCGGTGGCGGGCCGGGTGGGTACGCGGCTGCGCTCTACGGGGCCAACGCGGGCCTGTCCATCGCCGTGGTCGAGAAGGAGAAGGTCGGGGGCACCTGCCTGCACCGCGGCTGCATTCCGGCCAAGGAGTTCCTGGAGACCGCCACCGTCTTCCGCACTGTGGCGGGCGCCAAGGAGTTCGGCGTGCTGGCCGAGCAGCCTCAGGTCGACTTCGCCACCAGCCAGTCGCGCAAGCAGAAGGTGGTCGAGCAGCTCTGGAAGGGCCTCGAGGGCCTGATGAAGAAGCGCAAGATCACGATTGTGCGCGGCACTGGCACGCTGCACGCCAACAAGCTGGTCAAGGTCGACGACGGCTCCGAGCTCAAGGCCAAGCACGTCATCCTGGCGTCAGGCTCGGCACCGTCCACCATTCCCGGGTTCGACATCGACGGGAAGCTGGTGATGACCTCCGACGAGGTCCTCGCCCTCGACAAGCTGCCCAGCTCGGTGGCCATCGTCGGCGGTGGTGTCATCGGCTGCGAGTTCGCGTCGATGATGACCGACCTCGGCGTGCAGGTGACGATCCTCGAGTACCTGCCCACCCTCGTGCCCGGCAACGACAAGGATGTGGCCGCCGCGCTGGGCAAGTCGCTCAAGAAACGCGGCGTGGACATCCACACCGGCGTCAAGGTGCAGGGCCACGAGCCCAACGACAGCGGCACCACCGTGACCTTCGGCGAAGGCGAGCAGGTGACCGTCGACCTCGTCGTGGTGTCAACAGGCCGTCGAGCCCTGTCGGAGAACCTCGGCCTCGGCGGCACCAAGGTCGAGCTCGACGAGCGCAAGTTCGTACGGGTCGACCCGTTCATGCGCACGGGCGAGCCCGACGTCTACGCCGTCGGCGACGTCGTGTCCCTCGACGGCGTCAAGATCCACCCCCAGCTGGCTCACGTCGGATTCGCCGAGGGCATGCTCGCGATCCGATCCATCCTCGGCGAGGACGCCATGCCCATCGACTACGGCAAGGTGCCCCTCGCCATCTACACCCACCCCGAAGTCGCGTCAGCCGGCATGACCGAGCAGGCGGCCAAGGACGCGGGCATCGACGTCGTCACCTCGAAGCACGCCTTCTCCCACGTGGGCCGGGCCATGATCATCGGCGACACCGAGGGCTTCGTGAAGCTGGTCGCCGAGAAGGGGGCCGACGGCAAGGCCGGTCGCCTGCTGGGCGTGCACATGATCGGGCCGTGGGTCACCGAGCTCTTGGGCCAGGGGTACCTGGCCGTGAACTGGGAGGCGACCGTCGACGAGGTCGCCGCCTTCATCCAACCGCACCCCTCCCTGGCCGAGACCTTCGGCGAGGCGGTGCTCACGCTGACAGGTAGGGGGCTTCACGGCTGATGGCCGACATCACGATGCCGCAGCTCGGTGAGACGGTCACCGAGGGAACGATCACCAAGTGGATGAAGCAGGTAGGCGACAAGATCGAGGAGGACGAGGTCCTCTTCGAGGTCTCCACCGACAAGGTCGACTCGGAGGTGCCCTCGCCCTCCGGCGGCTACCTGTCGGAGATCCTCGTGCAGGAGGGCGAGACGGCTGACGTCGGCGCCACACTTGCGGTGATCTCGGACTCCCCGCCCGATGGCGACGGTGGCGGGGGCGACGAGGAGAAGGCAGAGCCGAAGGAGAAGAAGGCCGAGGCCGAGCCCAAGGACGAGGAGGCGGAGTCCGCGGAGTCCGAGGACGAGGCCGACGAGCCCGAACCCGAGCCCGAGGACGAGCCCGAGGAGGAGGCCACCAAGGCCCAGGCGTCGGGCAAGACCGAAGAAGACGCCAGCGAAGAGGCGGGCGCGGACCCCGAGGCCCAAGAGACCGAGAAGTCAGACGAGTCCGAGGACTCGGAGGAGGCCGAACCCGACGCGGCTCCCGAACGGGCGCCGTCGCGAGCGGGCACCCGTCCCGCCGACGGGCGGCCGTCGGGCCGTCCCGAGGGTGGCGGGGGTGGCAAGGTGCTGTCACCGGTCGTGCGGCGC
>JBEEFQ010000319.1:0-8475 GCA_041166245.1 Actinomycetota bacterium | reverse complement strand
AGGACACGTTCGAGAAGGAGCTGGCCGGCCAGTTCGGTGACCTCGGCCCCGCCGAGCAGGGCGGGCGTCGGGAAGGCAGCGGCGGTGGAGATCGCGGCGGCCCCCGTCGCAACCCGCGTCGCGGCGGACGCCGGTAGTACCACCGCTTGACCGTCGACACCACGCGCCTCGACTCGGGGCTCACCATCGTCACGGAGCAGGTGCCCGACTTGCACTCGGCCTCGGTCGGGTTCTGGGTCGGCACCGGCTCCCGTGACGAGGAGCCCGCGGTCGCCGGTGCCACCCACTTCCGCCAGCACCTGTTGTTCAAGGGCACCGAGCGCCTGACCGCCCGCGCCATCGCCGAGGCCATCGACGCGGTCGGTGGCGAGATGAACGCCTTCACCACAAAGGAGTACACGGCGTTCTACGTGCGGGTGCTCGGCTCTGATCTCGAACTCGCCCTCGACGTCCTCACCGACATCATGTGGGCGCCCGCCTTCCGGCCCGAGGAGGTCGAGGCCGAGCGCCAGGTCATCCTCGAGGAGATCCTCATGCGTGGCGACGACCCCGGCGACCTGGCGCAAGAGCTCCTCTTCGAGGCCTTGTATCCCGGCCACCCGCTCGGGCGCGACGTGCTCGGCGACGAAGGCACGATCGAGGCGATGACGCGTGAGCAGATCGCGACGTTCTTCGCCGACCACTACCGGCCCGGGAACGTGGTCGTCGCGGCGGCCGGCGCCGTCGACCACGACCAGCTGCTGGAGCGGCTGTCGGCCCGTTCGCCCGCTGGCGGTGACGCTGTGACCGGCATCCGTGTCCCGCCGACCGCGCCACCCGAGCGGAAGCTGGTGGAGGAGCGACCGACCGAGCAGGTCCACCTGGCCGCTGGCGTACCCGCCCTCGACCGCGACGACCCTGAGCGCTACGCGCTGGCCCTCGTCGACAACGCGCTCGGCGGTGGCATGTCCAGCCGGCTCTTCCAGGAGGTCCGCGAGGAGCGGGGCCTGGCGTACTCCGTGTACTCGTTCCGCGCTGCGTTCGCTGATGCGGGGATGCTGGGGATTTACGCCGGTACCGCACCCGAGCGCGCCGACGAGGTCATCAAGGTCGTCGACGACATCTGCGACCGCATGGCCACCGAGGGACCCACCGAGCACGAGCTGATCGTCGGCAAGGGCCAGCTCCGCGGCTCGATGTTGCTCGGGCTGGAGGACTCGGCCGGGCGCATGAGCCGCATCGGCCGCTCCCAGCTCGTGCATGGCGAGGTCCCGTCGGTCGAGGAGATCCTGGAGCGCGTCGACGAAGTGACGCTCGAGGATGCACGCGCTGTCGCGTCGCGGGTGCTCGGCGGTACTCGCTCGCTCGCGGTGGTGGGCCCGCGTAGCGTGAGCCTGTGATCCGGGTCGGTGTCTTCGGCGCAGGCGGGCGCATGGGCTCGACGGTCTGCCAGGCGGTCGTCGGCGACCCCGACCTCGAGCTCGTCGCCGCCATCGACCCGTCGCACTCGGGCCTCGACGTGCGGCAGGTCACGGGCGCGGAGACGGACCATCTCCAGATCGCGCCCGATCCGTCGGCGTTCAAGGACACGCTGGCCGACGTGGCGGTGGACTTCACCGAGGCGACCGCCGCCATGGGCAACATCCGCTGGTGTGCCGAGAACAACGTGCATGCGGTGGTCGGCACCAGTGGCTTGAGCGAGGCCAACCTGGACGAGGTCAGCACGCTGTTCGAGGCGAGCCGCGCCAACTGCATCATCGCGCCCAACTTCGCCATCGGCGCCGTACTCCTCGTGCGTATGGCCGAGATCGCGTCGCCCTACTTCCACACGGCCGAGATCATCGAGCTGCACCACGACAACAAGATCGACGCCCCCTCAGGGACGGCCATGCACACCGCCGAGCGCATGGCGGCGGCGTCCAAGGACTGGGCGCCCGACCCCACCACGAAGTCGGTGCTCGACGGCGCCCGCGGCGGTGAGGGCCCAGGCGGCATCCGCATCCACGCGGTGCGCATGCGCGGCATGGTCGCCCACGAAGAGGTGCTGCTCGGCACCATGGGCCAGACGCTCTCGATCCGCCACGACAGCTACGACCGCACGTCGTTCATGCCGGGCGTCCTGCTGGCCATCAAGGCCGTCGCCGACCGACCCAGCCTCACCGTCGGCCTCGACTCGCTGCTCTTCTGACGTCTCGAGGAAATAGGCCACGGAATCCGTGGCCTATTTCCTCGAGACGCGCATGGCGGTCGCCTGGTCGCGGGGCTTGACCACCAGTTGGTCGATGTTGACGTGGGACGGCCTCGTCACGACGAAGGCGATGCAGTCGGCCACGTCGTCGGCTACGAGCGGGGTCATGCCCTCGTAGACCTTGGCGGCCCGCGCCTCGTCGCCACCGAAGCGCACCACGCTGAACTCGGTCTCGACCGCGCCGGGGTCGACCTCGCTGACCCGCACGGGCTGACCCACCAGCTCGAGACGGAGCGTTTCGGTCACGGCCCGCAGCGCGTGCTTGGCCGCGGTGTAGCCCGAGCCGCCGTCGTAGACCTCGAGGCCGGCGATCGAGCCCACGTTGACGATCACGCCGTCGCCGCTCGCGATCAGCTTCGGCAGCAGGGCGCGCGTCACCCGCATGGTGCCGAGCACATTGGCGTCGTACATCCAACGCCACTGCTCGTCGTCCGCCTCCGAGAGGGGCGTGAGGCCGAGAGCGCCGCCCGCGTTGTTGACGAGCACCGCGCACTGGGGGATCGCAGCTGCGAACGCCTCCACCGACTCGGTGTCGGTGACATCGAGAGGCAGTGCTCGGGCACCGATGGGCCCAGCCACCTCCTCGAGCCGATCGAGGCGGCGGGCACCAATCACCACGTCAAAGCCCGCTGCCGCAAGCCGCCGGGCCGTGGCCGCCCCGATCCCGCTGCTCGCTCCCGTCACTACTGCCGTCGTCATGGTCCACATCGAACCATGAACGCGGAAGCGCCCCCCGAAGGGGGCGCTTCGCTACTCCGTCGTGTGCTGCTGGTGCTACGCGTTCTCCTTGACCCGCTGGGCAGCGCGTTGCTTCTGCTCCAAGGTCTCGGCCTTCGCCTCCTTGGCCTCGGCCTTGGCCTGCTGGCGAAGGGCCTTGAGGTTCTCGGCGCCCTTGGCCTGCTGCTTCTCGCCCTCGGTCACGAGACGGTCGTTGTCGATCACGGAACCCACCGCTTCCTTGGTGAGCCCGATGGCCTTGTCGAACAGGCCGCTCAGCTTGTTGGTGTCGATGCTCCCGAACTTCATGGGGGACTCACTCCTCAGTGATCGTCGTCCCCTTATTGCTACCCGCAGACAGCGCGTTGCAAACTCTAGGTAGCAGGTTCTTCCTTTCCCTCGCCGACTTCCTCACCGACCTCACCGTCGCTCGCACCGAGCTCGTCCTCGAGCCTGGTCAGGGACTGGATCTCGCTCTTGCCCTGGCGCCACTGGTTCCCGACGTAGATCAGCGTGAGGACGATCGACACGACCGTCAGCCATTTGAAGTTGTTGCCATAGAAGCCGTTGATGGCATCCACCGGCCCCTCGACCACGCTGGCGAAGTGGTAGAGCACGGTCACGGTGAAGATCGTGCCGACGATGTTGAGCACGAAGAACAGGACCGGGCTCATGCCGGTCGCCCCCGCCAGCACGCAGACCAGGGCACCGGGGAAGAAGAACACGAGCACGGGGCCCGCCTTCTGGAACACCTTCTCGATCTTCTGGACGGTGCCAGTGTTGGCGTCGAACCTCCGTTCCGCCCACCGCACGGCGCCGTCCCCGTACAGGTGGCCCAGTAGGAAGAACAGGGGATCCGACGCCAGCCGGCGCAACGTCCCCCAGATCAGCAGCGGCCAGAACGACACCTTCTCGGCCACCAGGATGACCCACCGGTTGCGAGGCTCCAGGGCGACCAGCAGCAGCGGGTGGTTCTTCACCAGCGTGGGGTGAATGGCGTTGGCGATCGTCCCGATCGTGATGAGCACGACGATCGGGGTCACGAGCATCACCAGCGTGCGGCGGCTGGGACGGGGACGGGGGAACGCGTCGGCCAGGGGCGCGACAGTACTCTTCGGCCATGCAAGGTCTCATGCAGCCCACACCTCTGACGCTGCCCCACTTCTTCACCCGAGCCGAGCGCCTGTTCCCCAAGAAGGAGGTCGTCACCGCCACCCCAAAGGGTGTCGAGCGCACGACCTACGGAACATGGGCAGAACGGACCCGTCGACTGGGAGGGATGCTCGACGACCTCGGCATCTCCGACGATGGCCGGGTGGGGAGCTTCGGGTGGAACACGGCCCGCCACCTCGAGCTCTACTACGGCGTACCGTGCACGGGCCGGGTGCTGCACACGCTGAACCTGCGGCTCTTCCCCGAGCAGCTCATCTACATCGTCAACCACGCCGAGGACGAGGTCATCTTCGTCGACCGCTCGATCCTCGGCCTGCTCTGGCCCAACGTCGAGCACTTCACCACCGTGAAGCACTTCGTGGTCATGGACGACGGCGCGCCCACCGAGATCCCTGACGACCCCCGCATCGTCGACTACGAGACCCTCCTGGCCGACGCCAAGCCCGTCGAATTCGGTGTCGACGACGAGAACCGGGCCGGTTCGATGATGTACACGAGCGGCACGACGGGCAATCCCAAGGGGGTCGTCTACAGCCACCGCTCGATGTACCTGCACACCATGGGCGCCATGACAGCCGACTCGCTCGGCGCCCGCGAGTCCGACGTCATCCTGCCGGTCGTCCCCATGTTCCACGCCAACGCGTGGGGCCTGGCCCACGCGGCCGTCGCTGTTGGTGCCACGCTGGTGATGCCCGGTGCCGACCTGTCGCCCCCCGCGTTGGTGGAGCTGATGGAGTCGGAGAAGGTCACGGTCGCGGCCGGCGTGCCGACCATCTGGATGGGCGTGCTGCCTCTGCTCGAGGGCAGGGACATGAGCAACCTGCGGGCCATCCCGTGCGGCGGCTCGGCCGTTCCGAAGGCGCTCTCCGAAGGCTTTCGCAACGCGACCGGGCTGCCGCTCCTGCAGGCCTGGGGGATGACGGAGACGAGCCCGATCGCTTCGGTGTGCCGGATCAAGAGCACGCTCGCCCACCTGCCCGAGGAGGAGCTGGCCGACATCCGGGCCTCGGCGGGAATCATCGTGCCGGGGGTCGACTTCCGTGTGGTCGAGCCCGGCACCACCGAGGAGCTGCCGTGGGACGGCGAGGCGAGCGGCGAGCTCCAGGTCTCCGGACCGTGGGTGGCCAGCACCTATTACAACGACGATCGGGCGGGCGAGTCCTTCACCGATGACGGATGGCTGCGTACCGGCGACGTGGCCACCGTCGACGCCGAGGGCTACATCCGACTCGTCGACCGCACCAAGGACCTGGTCAAGTCGGGCGGGGAGTGGATCAGCTCGGTCGAGGTCGAGAACGAGATCATGGCCCACCCCAAGGTCGCGGAGGCCGCCGTCATCGGCGTGGCCCACGCCAAGTGGTCCGAGCGCCCGCTCGCGTGCGTCGTCGTGAAACCGGGCGAGGAGCTCAGCAAGGAGGAGCTGCTCGACTTCCTCGAGCCCCGCATGGCCAAGTGGTGGCTGCCCGACGACGTGACGTTCATCGACGAGGTGCCCAAGACCTCGGTCGGCAAGTTCTCCAAGAAGACCCTGCGCGAGCGTTTCGCTGACTACCAGCTCCCCTCCTGAGCGGACGCCGGCCTGGAAGCAGCTGACCCGGCGCCAGCAGACGGTCGTCGGCGCGCTGGCCGCCCTCGCGCTGGCCATCTTCGTGACGCTGCTCGTCGTGAGCGACGGGAACGGTGGCGGCGATCGTGTCGCTGCCGGTACCAGCACCACGAGCTCGTCGACTTCCACCACCTCCACCTCGACCTCGACGACGACGACCACGACGCCGACGTCGTCGACGACACCACCGACGACGTCGGCGCCATCGACCAGCGCCGCGCCCACGACCGTCGTGCTGCCCGTGGTCACCGGTCAGGGCGCCGTGCTCCACGCGCCGGCGACGGCGGAGACGCGCCTGGTGCCCGTCGGCGGCGGGTGCGAGGCACTCGGGGACCCGGGTTGGACGGTGACGTGCGGAACGGCCAACGCCCGCGGCGGCGTGCTGACGTGGGTCGTCGAGACCATGGCAACCAACAACGGGTCGACGGCCCGCCGGGCCATGGTGTTCCGGCGGGGGACCGGGCAGCAGTGGGGGCTCGTGCTGCGCGCCGGTGACGACACGGGCGGCCAGTTCGCGGCCGTGCGGGCCCGGGTGGAGGACCTGTCTGGTGACGGCCTGGCCGAGATCGCCTTCGGGTTCACCCGCGTGGGCGCCAGCGCGGTCGTGGCCCTCGACGTGGTGGAGGGGCCGGGCAACGTCGTCGTGCACCGGGAGCTGCCGAGGGGTGTGGCGCGGGTGTCGAGCGGGCAGCTCGACACGTGGCGGCGCACGGACAGCGCCCGCTACGCCCATGAGGTGATCCAGTTCCGCGACGGCGCCTGGCGCATCGTCGCCAGCGCCTCGGTCTCTGCGAGCGACGTGCCCCCGAGCCAATTGTGACGACGCTCCTGTGACGACGCCGCGCGAGCGCATCTTCGAGGCGACCTACGCGTGCATCGCGCGATACGGGATCGGCAAGACGAGCGTGGAGGACGCGGCTCGGCAGGCCAAGGTCTCCCGGGCCACGGTGTACCGCTACTTCCCGGGCGGCAAGGACGAGCTCATCCGGGAGACGATCGCGTGGGAGGTCGCACGCTTCTTCCGCCGGCTGGCCGATGCCCTGGCCGGCATCGAGGACCTGCCCGGCCTGCTCGAGGAGGCGCTGGTGTTCGCCCATCGAGCGGTGGAGGAGCACGCCGTGCTCCAGCGGGTGCTGGCCACCGAGCCCGAGCGCCTCCTCCCCGAGCTCACCGTCGAGGCGAACCGGGTCCTCAGCCTCATCAAGGCCTTCCTGCGGCCGTATCTGGAGAAGGAGGCCCTCGGTCCCGACGTGGACCTGGACGCTGCGGCTGAGCACGTAGCACGCATGTTCCTGTCCCACCTGGCCGCCCAGGGGAGCTGGGACCTGACCGACCGCACCGAGGTCCGCACCCTGGTCCGCACCCAGTTCCTGGCGGGTTTGTCGTAGGCCCTGCGACGGGTGAGACGGGTTTGACAATGAGACGAATCTGGGTACTCTGTCTCACGTGGTCATGGCAGCGGAGCTCCTCCGCGCTGAGCCCGATGGTTGGGCTGGAGGGCTGAGCGCCCAGGAACAGAAGGTCGTCGATGCTGTTCTTCGGTGCATTGCCCGCTGGGGCGTGGCCAAGACGACCCTGGACGACATCGCACGCGAAGCGGGCCTGAGCCGGGCCACCGTCTACCGCCTGTTCCCGGGCGGCAAGGACCCTCTTCTCGAATCCGTCACCACGAGCGAGGTCACCCGGTTCCTGCGCACCGTCGGGTCCCGCCTGGACGAGGCCGACAGCCTCGAGGAGCTGCTGGTCGCCGGCATCACCGAGGCGGGCCACCACCTCACCACGCACGCCGCCCTGCAGTACCTCATGGTCCACGAGCCCGAGACGGTGTTGCCCAGCATCGCCTTCGGAGCCATGGATGCGGTTTTGCGAGCGGTGAGCGACTTCACCGCCCCGTACCTGGCCCGGTACATGCCGGCCACCGAAGCCCCCCGGGCAGCCGAATGGGTCGGCCGCATCGTCATCTCGTACGTGTCCTGCCCGGCCGACGGTGTCGACCTGGCGAATGAGCAGTCCGTCCGTCGTCTGGTCAGGGCCTTCGTCCTGCCCGGACTCCGTTCCACCTAGGAGAAGTCATGTCTGCCACCAACGAGGAACTCATCGGTCGGAGCGAGATCAACGACCTCGAGGCCATCCTCTCCGTCACCAACACCGAGCGCGATGCGGTCATCCACACCGTGCAGTCGAACTTCGAGACGATCTTCACCTGGGACTACGAGAAGGGGCACCGCCCCAAGCTCAACCGTCTCTACGAGAAGGCCAAGACGTCGATGTGGAACGGCGAGACGGACCTGCCCTGGGACACCGAGGTCGACCAGGAGAAGGTCGTCCTCGCCAACGTGGCCAACGCGGGGATGGGCTTCGGTGAGGGCATGGACCTGACCGGCACGCCCTTCGAGAAGTGGACGGAGAAGGAGTGGATCCAGGTCGGCGTCGAGAGCCAGAACTGGACGCTCTCGCAGTTCCTCCACGGCGAGCAGGGCGCGCTGGTGTGCACCGCCAAGATCGTCGAGTCGGTGCCCTGGATCGACGCCAAGTACTACGCGTCCACCCAGGTGATGGACGAGGCCCGCCACGTCGAGGTCTTCGCCAAGTACCTGGACACCAAGCTCTCGGGCCACTACCCGATCAATGCCCACCTGCAGCTGCTGCTGGACGACATCATCCAGGACAGCCGCTGGGACATGACCTACCTCGGCATGCAGATCATGGTGGAGGGTCTTGCCCTCGCCGCCTTCGGCTTCATCCATCAGCT
>JBEEFQ010000318.1:0-3781 GCA_041166245.1 Actinomycetota bacterium | reverse complement strand
TCACCACCGCGGTGTACGGCGGCCAGCTCATCGCGGTCGAGGGCAACTACGACGACGTCAACCGGCTGTGCGCCGAGCTCACGAGCGAGCACCCCACGTGGGCCTTCGTCAACGTCAACGTGCGCACGTACTACGCCGAGGGATCCAAGACGCTGGCCTACGAGGTCGCCGAGCAGCTGGGGTGGCAGGCGCCCGACCACGTCGTTGTGCCCATCGCTTCCGGCAGCCAGCTGGTCAAGATCGGCAAGGGCTTCCGCGAGCTGCACAAGGTGGGGCTGCTGGATGACGAGCCGTCGGTGCGCATCTCCGGCGCCCAGGCCAGCGGCTGCTCGCCCGTCGCGACCGCCTTCGCCAGCGGCGTCGACCACGTCATCCCGCAGAAGCCCAAGACCATCGCCAAGTCCCTCGCCATCGGCAACCCGGCCGACGGCTGGTACGCCCTCGACACCGTGCGCTCGAGCGGCGGCGCCATCGGCTCCGTCACCGACGACGAGATCGTGGAGGGCATCCGCCTCCTCGCCCGCACCGAGGGCATCTTCGCCGAGACGGCGGGCGGCGTCACCATTGCCACCCTCGCCAAGTTGGCGGCCGAGGGTGTGGTGCGCGCCGACGAGCGGGTCGTCGCCTACGTCACCGGCCACGGGCTCAAGACCATCGAGGCCGTCAGCCCCGTCGTCGGTCCGACCGCCACCATCGCCCCGACCATGGAGGCCTTCGACGCCGAGGTCGACCTCGAAGACGGGGTCCGATGAGCGTCAAAGTTCGGGTTCCGACCCAGCTGCGGTCGCTGACCAACAATGCGGGCGAGGTGGAGGTCGACGGCTCGACCGTCGGTGAGGTGCTGAAGGGCCTCGACGCCGCCCACCCCGGCTTCGGGGCCCGGTTGTTCGACGACGAGGGCAAGCTGCGCCGGTTCGTCAACGTGTTCCTGGCCGACGAGGACGTGCGTTTCCTCGAGGGCCTCGAGACCCCGGTCACCGACGGCCAGACGCTTTCCATCGTGCCAGCTGTCGCTGGCGGCTGAATCTGGCGGCTAAATGCGGCCGGTGTACGCGCCGATACCCCACCCATGAGTGACATCCTCGTCGTCGACGATGACCCGGACATCCGGAACATGCTCGTCTTCGCACTCGAGGATGCCGGGTTCAAGGTCCGCGAGGCCGGCGACGGTGAAGGCGCCCTCTCGGCCCTCGAGGAGCGGGCTCCCGACCTCGTGGTGCTCGACCTCATGATGCCCAACGTGGACGGCTTCGGCGTGCTCCGCGGCCGCCGGCAGCGGGGCCTGGCCCCGTCGACCCGGTTCCTCGTGCTCACGGCCAAGACGGCCGAGCGTGACTTCGTGCGGGGCTGGGAGCTGGGCGCGGATGAGTACCTCACCAAGCCCTTCGACCCCGAGCGCCTCATCCAGAAGGTCAGGGACCTGCTGCGCACCAGCACGGGCGTCCTGCAGGAGCGCCGCGACGCCGAGCTCCAGAAGGCCGAGCTCCTCGAACGCCTCGAGAGCGCGTTCAGCCGACCGAGGGCTCGTCCCCGGAGCTGACGCTCCGAGCCGGCCCTAGGTCGGCTGCACGCCATCACATGGTTCGCTCGCTGACGCTCCCTCACTGGCGGGCTGCTCGTGCCTCGCTGACGCCCGCCCGGCGGCCCAACCAGGGTTGGTAGACACGCAGGTGGGGTGCCGCCGCTCCTGCCAGCGACGCATTGTGCCTTCGACACCCTGATGGCCCCAGCAGGTGTTTCGGCCGACCAACCCGAACCCTCCTCAGGTGCGTCGTCGTGCCCTTTTGGGCCTTTCTCTGGTGGTGGCGGCCGCCCTCCTGACATTTGTTCCCAGCCCGTCCAAGGCGGCGGCCGACGTGCGGCTGCTCGTGCTGTCGACCCGCGCTGACCTGGTGAGCGGGGGCGACGCCCTGATCGAGGTCGTGGTCTCAACCGACGCCGACGTCTCCGCACTGCGGGTGGACGACGACGGACGCGACATCTCCGGCGCCTTCGCCCGCCGGGGCGACGGCCGGGTCGTGGGCCTTGTCACCGGGCTCGACGTGGGCGCCAACATCCTCACCGCCCGGCTGCCGAACGGCAGCGGCGCCCGCATCACCATCACCAACCATCCGCAGGCGGGTCCCGTGTTCTCCGGCCCGCACATCCAACCGTGGACGTGCGCGGAGGGCGCGGCCGACGCCGACTGCAACCGGGCGCCGACCTTCGAGCTCCTCTATCGCTCGTCGGTCACCGGTCAGTTCCAGGCCTATGACCCAGCCAGCCCGCCGCCCGACCTGGCCGAGACGACCACCGACCACGGCGTCACCGTGCCCTACGTCGTGCGCGTCGAGACGGGCGCCATCGCACGCGACGAGTACCGCATCGCCGTCCTGTTCGACCCGACCAAGCCCTTCGACGCCACCGCGCCGCAGCCCGCGTTCAACCACAAGCTCGTCATCACTCACGGCCAGAGCTGCGACACGAGCTACGCGGCGGGTGCCGCGCCCGATGTGCTGAACGACACCGCGCTCTCGCGTGGCTTCGCGGTCATGTCCCACGCCCTCGACAACGCCGGGCACAACTGCAACATCATCACTCAGGCCGAGGCGTTGGTGATGACCAAGGAGTACCTCGTCGACCACTACGGCGAGCTGCGCTACACGATCGGCACGGGCTGCTCGGGCGGGTCGCTCGCGCAATACCAGATCGCCAACGCCTACCCGGGCGTGTACCAGGGCATCCTCCCGCAGTGCAGCTTCGCCGACGCCTGGTCCTCGGCCATGCAGTACATCGACTACTTCATGCTGCGGAAGTACTTCGAGGATCCGTCGAAGTGGGGACCCGGCGTGCTGTGGACGCCCGCGCAGTGGGGCGGCGTGTACGGGCACCCCAACCCGGCCAACCCCATCACCTTCACCGCGGTGATCCCCAACAGCGGGGAGCCCACCCGCTCCTGCCCCGGCGTGCCCGACGAGGACGTTTTCGACGAGAACACCAACCCCGACGGTGTGCGATGCACGCTGCAGGACTACATGGTCAACGTGTTCGGCCGGCGCGCCACCGACGGCTACGCCCAGCGTCCCTTCGACAACAGCGGCATCACCTACGGCCTGGCCGCGGTCAAGCGCGGAGACATCACGCCCGCCCAGTTCGTCGACGTGAACGCCAAGATCGGCGGCGGTGACATCAACCTCAACCCCGCGCCAGAGCGCCTGCAGGCGGACCGGCCCGCGCTGGGCTACCTGTACCGCAGCGGCGCCATCAACGTCACCAACAACCTCGACCAGGTCGCCATGATCGACCTGCGCGGTCCCGACCCCGGCGCCTTCCACGACGCCTATCGCGTGTACGCGTTGCGGTCGCGACTCGACCGGGAGTTCGGCCACCACGACAACCACGTGCTCTGGCGGGGCTTCGTCCCGCTCCTCGGCGGCAGCGACTACGTCTCCAACGGCATCATCGCCATGGACAAATGGCTGGCGGCGGTGGAGAAGGACACGCGTGGTGTGCCGCTGGCCCAGAAGATCATCGAGGACAAGCCGGCCGACGTCGCCGACCGCTGCACCGAGGGGACGCCGATCGAGGCCGACCTGCCGGGGGAGGCGTGCGACGCCGTGGTCCAGCCCTACGCATCGCCTCGCATCGCCGCGGGCATGCCGTTCACCGACGACGTGATGAAGTGCCAGCTGCAGCCGCTGCGCCCGGCCCTGTTCCTTCCTGCCATCTTCAGTGACGCGCAGTGGGCCGAGCTGCAGAAGACCTTCCCCGACGGTGTCTGCGACTACGCCAAGCCCGGCGT
>JBEEFQ010000317.1:0-11599 GCA_041166245.1 Actinomycetota bacterium | reverse complement strand
GTCATCAGCCTGGCGTACTCGGCGCCCCCCCTGAAGCTGGTGCACCGCGGGCTCGGCGAGGTCACCACCGCCGTGGGCTTCGGCCCCGTCACCGCCCTCGGCACGTACTACGTGTGTGCCCAGCGTTTCTCGGGGGAGGCGCTGTACGCGTCGCTGCCGGTCGCGCTGTTCATCGCCCTCATCCTCTACGTCAACGAGATCCCCGACCGCGCCGGCGACTCGGTGGTCGGCAAGCGCACACTTCCCGTGCGGTGGACCAAGGAGAAGGTGATCGCCGGTTACGCGGTGGGGGCAGCGCTCGCCTATGTCCTCGTCGTCGTGGGCGTCGTGCTCACGGTCATGCCGGTCTGGACCCTGCTCGCGCTGCTGACCGTGCCGATGGCCCGCTCGGTGCACCGCGGGCTGCAGCGTCACTACGACCGGCCCTATGACCTCATGGCCGCCATGCAGACCAACATCACCCTGCACCTGGTCACCGGCCTGCTCCTCGTCGCCGGCTACGTGATCTCCAACGTCCTGGGATAAACCTCGCCCGTCGGTGGGTACACCCCGGCCATGGCACTCATCGGATTCCTCATCATCGGGTTGATCGCCGGACTGCTCGCCCGCGCCATCCTCCCCGGGCGTGACCCCATGGGTCTGCTCGCCACGATGGTCCTGGGGTGCGTCGGCTCCTTCGTCGGCGGATTCCTGGCCAAGGCCCTGCTCAACGACACCGACGGCGTCGGGCTCATCGGCTCGGTCGTCGGAGCGATCATCGTCCTGTTCATCTGGCGCGCCGTGGTCAACCGCCAGCGGAGCGGCATGAGCGGCTTCAAGCAGCGCGTGACCAACTGACCTCGCGTTACGCTCCTGCGCTCGGGGTGGGCTCGAGCGCAGGAGTGGGCGCATGTACAGCAAGATTGTCGTGGGTACGGATGGGTCGGATACGGCGTCGGGGGCGGTGAGCCAGGCCATCAAGCTGGCCACGCTCTGCGGCGCGACCGTCCACCTGGTCAGCGGGTACAAGATGGCATCGGGCATGACGGCCATGGCGCCCGAGACAGTCGCCTACATGCCGAGCGAGGCCGAAGTGCGTAAGACCGCGGAGACGGTGCTGGAACGGGCCGCGGCACAGGTGCGCAACGCCGGCCTGAACGTCGAGACCCACGCGTGCCCGGGCAACGGAGCCGAGGCGATCATCCAGGTCGCCGAGGGTCAGTCGGCCGATCTCATCGTCGTCGGCAGCCGGGGCATGGCGGGTGCCCGCCGGCTGCTGGGCAGCGTCCCGAACAACGTGGCCCACCACGCCCCCTGCGCCGTGCTGATCGTCCAGACCAGCAGCTAGGGCAGGGGCGTCCGCCCCGTCGATCGCAGCAGCGCCTCTTGGGCGACTGACGCAACGAGCACGCCGTCGGCGGTGTGGAACGTGCCCCGGGCCAGGCCGCGCGACGCGTAGTTCGTGACCGGATCCACCGAGAACAGGAGCCATTCGTCGGCTCGCACCGGGCGGTGGAACCAGACGGCGTGATCGAGGCTGGCGCCGATGAACATCTTGGGCAGGGTCGACGTGGGAGCCCGGGCGCTGCCGACCACGCCCATGTCGGACATGTAGGCCAGCGCGCACGCGTGCAGGGCTGGGTCGTCGGGCAGTCGCCCCGCGATGCGAATCCACAACGGGTGGATGAGCGGGAACTCGCCCGGCTCGGACACGACGACCGGGCGCAGGTCGAACGGGGTCATGGCCTCGAACTGCGAGATGGGCGACTCTCTGCCTTTGACGCTGTCGGGGCCGGGCACTCCCTGCGGCCCGGGCAGGTGCCAGTCGTCGCCCTCCTCCTCCACGGCGAACGACGCGGCGAGCACGAAGATCGTCTCCCCGCTCTGGTGCACGGCCACGCGGCGCGTGGTGAACGAGCGGCCGTCGCGTGTGCGGTCGACCGTCAGCTCGAGGTCGTCGCCGAGCCGACCGGGCCGGATGAAGTAGGCGTGCAACGAGTGGACCAGCCGGTCGGCGTCGACGGTCAGTGTGGCGGCGCGGAGGGCCTGGGCCGCCACGTGTCCGCCGAAGAGGCGTTCGGGTCCCCCGCTCGGGACGGGCGCGCGGAAGGAGTCCGTGTCCGTCTTCGTGAGGGTCAACAGCCGCAGCAGCCGCCGCGCCCGGTCGTCGTCGCTCATGCCCGGAGCGTGGGTCGCCGGCCGCCACGCCGTCCAATCGCCCATTTGCCCTTTATGCCGGATCAGGGAGGAGAACAGGCTCGGG
The DNA here is from genome assembly GCA_041166245.1 of Actinomycetota bacterium. Taxonomy (GTDB): domain Bacteria; phylum Actinomycetota; class Acidimicrobiia; order Acidimicrobiales; family JAFATL01; genus JBEEFP01. The sequence continues at coordinate 9,357 of JBEEFQ010000317.1, read as the reverse complement.
GGGGAGAAACCGCGCCCAGGGCATTTGTGCAGCACTGACCTGGGGGGGTCGGGCATGGATCGCAGGCGACGTCATCGGGAGATCCAGGGCTTGCTCGCGGGGTACTGCCTCGGGGCGGTCACGATGGCCGAGGCGGCGGCCGTCGAGGCGCACGTGCGTGACTGTGACGCCTGTCGCGCTGACCTGGCCGACCACCAGTCGACGACCGCCGGCCTCACCGGCGCCCTCGACCGCGTGTGGGCGCGCGTGTCGGGCACGCTGGCGGGGCGGCGCGAGGACCTGGACTGCGTCCTCGACGAGGTGCTGGCCGCCGGTTCCAACCGTGACGTCACGTCGGCGCCGGTGCGGGTGCTCGTCGCGGCCGACACCGAGGCGGCGAGGCTCGTGCTCGTCAGCCGTCTCCACGGCGACGACCGCTTCGCGGTGGTCGGCCAGGCCGCGTCCCCCGACGAGGTGCTGTCCGAGGGCGTTGCCGGCCTGCCCGACGTCATCATGGTCAAGCTCGCGCACACCGATCCGGTGTGGCTGGACGCGATCGGCGGGCTCACCGCGTGGTCGCCCCGAACCCGCCTGGTAGCGGTGTCCGGCCTCAACGCCCGCCATCTTGGCGACCTCGTCACGACCCAGTCGGTGGTGCAGTCGCTCGCGTCGGGCCGTCCCCCCGTCGCCACCGTCGCGGCCGTCACCAACCGGTCGGCGGCGCGTACGGCGCCCGCGCCTACATCGCCGGCTGCGGCAACGGTGGCGCCGCGCTCGATCATCCATGAGGTCATGCGTCAGATCGGCGTCTCCGTCCCCGGGGGGCGAACGTGAACGGCGCGGTCGGCGGCGCCAACATCGCCCTCGGACTCGGGTACCTGCTCCTCGGCACCATCGTGGCCATCGAGCTGGTGCGCCAGTGGCGGGAGCCGGGTGTGTGGCAGTTCGGCGCCGCGCTGACGGCCATCGCCTTCACGTGTGGACCGCACCACCTGACCCACGGTGTGCACGTCGGCTTCGAGCACGAGGTCGCGGGTCGGCTCGACCTGGTGACGACCCTGGTCGGGATCCCGCCCGCGGCCGTGTTCGTGTGGTTGCGGCTGGAGGCGCTCGTCGGGAAGCGGGGTGACCGCCTGATCGCCGGCACTCCGGGTTGGATCCAGGCCCTCCCGGTGGCCGCCGGCGCCTACTTCGCCATCGTGCTCACGGTTGGCTTCGGGATGATGCGCCGGTCGCCGGGCTTGTCGCTCGACGGCCTGCTCAGCCTGGCCAGCGCCGGCCTGTTCGCCGGTGTGGCGCTTGTGTTCGCGCGGACCCAGCTGCGGAACCGGGAAGCACTCGGCGGCTGGTCGCTGTCAGGGCTCGGGTTGCTCGGGCTCTTCGGCACCTGTGCCGTGATGCACACGGCGGTGGCGATGGAGGCGACGTCGCAGGTGCGCAGCTTGGACATCCATCTCGTCACCGTCGACGTGATGGGTGTCCTGGCGGCGCTGTGGTTCCTGGCCGTGGTGCGGGCGATGACCCGCGGGGCCAGGCGGGAGTGGGATGCGGTCGGCAATGCGGCGACCGCCGGGGGGTGACCAACTGATGGGGGGACGCATGGCTGGAGGGGAACGGTTCCTCGGAGCCGACACACCTGAGGCGGAGCTGCTGGCTGCGGTCGCGAGGAGCGAGCTCGACGCGTTGGGAGAGATCTACCGGCGTCACGGTGCGGCGGTGCTGGCGGCGGCGCGCAAGGTCGCGATCGACACCACCGCGGCCGAGACGATCACCGCCGAGGTGTTCGTGGAGCTCTGGGACGCGCCCGGCGCCGCCTCTGCCACCAAGGACGGCGTCCGCGCCTACCTCGTGGCACGCGTCGTCGCCCTCATCGGCGCCGAGACCGATTGACCGGTTCGCCCCAAACCCCGATCGACTTTTGTGCGATCAGGTGCGTATGACGCCCCTAATCGCATAAAAGTCGGTTGGGTCAGGGCTGGAAGGCGGCGATGACGTCGGCGAAGCGCTCGACGGGTTCGGGGCCGTCGAGGTCGGGGAGGCCCACGATGGCCGTCTGCACCCCCGCGTCGGCGAGGGCGCGGTAACGCCCGATCTGGTCCTCCACCGCGCCAGCGCCCATACGCGCCCCGTACTGCTCCGCGGTGACCTGGCGGGGCCGCAGGCGCTCGACCGCGTCGATGTCGACGATCGCGGTCGAAAGATGCGTGACGGTGATCTCTGACGCATCGCGTCCCACGTCGGCGCAGTGTCGATGGAGCACGTCGACCTTGTGCGCCACCGTCGCAGGGTCGCCGAAGATGTTGCACGCGTCGGCGTACTGGGCGACGAGGCGCAGGGTGCGCTTCTCACCCCCGCCGCCCACGAGGATGGGCACGTGCTCCTGCAACGGCCGCGGGTAGCACGTCGTCTCCGCCGCCTCGATCACCGCGCCTTTGAACGGCGGCGCGCCCGGGCCCCACACGAGCGGGAGCAACTGCAGCGCGTCCTCGAGCAGGGCGTAGCGCTCGGCGATTGGGGGGAAGTCCCACCCGTAGGCACGGTGCTCGTGCTCGAACCACGCCGCCCCGATGCCGCAGATGGCCCGACCCCCGCTGAGCACGTCGAGGGTGGCCACGATCTTCCCGAGGTGGGCCACGTTGCGGTAGGTGACCCCGGTGACGAGGGCGCCCAGGCGCACCCGTTCGGTGTGGGCCGCGAGGAAACCGAGCGTCGTGTAGCTGTCGAGCATCTCCTCCCACGCCCGCCCTGCCTGAGGGATCTGGATGAAGTGGTCCATGACCCAGAGGCTCTCGAACCCGGCGTCGTCGGCGGCGCGGGCGATGGCCGCCAGCCGGCTGCGCAGCTCGGCGGGCCCGCCTGTGAACGTGAAGCGCGCCAGCTGGAGCCCGAAGCCGAGGCTGACAGGATCGGCGCCAGGGTCTTCGGCGGCGGAGTGCCCAGCGACGAGCTCGGGTGCGAGGAGCCGCACCGGACCGGGGGCGTGCACGCCCGCGAACCCCTCTCTGTCGAGGGCGGCGCGCTGCGCGTCGTGGCTCTCGATCTGGGCGGCCACGACCTTGGCGGGAACCGGGTCGCCCCGTCGCTTGTTGCGCGCCCGGCACTCGTCGGCGGGGGTGTCGAACACGATCGCGTGCACGGCCACGCCGTGGCGCGCCGCCAGCTCGCGCCACGCGGCCCGCTTCTTGGCGTCGAGCCCCAGCGAGTCGATGACGGTCACCAGGCCTCGCGCCAGGCGGCGTTCGAGGACGAGGTCCAGCACCGCGAACGCGTCGGTGCCGGCCCGTTGGTCGTCGTCGCCCTCGCCCACCAGGCCGCGCAGCCGGTCGGTCGACACGATCTGGTCGGGCCGGAACCAGCGCTCGGCCCACGTCGACTTGCCCGCACCTGACGGGCCCACCAGCACCACGAGGGCGGGGACAGGAAGCCGGACCGTCACCTCACCAGTCTGCGCGACGCGAGGGCCAGCGCGACGAGCGCCACGCCGACGGCGACGGGAAATGTGCCACCCGTCGCGGCCAGCGTTCCCGCCGCGGCCCGGTCGCCCTCCACGTCGCCCGCCGGCGCGGGCGCGGGATCCGGCCTCGCCACCTGCGTCGCGTAGACCTTGAGGGGCGGCTCGGTGTCGGTGAGCCCGAGCTCGGGGAAGCCGCCGCCGAACGAACGCTGGAACTGTTCGAGGAGCACGGGGAACTGCTCAGGCACCGCGTATTGGTCGGGCAGCACGCACGTGGGCGTCATGGGCACGCGCGCCACCTCGACGGGGCCTGGGTGGGCGAGCGCGTCGAGCGTGAGCTCCATCACGACGCGGTCCGTGGTGCCGACCGTGAGGTGGTCGACGAGCCGGCCCGGGCACACGTCCTGCACCGACACGTTGCGCACGTTCGGCTCCGTGCGTCCCCAGTCGAGGGCGGGGGTCGGCACCGGGAGCACCGGCTGCACCAGCTCGTCGGTGACGCTGTAGATGGAGGAGTAGTCGACCGCTCCCGGGCTCTCGTCTCCGGCGTTGAGGGCGGCGAGGAACTTCGACTCGGGTGCGAACTGGTAGGCGACCGGGATGATCGGCACCGGCGACTGCTCGGCATTGGTACCGAGCAGCACACCGTGGTTGGGCCCGGCCAGCATCACGTAGTCGTCCACCGCGCCCTGCACGGAGGGCCACCACTTGATGGCCCATCGGGGCATGAGCCCGCCCTGGCTGTGGCCGACGACGTCGACCTTGGAACCCGTCCGCCGGTGCATCTCCTGCACCGCGTAGGCGACGTACTCGGCCGAGACCTGCATGTCGCCCGTGCCCCGGCTGGGGTAGGTGACGAGGCAGTAGTCGTAGCCCCGGCTGGGCAGGAACAGCTCCCAGTTCCAGCTGAAGTTCTCGTGGCCGTTGGTGAATGTGCCGTGCACGAGGAGCACGGGCTCGTGCTCGGGGTGGGTGAACGGGTGCGGGCACTCGAGCGCGGCGGCCAGGTCGACGACGGGCACCTCGAACGGCGGGTCGCCGGCCGTCTGGCCGCGCGCCGCGCCCGTCGTCCCTACGATGAGAACGAGGGCGGCCGCTGCGCACAGCACCGCAGCCGGCAGACGGCGCACGCCGGTCACCCTACGCTGCAGCTGTGGACATGACCCCGGTGCAGCAGCGCGTGATCGGGAGCCTGATCGAGAAGGAGCTCACCACCCCCGATCAGTACCCGCTGTCGATGAACGCACTCCTCGCCGCCTGCAACCAGTCGAGCAACCGCGACCCGGTGGTGCAGCTCGACGAGCGGGTGGTGAGCAACGCCCTCGAGATCCTGAAGGCCGACGGGCTCGTGCGCGTCATCTTCAGCAAGGGCAACCGGGTGGACAAGTACAAGCACGTCCTCCCCGACGCGCTCTCCCTCGACGGGTCCAGCCTGGCGGTGCTCACGGTGTTGTTGCTGCGGGGGCCGCAGACCGCGGCCGAGCTGCGCACTCGCACCGAGCGCCTCCACCCCTTCGGCGCCACCGGCGAGGTCGAGCGGGTGCTGGCCCGGCTGGCCGAGCGCGAGCCCGCACTGGTCACGCTGCTGCCCCGTCAGCCCGGCCGCAAGGAACCCCGCTGGGCCCACCTGCTCGGTGCGGCGGCCGCGGCGGCGCCCGTGCAGGAGGAGCCGCCCGCTGTTGCCATCGTCGCCACGCCTGACGACGACCGCATCGCGTCGCTGGAGCGTCGGGTCGCCGACCTCGAGGACCGCCTCCGTCTCCTCGAGGGGTAACCGCACAGCCAACTCACAGGTTCTGCGTCGATACTTGTTGTGTGGCCATCACCGAACAACAGCGGGTGCTCGTCGTGGACGACGAGCGTTCCATCGTCGATGCCGTCGCGACCGCACTGCGGTACGAGGGGTTCCAGGTGGAGGAGGCGGGCACGGGACGGGAGGCGCTGAAGGTGGCCGAGACCCAGCGGCCCGATCTCATCGTCCTCGACATCATGCTGCCCGACCTCGACGGCCTCGAGGTCACCAGGCGGCTGCGCCAGGACGGCCTCCGGGTGCCGGTGCTCTTCCTCACGGCCCGCGATTCCACCGAGGACAAGGTGTCGGGGCTCACGGTCGGCGGCGACGACTACGTCACCAAGCCGTTCAGCCTGGCCGAGGTCGTGGCGCGCGTCCGCGCCATCCTGCGCCGGGTGCGCACCAGCGGCGACGACGAATCGGTGCTGCGATTCGGGGACCTCGTCCTCGACGAGGAGACGCACGAGGTGTGGCGAGCGGGCACGCCCGTGCACCTCACCGCGACCGAGTTCAACCTGCTGCGCTACTTCATGCTCAACCCCCGACGGGTGCTGTCGAAGTCGCAGATCCTCGACCACGTCTGGCAGTACGACTACGACGGCGGCGACAACGTGGTCGAGACCTACGTCAGCTACCTGCGCAAGAAGCTCGACCGCCTCGGCCCACCCCTCATCCACACCATCCGACTGGTCGGCTACACGCTGCGGCAGCCCTCTGAGGACGGCGCGTAGGCCCACGATGTCCCTACGGGCCCGGCTCCTGGCGGCCTCACTCGTGCTCGTGACCGCCGGCCTGCTCGTCGCCTCCGCGGCCACGTACTCGGCGCTGCGGTCGTTCCTGTTCGACCGCGTCGACCAGCAGCTCGACGCGGCCCAGGCCGGCATCGAGCGAGCCCGGGGCGGCTCGATCAGCGTCGAGCAGCTGGGCGCGGTCGCGCCCCGCGTCTTCTTGCAGCGCTTCGGGGCCGACGGCACCGCCGGTCCGTTCATCTCCGGCCGGGGCCAGTACGAGCAGGTGTACATGCCTGATGTGCCCGCGGGCGTGGTCGAGCAGGCCGCCGCTCTCCATGTCGCCGAGCCCCATGGCGGCCCTCCTGGTCCGGGCGGGCCCGGGGGCCCGGGCGGCGGGGGGGACCGGGCGCCGGCCCGTCTGGTCACCGTCCCGTCGACGCAGCGGGGCGGCCCCGACTTCCGGGTGCGGCTCTCGCCCCTGTCCGACGACGCGGTGCTGGCCGTCGCGCTCCCGCTCGACGACCTGGGCGACACTCTGCACCGGCTGTTCCTCATCGAGCTGTTCGTGACCATCGCCGTCGTCGCCATCGCCGCCGGCGTGGGCCTGTGGCTCGTGCGCCTCGGCCTGCGACCGCTGGCCGACATCGAGGCGACCGCGGCCACCATCTCCGGTGGCGACCTCAGCAACCGGGTGGCGCGCGAGGACGACCGCACCGAGGTCGGCCGGTTGGGCAAGGCCCTCAACGTCATGCTCGGCCGGCTGGACGCGTCGTTCGCCGAGCAGAAGCGCTTCGTGGCCGACGCGTCGCACGAGCTGCGCACCCCGGTGGCGGCGGTGCGGGCATACGCCGAGCTCTACCGCATGGGCGCCGACAAGCATCCCGAGGATCTGCCCCGGGTGATGGCCAACATCGAGGCGGAGGCGGCGCGCATGGGCGTGCTGGTCGACGACCTGCTCCTGCTCGCCCGCCTCGACGAGGGGCGTCCCCTCGAGCACGCCGCCGTCGACCTCGGCGCAGTCGCGACCGACGCGGTGAGTGCGGCGCGCGCGGTCGACCCCGAACGCCTGCTGACCCTCGACGTCGACGGGTCGGTCGAGGTCTGGGGCGATCGCGGCCGCCTGCGCCAGGTCGTCGACAACCTCCTCGCCAACGTGCGCTCGCACACCCCGGCCGGCACCCGGGCCGACGTGCACGTGATCGCCGAGAACGGCAAGGCCGTCGTCGAGGTCGCCGATCACGGTCCCGGCCTGCCCGGCGGCGACACCGAGCAGCTCTTCGAGCGCTTCTACCGGGTCGACCCGTCTCGGGCGCGTGACAGCGGCGGATCGGGTCTCGGGCTCTCGATCGTGGCCGCCATCGCCGGAGCCCACCGGGGCAAGGCAACCGCCCGCGCACGCGACGGCGGCGGGGCCGTCTTCCGCATCGAGCTGCCCGTGCTCGACGGCGACGCGCCGGACTAGAACCTCGGTCGTGCACCGCCTGCGCGCAGAAGGGCTCGACTTCACCACGACCGCTCCCAAGCGCTGGACGTTCAGCGCACCGGTGGCGGCCCGGCCCGCGGACGTCTTCGCCGCCATCAGCGCCGACCCCTCGACGTGGACGGCGTGGTTCCCCGGCCTGTCGGCCGGCCACTACGACGGCGACGCCCCGCCCGGCATCGGGTCAGGCCGCGAGGTCACCGTCGGTCGCGCCCGCTACGTGGAGACGGTGCTGGCATGGGACGCTCCCAGGCACTGGGCCTACCGCGTCGACGAGACGACCGTGCCCATGGCGCATGCCCTCGTCGAGGAGTGGCGGGTCGCCCCCGACGGCGACGGCTCGGTCGTGAGCTGGACCTTCGCCATCGACCCCCGCCCCCTGTTCACCGTCGCTCTTCCTCTCGCCCCGACCGTGATGGGCCGCCTCTTCCGCCGCGCCATGCGCAACCTCAGCCGCCACCTCGCGGCCGACCTACCCCCTCCGTTCTTTGGCGCGTAGGCCCGGATATATGGGGTTGACGCGCCAAAGAACGGGATCGGGTCGGGGTCAGGCCTCGTCGTCACCCTCCCAGGCCGCGTCCTCGGCGTCCCACTTGTCGTTGCGGGCGTCGACGTTGGCCTGCCAGTTGGCCGCCGCCTCCTTGGTGGGATAGGGGCCGTGGCGCCTGTCGGGCGGACAGTCGCCGTCCGCGGGCTCCACCCGGTCGTGTTCGAGACACCAGTACCACTCGCCGTCGGCCATGGGCGAAGGCTATGGCTACTGCGCGGCGAGCTTGGCCCTGCCGGTCATGGTGCGCCCGTCGCGGGTCCATGTGACGGTGACGGTGTCGCCGACCTTGTTGGTGCGGATGGCGTTCACCGCCTCGGCCGAGGACGAGACGGTGGTGCCGTCGACCTTGGTGATGACGTCGCCCGCCTGCAGTCCGGCGTCGTCGGCCGGCGAGCCGTTGACGACCTGGGCCACGCCCGCGCCGCCCGGAGCGTCCTCCAGCGTCACGCCCAGGAAGGCCTGCTGGCCGGCGACGGTGGACGTGGTGCCCTTGCCGGCGCGGAGCGACTCGACGATCGGCTTCACGTCGTCGATGGCGAGGGCAAAGCCGATGTTCTGCGCATCACCTGCCACCGCGGTGTCGACACCGATCACCCGACCCTGAGCGTCGACGAGGGGTCCGCCCGAGTTCCCGGGGTTGATGGCGGCGTCGGTCTGGATGAGGCCGTCGAGGTCGACGCCGGGTGCCTGGATCTCGCGGTTGAGGGCGGACACGATGCCCTCGGTCACCGTCGCGGTGGCGCCCAGGTTGAGGGCGTTGCCGATGGCCACGACGCTGTCGCCCACCCGCAGGTCGCCCGACTTGCCGAGCTCGGCTGTGGGCAGCCCGCTGGCGTTGCGGATCTTGACCAGCGCCACGTCCTCGGCGACGTTCATCCCGATGAGGTCCGCGGGCCGGCCGTTCTCCTCGCCGTTGAGGAACACCTCGATGGTGCGAGCGCCCTCGACGACGTGGGCATTGGTGAGCACCTCGCCGTCGGGCGTGAGGATGGTGCCGCTGCCCGCGCCCTGGCTCGGACCGAAGCGACCCGACTGGTAGGCCTGGGTGCGCACGGACACCACCGCCGGCTCGATGCGGGCCAGCAGCTGCTGGATGTTCGACAGCTTGGCCAGGCTGCCCGTCCCTGCCCCGGTGCCGGCGGTGGTGGTCACGGCCGCGGGGGCGCCGTCGTCAGTGATGCGGCCGACCACGCCCCCCGCCGCGCCACCGGCGAGGACCGCGACGGCGAGGAGGGCGGCACCAGGCCGCCACTTGCCGTTCGGCCCCACCGGTGGCGCTTGGGGGGTGGGGGGCGAGGGGGGCGGGGGAGAAATAGGGGGCGCCTCGTCGACGCCCTCATAGGGCGGTGCGTCGGCGGGGATGGTGTCGAG
>JBEEFQ010000316.1:0-9419 GCA_041166245.1 Actinomycetota bacterium | reverse complement strand
GATAGATTCACTCGCTCATGGGCCAGCCCGTCGCCGTTGTCGAGAAGCCGATGTCGGACCCGGACACGGTCCGGTTCGAGCTCAACCGCAGCCTCACGGGGATGGGGCACGAGACGTATCGCAAGGGTGATGAGATCACCGGCGAGCGTCCACCCGACGTGCTGGCCCGCCGCCTCTTCGAGCGGGGCGGCGTCGACGTCGTCCACATCTACTCGAATGTCGTGACGCTCAAGCTCTCGCCCGGCGCATCCGCCGACGGCATCAGCGACGTCATCGAGCAGCTCTACATCCACTACCTCCCCGGCGTGGAACCGCAAAAGTTCGACTGATCCCGGGTCTCGAGGAAATGGCGTACCGAATCGGTACGCCATTTCCTCGAGAAGAAGGGGAACAATGGGTGTCGTGCCGGTCGAGGCTGATGCGTCCGATCCGTGGCAAGCGATCCTCGATCGACTGGATGACGCCGCCAAGCTGACCGGCATCGACCCCGACATCCACCGCATGCTGCGGCGGCCGCGGCGGGTGCTCGAGGTGGCGGTGCCCGTGCGCATGGACGACGGGCGGGTCGAGGTGTTCCAGGGCTGGCGCGTGCACCACGACACCACGCGTGGTCCAGCCAAGGGCGGCATCCGCTTCCACCCGGCGGTGGACGCACGCGAGGTGACCGCGCTGGCGGCCAACATGACGTTCAAGACGGCGGTGGCCAACCTGCCGTTTGGTGGGGCCAAGGGCGGCGTGCGCTGCGACCCGACCGTGCTGTCCCTCGGCGAGCTCGAGCGAATCACCCGGCGCTACACCGTCGAGATCTCGCCGTTGCTCGGACCGGACAAGGACGTGCCCGCGCCCGACGTCAACACCGATGGCCGTGTGATGGCGTGGCTCATGGACACGTTGTCGATGGTGCGGGGCGAGTTCCTCACCGGCACCGTCACAGGCAAGCCCTTGTCCATCGGCGGCTCGCTCGGCCACGCCGGCGGCACGTCGAACGGCGTGGTCATCTGCACGCGTGCCGCCTTCGCCCAACTCGGCCTGCCGCTGGCAGGCAGCCGGGCCGTCATCCAGGGGTTCGGCAAGGTGGGCGCGCCCTTGGCCTTCCTGCTCTCGTCCGCGGGCATGCGCGTCGTCGCGGTGAGCGACGTGGGCGGCGCGGTCCACAACCCGGGCGGCTTGGACGTGGGTGGGCTCTCCGATCACGTGGCCGAAGCGAGCACCGTTGCCGGCTTCGACGGGGCCGATCCCATCGACGAGCGCGAGATGTTCCGCCTCGAGTGCGAGCTGCTCATCCCCGCTGCGCTCGCCGGTGTCATCGACGAAACCGTCGCCGAGGAGCTGGGCGCGTCGATGATCGTGGAGGCGGCCAACGGACCCACGCTGCCGTCGGCCGACGACGTGCTCGACCGCCGCGGGATCATCGTGATCCCCGACATCCTGGCCAACGCAGGCGGCGTGACGATGTCGTACTTCGAGTGGGCGCAGGGCCGGCAGGGCTTCGCATGGGACGAGGAGACCGTCGCCACTCGGCTGCGGTCGATGATGGAGGCCGCGTTCACCGACGTGTGGGTGAAGGCCGACGCCATGAGCGTCTCGCTGCGCCGAGCCGCCTTTGGCCTGGCGCTGGAGCGGGTGGCCGAGGCCATCGCCGCTCGCGGCCTCTTTCCCTGACAACCCGTACGCTCTGGACGTGGCTCGAAGGGCGGCACTCGTCGTGATGCTGGCGATCCTGTCGATCGCGCCCCCGGCTGGCGCAGGGAGCGTTGGCAGCGTCATCGAAGGGGCGACGTCCGGAAGCCTCGCCATTGCCGTCTCCGAGCGGTACTTCCCCGCGGGCTCGGCGTCTGGCGTGGTGGTGACCAACCCGGATCGCGCAGGGATGGCGGCGATCGCAGCCGCGTTCGCCGGGGGTGCTGCCGGTCGCGTGCCGCTGCTGTTCACTGGCCACGGTGTGAGCGATGCCGCTGTGCGCGCTGAGATCGCGAGAGCGACAGACGGGGCCCGGCCGACGGTGTGGCTGGCCGGCGCGACCCTGGGCGGGCTCGAGGGGTACGACGTGCAGAAGCTGGGCGACTCGGCGGGCGACGTGGCCGGGAACGTGATCGCGACAGGGCCGGCCGCGGGCACAGGCAACCGGGTGCTCGTGTTCGACGACGACGACTGGCGTGCGGGCGCGGTCGCCGCGGGGTTCGGTGCCGCCTACGGCATTCCGCTGCTGCCCGCCGACAGCATCCCGTCGGGGCTGGGTGTCCCGAAGCCGGTCGCGATCGTCGTCGGCTCGGCGTCCGTGCCGGCCGACCGGTTCGCACGGGTGGACCGCGTCGAGGGGGCCGATCCCACCGCCTTGTCGGTCGCCGTGGCCACCACCCTGGTGGCCAAGGAGTTCCCTGCCGGCGCGCCAGTGACTGTTCCTGTGCCGCTCCAGCCGGTGGCGGCTGACGGCTTCGGCGCCGATCCGGGGCCTGCGCTCCTCGCCGCTGTGGTGGCGGCCGCGCTCCAGGCCGACGGGGCGCGACCTCCGGTGCTCTTGGTCGACGCCCGCCCGACGGCCGACCTGGCTGGTGGCTGTGCGGCAGCACCCAAGGACGCAGCCGCCCTTTGTCTGATGGCCAAGGGTGACGGCGCCACCGCCGTGCTCGCGCTGACCGCGGTCGGCCGCAGCGACGGCGCGCCCGCAGGATCGCGTCTTCCTGGCACGGGTGGGGTCGGCTTCCCGCTCGTCGCCGTGGCGCTGGTGATGGGAGTTCTGATCGTGCGACGAAGGGTGGGGTTGCGGTGAACCGGCGCACGTTCATGAAGGCATTGGCCGCCGTCGGCGGCACGTCCGTACTCGGGTGGGAGCGGGTGCTCGAGGCCCGGACCATGGTGGGCTCCGCCGCGCTGCGGCCCGCGCAGTACGAGCTGCCCCTCGCCAGCAACCACCCGGTGGAGCACATCGGCTGCCTCATGATGGAGAACCGCAGCTTCGACCACTACCTGGGCTGGCTGCCCGGCGCCGACGGACTGCTGGACAGCAGCGGCCATGTGATCCCGCCCCGCGTCCCCGACACCAAGGGCAACTTGGTGACGGGCCAGAGCTGGGGCGCATCGGGCACCGACTTCAAGAACACCTTCTGTGGCACCGGCCACACCGATCCCGACCACGGATGGGACGGCGGGCGGGTGCAGTTCAACAACGGCAAGTGCGACGGGTTCCTGCTGCCCGAGGGCCGTCAGGACGACCCGTATTGCATCTCCTATTACCTGGCCGAGGACCTCCCGGTCACCGCCGCGCTGGCCCAAGCCTTCACCACTCACGACCGCTACTTCTGCAGCCTGCTGGCCTCCACGTTCCCCAACCGCGAGTACCTGCACTCGGCAACCTCAGGCGGCCGGCGCGACAACGCCCTGCCGGACACGAGCGACCAGGGCGCGGGCGGCACCTCGTACGCGAATCGTGAGGGCGGCTTCGACTGGCTGACCATCTGGGATCGGTTGGACGCGGCGGGAGTCAGCTGGGCCTACTACTTCAACGACCTCCCCGTGCTCGCGCTGTGGACCGACCTGCTCGTGCGGGGCACGGCGACCAACAAGGTCAGGCACGTGCAGCAGTTCTACGTCGATGCCGCAGCCGGGACACTCCCGCAGGTGTTCTTCATGGACCCCGACTTCGTGAACGAGGAGAGCGGCAACGACGACCATCCGCACGCCGACATCCGCGCCGGCCAGGCCTACATGGCCGACATCTACCACGCCCTGCGGGGCTCCCCGCAGTGGTCCAAGCTCGCCTTCTTCTTGACCTACGACGAGTGGGGTGGCTTCTACGACCACGTGCCTCCGCCCCGGGCGCGCGACGAGCGGGCCAACGCCGTGCTGGCCGAGGACTACGGCCGGCTGGGGTTCCGGGTGCCGACCATCACCATCTCGCCCTGGGCCCGGCCCGGCATCAGCAGCCGCACCTACGAGCACGCGTCGATCCTCAAGTTCATCGAGTACCGCTTCCGGCTCGCACCCCTCACCGTGCGCGACGCATCGGCGGCCAACATCGGCGAGGTCCTCGACGTGACCGAGCCCGACAAGGCGCCGCCCAACCTCGATCCGGCCGACGTCCCCAACCCCGACCCGCCGGCCCGCTTCGTCCCCGGGACCGCGGTCCCGGGCGAGACGGAGACGGGCCCGGCCATCGGGACGCCGCTGGCCTACAACCCGCCCTTCCCTGCGCCCGTGGGCGGGACGGCCATGCCGTCCCAGCAACAGCAGGGCGCTCGCCGTCACGAGGAGCTCGCGGCCTTCGCCGACCGCACCGACCTCGGCCCGCACGACCGCCGCGGCGGTGACTGGCGGGACTCCTACAGCTAGTCGAACACCCGTTCGATACACTCGGGTCGATGGCTGCTGCACCCGAGCGCGTACCCGAGGCAATACGTCGCGGAAACCGCGACGTATTGCCTCGAGAACGGCTGCGGGAGCTGGCGGGCCGGGCCGGGCCCGTCACCATGGCCGAGGACAAGATCCTGCCGGTGGCGGGCCCGCTGCAGGCGCTGCTGCCGGATGGTGGGTTGCGGCGGGGGAGCACGGTCGCAGTGGTGGGGTCGACCTCCTTGGCGCTGCAGCTGGTGGCGGCCGCGTCGGCGGCAGGGTCGTGGGCCGCTGCTGTGGGCCTGCCTGCTCTGGGCGCGGTGGCGGCGGCCGAGGCGGGCGTGGTCCTCGAGCGCCTGGCCCTGGTGCCGCGCCCGGGCGAGCAGTGGGCCACGGTCACCGCCGCCCTGCTCGACGCCCTCGACGTGGTGTTGGTGCGCCCGCCCCACCGGCTGCGCCAGGCTGACGCCCGCAAGCTCATCGCTCGGGCGCGCGAGCGGGGCGCGGTGCTCGTGCCTCTCGGTCCGTGGGAGGGCGCCGACATGCGCCTCGAGGTGGCGTCGGCCCGCTGGCACGGGCTCGGGCAGGGCGACGGCCACCTGCAGGGCTGCCGCATGGAGGTGGCCGCCACCGGACGCCGGGCCGCAGCGCGCGAACGCAGGGCGGTCGTGTGGGCGTAAGGACACTCGTCGTCTGGGTGCCGGACTGGCCCGTCGTCGCCGCTGGTCTTTCTGATGAGCCCGCGGCGGTCGTCTACGCCAACCGCGTCGTCGCCTGCTCGGCACCCGCTCGGGCCGAGGGGGTGCGGCGGGGCCTGCGCAGACGGGAGGCCCAGGGGCGGTGTCCCGAGATCACCATCGTCGAGCACGACCCGGCGCGCGACGCGCGCGCCTTCGAGCCGGTGATCGCGTCTGTCGAGCGGCTCACGCCGCGCGTGGAGATCGTGCGGGCCGGCCTGTGCGCGTTCGCGACCCGCGGGCCGTCGCGCTACTTCGGTGGCGACGAGGCATTGGCGGAGCGCGTCAAGCAGGAGGTGCCCATCCCGTGCGCGGTTGGCGTGGCCGACAGCCGCTTCGCGGCGGGGCTGGCGGCGCGGATGAGCGCCATCGTGGCGCGTGGTGGCAGCCCCGCCTTCCTCGCCCCGTTCCCCGTCACCGCGCTGGAGCGGCCGGAGCTGGCCGACCTGCTCGGGCGTCTCGGCGTGCGCACGCTCGGTGCCTTCGCTGACCTGCCCAGCGCGGATGTGGTCGCCCGCTTCGGTCCCGAGGGCGCGCTGGCCCACCGCTTGGCACGCGGCCTCGACGAGCGTCCGCTGGCGGCGCGCGTCCCGCCGCCGGACCTGGCCGTTGCCAAAGAGCTCGACCCGCCGGCCGAGCGCGTCGACGTGGCTGCCTTCGCGGCGCGCGGGCTGGCCGCCGAGCTGCACGACGCGCTGGCCGACCGCGGCCTGTCGTGCACGCGCGTCCTCATCGAGGCCGAGACCGAGCACGGCGAGGCCCTGGCCCGCCTCTGGCGCCACGACGGGGCGCTCACCGCAGCAGCCATCGCAGAACGGGTGCGCTGGCAGCTCGACGGGTGGATCTCATCGGGTGCGACGACTGCGGGTCTCACCCTCATCCGACTCGTGCCCGACGAGGTCATCCCCGCCAACGGCCGTCAGCTCGGCTTCTGGGGCGGGTCGGCCGAGGCCGACGAGCGAGCCGGGCGGGCGTTGGCGCGCGTGCAGGGCATGCTCGGTCTCGACGCGGTCGTCACGCCGGTGCTCTGCGGCGGCCGGGGTCCGGCCGACCGCGTGCGACTGGTGCCGTGGGGTGACGCGCGCGACGACGGCACCGAGGCCCGTCCCCTGGACGGTCCGTGGCCGGGTCGGGTCCCGCCGCCCGCGCCGGCCACGGTGCACCCGTCCCCGCTGCCCGTCGACGTGGTCGACGCCGCCGACCGCCCCGTCGGCGTCACCGGCCGCGGCCTGCTCACGGCCGAGCCGGCTCGCATCGACGGGGCCCCTGTCACCTCGTGGGCCGGCCCCTGGCCAGTCGACGAGCGCTGGTGGGACCCCCCCGCCCGCTGCCGCCGGGCCCGCATGCAGATGGCCACCGACACCACCGCCTACCTCGTCGCCGTCGAAGGCGGCTGCTGGTTCATCGAGGCCGCCTACGACTGACTCTTCCTCTTGGGGCGGAGGTGCACGAGCAGGCCGCGCAGGCCGGGGTCGGCCATGGCGATGGCTTCGTCCCAGGCGAACCAGAACACGTCGGGGCTCTCGCCCTCGGCGGGGGAGGGGTCGCCGTCGGCCTGGACGAGGTAGCGCACGTCGAGGTGGGTGTGGCCGCGGCCGCCCGCGTGGACATCGACGTGCACGAACTGCGGGTCGGTGCAGGTGAAGCCCGTCTCCTCGAGTGTCTCGCGCAGCGCGGCCTGCTCGGGTGTCTCGCCCGGATCAACGTGGCCGCCGGGCTGCAGCCACATGTCGAGGCGCTTGTGATGGTGGAGCAGCACGCCTCGTGGCCCGATGACGACGGCCGAGCCGGTCACGTGCACGGGGTCGGCGTCCATGTCGAAGGGTCGGTCGAGGCGGTCGAGCTCGGCGAGGAAGCGCTGCTGCGACTCCGCCTCTCGCTCGTCGACCGGCGTGCGCGACGCCACCAGAGCACGAATGCGGTCGACCTCGGTCATGTGGGAGGTTCTAGCGACAGGCGTCGCGACCGGCAGGGATGCGCCGGATGTCGTCGGCCCGTTCGGCCAGGGTGACGACGTCGTCGTCATGCGCAAAGCCCGTGTCGGTGACGAGGGTGTCGACGTCGCCCGGCAGCATCGGCAGGCACGTGCCGGCGCGGACGAAGACAGGGATGCGGTTGAGGGGCGCGTCGACCTTGATGACGCGGTTGCCGTCCAGCGTGGTGGCGCCGCTGGGGTCGAGCTGCAGCTCACCCGTCGCGTCGTCGTAGGCGAGCAGGTCCCACACGTCGATCCACTCGCCGGGTGGCAGCCACACGTCCCGGCTCGTCGAGCCCATGTCGACGACGGGCGCGACGAGCAGGTCGGGGCCGAAGAGGAACTCGAAGCGCGCCGCGTCAGCGGCCGGCCCCTCACCCCAGGCCGCCGGCGACCTCGGATAGGCGAAGGCGAGGTGGCGCATCAGCGGCGCACCCGTGCGTCGGTACTCCAGTGATGCGTTCCAGATGTACGGGTGCAGCTGGGTGCGCAGCTCCGCCAGCTTTCGCCAGTGGGGGAGGACGTCGTCGTCCCACACCTCGGCCCGATGGTCGCCGGTCTGGTCGGGCCGCTCGTAGCCCTCGGCCTGGGTACGCATGATGCCGCTGAAGGCACCGAACTGCAGCCAGCGCACCAGCAGCTCGGTCGACGTCCGCTCGCTCGTGAACAGCGAATGGAACCCCCCGATGTCGCTGCCCCAGTAGCCGATGCCCGACAGCCCCATCGACAGCCCCTGGTGCACGGCGGCCGCCAGCCCGTCGGCTTCGGAGTCGTCTTCGGTGGGGTCGCCACCCCAGACGATGCGGGCGTACGGCGCAGTGCCCGTGTAGCCGCAGCGCACGAACTGGGCGAAGTCACCTCGCCGTTCGCGCTCCCACGTCAGCGCGTGCGACGCCCGGTGGTAGTCGGTGCAGTAGGCGTTGTGGGCCTCCACGCCGGTGCGTCCGTCGGTCAGCCGGCTGTCGGGCGGCACGTACTCGCCGAAGTCCTCCATCCAGCCGTCGTAGCCGTTGGCCAGGGCGTCGTCGATGAGGCCGTGCCACCACTCGGTCGCGCCAGGCGCGCTGAAGTCCACGACTGCGGACGACGAGTTCAGCCAGGCCGCGTAGGGGATCGGATAGGTCGTGCCGAGCGGGGTCTTCACGAACCAGCCCTGGCGGTCACCTTCGGCATATTCGGGGTGGTCCTGGCACACGAAGGAGTTGACGTACGTCGTGACCTTGTAGCCCCACTGGTGGTAGAGGTCGGTGAGGGCGCGTTCGGCGTCCTCGCGGCCGGCGTGCCCCGCGCACGGCAGGTAGTGCGTGTAGGTCTGGGCCACGCTGACGGGCACGTCCTCCTCGCGCCACCGCGGCACGAGGGAGCGCCGGAAGTCATCGGCGCCCGTCGGCTGGTACCAGGGCCCGAAGTACCACGGCGCGGGATCGGGCTGGCGCCCCACGTCAGGGTCGGCGGTGAACCGGCGCAGCACGCGCTCGGGCGTCGGCCCCGCATAGAGCCGCATGCGCAGGCGAGCGGGATCGTTGTGCTCGACCCGCCACGTCCCCGGGCGGTCGAGGTGGAAGCGGTTGAGCCACGTGCTGTGCAACAGGAAGCCGTACCCGGACCGGGCGACGAACCACGGCATGGTGAAGTTGCTGGCCGGACCGACCGGGTGCGGGCCCTGCCAGTCCTCGCCCATCACCGGGTCGGTGTACGGGCGCAGCCCGCCGGCCGAGAACGGCCCTTCCTCGTTCCAGTTCTCGACCACGCGGCCCGTCTGGTCGACGGCCTCGGAGCGCTCCCCGAACCCGAGGAACCGCTCGTGCGAGGGACGCTCGAAGGCGGCGCCCGTTGCCGCCACGCCGCGCGCGTCGGACAGCCGGGCGTCGAGCTCGACGACCCCGGCCGAGCGCGAGTGCACAGTGAGGTCGAACCAACGGCTGGGGTCCTGGGTGGCGACGCGGAAGCGCCCCTGGCCAATCGGAGTGGCCGACGTGGTCCCCAGCCAGCGAAGTGCGTCGGCCGTCACGCCATAGCTCGCCTCGGGCGTCTGCGCCTGCACGCTGGCGCCGAGGGCGAACCCGAGCGGGGTCGTCGCCCCCGTGGGGTCGAGGGGGTCGTGTGCGGAGCGCAGCACGGTCTTGCCGCCCTGACTCACCTCGATGGCGAACGGTTCGTGCTCGATGCGCACGACGAGCCGGCCGCTCCGCACGACGGTCGCGTCCGCACCGGCACGTGCCGCCACGGGCGCGGCCAGCGCGATGAGGGCGGCGACGAGCGCGACAGGCAGCAGCTTGGTCCCGCGGAGCACGCGGACCTATTTGACGGCGGCGTCGCCGACTCCTGCCCATGGAAGGTGCCTGGTCGGGCGGCACGAGCGCCGGTCCGACTCCGCC
>JBEEFQ010000315.1:0-12808 GCA_041166245.1 Actinomycetota bacterium | reverse complement strand
CCGCACGCTGCCGCGTGAGCCGGCCATGGGCGAGGGCCTCGGACCTGTCGCGGTCACGCCCCGCCCGGCGGTCGTGCGACCGATCATCCCGCAGCAGTCGGCCAAGGTCCACGTGGTCGAGCCCGGTGGGTTCTCCGACGCGCAGGAGATCGGCGATCGGCTGAAGGGTGGGCAGCCCGTGATCGTGAGCCTGCAGGCGGTCGAGCCCGACCTGAGCAGGCGTCTGGTCGACTTCTGCAGCGGCGCGACCTACGTGCTCGGCGGCTCGATGGAGAAGGTGGCCAAGAACGTCTTCCTCCTGACGCCCTCGAACGTCGAGGTGTCAGCCGAGGAGCGGCGACGGTTGCAAGAACGCGGCTTGTACCGTTCCTGAGCAGTGAACAACATCCTCTGCTTTTTGGGCCAGGCCTACGTCTTCGCGGTCTTCGGGCGCATCATCCTGAGCTGGTTCCCGCTCGCGCCCGACTCGCCGTTCGCGACAATCTTCAGCTTCCTCTACACGATCACCGAGCCCCTCCTCGGGCCTATCCGTCGGGTGCTCCCACCCGTGGGGATGGGCGGCATGGGGCTCGACCTCTCGCCCATGATCGTGATCTTCGGCCTGCAGCTCGTGATCATCCCCATTCTCTGCGGCTAGCCCCCGGCATGCACCATCCACGGTGGGGACCTCGGTACCCTTGGTGACATGGATGTCTCTGCGCAGACCCTCCGAGAGGTGGAGTTCCGCGAGAAGCTGCGTGGCTACCACCCCGACGACGTCGACGAGTTCCTGGAGCGAGTGGCGGCCGGTGTCGAGTTCCTCCAGGACCGCCTCCGCCAGGCCATCGAGCGGGCGCAGCGCGCCGAGTCGCGCGCGGCCGAGACCCACGACGGCGACGACGCACTGAAGCGCACGCTGGTGCTGGCCCAGCGCACGGCCGAGATGGCCGTGCAGGAGGCCAGGCAGGAGGCGGACCGCATCGCCGCGAGCGCCCGTGCCGAAGCCAACGCGATCGTCGCCCAGGCCGAGGACATGGCCCGGCGCACCATCGAGGAGACCCAGGGCGGCATCAGGGCCGAGCTGACCCAGCTCGAGTCGGCACGCGACCATCTGCGGGGCGACATCAGCGCCCTCGAGCGCCACCTCGACCAGGAACGGCTGCGGCTGCGCGCGTCGCTGGCCGAGGCGCTGGATGCGGTCGAGACGACCCTTGCGCCCGCCCCACCCGCGCCCGAGACCGCGGACGTGGTCATCCCGCCCCGGCGCAACCCCAAGGTGACGCTCCCGCCCCTCGACGAGCCTGCGACCGCGACTTCGCCCACCAACGGCTATCTGGGCGAGCCGGAGCACTTCGACATCGATCTCGACGCCATGGACCGCGAGCGGCTGGCAGCCGATGCCGTCGTCGAGGTGCACGAGCCCGAACCCGAAACGGAGCCGGAACCCGAGCCCGAGTACGCGCCCACTGCACTCGAACCGTCACCATCGGTGGAGAACGGCCGAACGGGCCTGGTCGCCGATGGACCCTTCGACGACCTGGCCGATGACTCCATCGCCGCTGCCCCGCCCACGTACGGCCAGGAGCCGCCTCCGGCCGAGCCTGTGTGGGCCGCACCGGTGGAGGTCGCGGAGGCCACGCCGGAGCTCGAACCCGACCTCGAATACGAGGCAGCCGCCTCGCCCGATGGGCTGTTCAACGAGCAGGACGCCGACGACGAAGCAGGCGAGGACGAGGACCCATTCATCGCCGAGCTGCGCCGTGCGATCACCGACACCCAGCCCCTCGGCCCCCGTGAAGAGGGCGACGTGAACCCCGACTCCCAGGACGACCCGCTCGTGCACGGGGACGTGCTCGACAGCAGCCGCCTGGGCTCGTTGCTGCGCCGCCGCCGCTAGCGCTTCTGGCGTCAGGGAGGAACGCGGGCCGCTAGGGTTCGCGGAGTTTCGTCCCACGCGCGGGACCCGCCTAGGATGCCCGCCGCCCTACTTCTCTACCGGATGGGTGCCACAGTGTTGCTACTCCTGACCATTGCCCTCGTACTCGTCGGGGCTGTGTCTCTGGTGATCGGGTTCGTGGGTGGCGAGCAGCTGCCGATCTTCATCTCCATCGCCTGCAGCCTCTTGGCTGGCGTCGTGCTCGTGGTGTTCTCGCGGATGAGCCGCAGGCAGGCTGCCCCCTCCGCGGCAGGCGGCCCGGCGCCCCTCGGCGAGGAGGCCGCACCCGCAACGGCGCGGCAGAAGGCGGTGTCCGACGCAGAGGTCGAGGACGCCGTGCAGGAGCCGGAGCCTGTGGAGGCAAGCAGCCGCAGCTTCGCGGCCGACGACTTCCCGATCGAGGACTACGACGAGCTGCTCGTGAGCGAGATCCTGCCGCTGCTCGCCGAGCTCGAGGTGGACGAGCTCGAGGTCGTGCGGGAGCGGGAGCAGGGCGGCAAGGCTCGCGCCACGCTGCTGCGCCGCATCGAGCAGTTGAGCGAGGGCGAGGGCGAGCCGACGGCCGCCGTTCCCGCGTTCGCGGCTCGGGCCAGTGCGGCGTCCGACGACGACGGCGACAGCGCTGGCGGCGACGACGACGAGCTCATGTTCCCGATCGAGGACTACGACGACCTGCGGGTGTCGGAGATCCTGCCGCTGCTGCCCGAGCTCTACGACGACGAGCTCGAGCTGGTGGCCGACCGCGAGCGGTCGGGTGCCAACCGGGCCAGCGTCCTGAACCGCATCGACGATCTGCTCGGTGGCGAGCCCGAACCCGCGCCCGCGCCGAGGAAGGCCGCGCCGAAGAAGGCGGCAGCCAAGAAGACTCCGGCCAGAAAGCCCGCGCCGGTCAAGAAGGCGGCAGCCAGGAAGGCCGCGCCGGCCAAGAAGGCGGCAGCCAGAAAGGCGACCCCCGCCCGCAAGGCAGCGCCGGTCAAGAAGGCCGCGGCCAAGAAGGCAGCACCCGCCAAGAAGGCCGCGGCCACCAAGAAGTCCGCGGCCAAGAAGGCCGCCGCCCGCAGGCGGTAACACTCGCTCGCTATTTACCAACCGGCCCTTAAAACCGACCGCAATCCGGCCGTTTTTACGGCCCGGTTCGTTTTGTGTGGTGGCTCAGGTCGAAGCTTTGGTGACGCCGATATGGACGTGGCGGCCGTCGGGGAGCTCGCCGCGGTGGGCGTCGGCCGGACGGGTGCGCTCGTCGGCGTAGACGACTTCGAGGGTGAGCGTCTCGGCCTCGAGGTGCGCCTCGTGGGCCTGTACCGCAGCCTTCGCGTCGTGGGGCAGCTCGAGGACGAGGCGAATGCGGTCGCTCACGTGCAGGCCCTCGTCCTTGCGGGCCGACTGCACGAGGCGGATGACGTCGCGTGCCGTACCTTCGGCTTCGAGCTCGGGCGTGGTGGCCACGGCGAGCACCACGACTGTGTCGCGACCGGGCAGGGCCCGGCTCGTGTCCTCGTCGGCGGGCGTGAGTCGCAGGGTGAACTCGCCGGGCTCGAGCACGTGGCCCGCCACCTCGACCCGGCCGTCGTCGCGCTGCGACCACTCGCCCGCTTTGGCGGCGCGCAGCACCTTTTGGGTGTCGGGCCCGAGACGGGGACCGACGACCGCGGGCGTGACCTGGAGTACGCCCGTTGTCAGGTCGGCCACGTCGTCACGGAGGTCGACGGTCTTGACGTTGACCTCCTCCGCGATGAGCTCGGCGAACGCCTCGAGCGACGCGGCACCGGCGCCGGCGACGGTGAGGGTGGCCAGTGGCAGGCGCACCCGCAGGTTCTGGGCCTTGCGCACCGACAGAGCGGCCGAGCACACCTCACGGGCCAGGTCCATCGCTGCGACGAGCTGTGGGTCAGCGGGCAGTGAGTCGGGCTCCGGCCAGTCGGCCAGGTGGACGCTCGCCTCGCCGGTGAGGCCCCGGTACACGTACTCCGACAGCAGCGGCAGCACGGGTGCGGTCACCAGGCACAGCGTGCGCAGCACGGTGGCAAGGGTGTCGAAGGCGTCGGGGTCGCTGTGCCAGAAGCGGTCGCGGCTGCGGCGGATGTACCAGTTGTTGAGGGCGTCGATGTACGCCGTGACCGCCGCGCACGCGCCGTACAGGTCGTAGACGTCCATGCGCTCCGTGACAGTGACGACGAGTTCGCGCGTCTTGGCCAGCACGTAGCGGTCGAGGACGCTCTCGGCGTCGGTGCGGAACGTGGCGCGGTAGCCGTCGGTGTTGGCGTAGAGCGTGAAGAAGTGCCACGCGTTCCAGATGGGCTGCAGCACTTGGCGGCTGGCCTCGGCGATGCCCCGCTCGTCGACCGCGCCGTCACCGCCGCGCAGGATGGGTGAGCTCAGCTGGTACCAACGCATGGCGTCGGCCCCGTACGTCGAGAACACCTGATCCGGGTCGGGGAAGTTCTTGAGCCTCTTCGACAGCTTCTGGCCATCGTCACCGAGGAGGATGCCGTGGGCCACGCAGGACTGGAACGGCGGTCGGTCGAACAGCGCGGTCGACAGCACGTGGAGCGTGTAGAACCATCCGCGCGTCTGGCCGACGTACTCGCAGATGAAGTCGGCGGGGAAGTGGTGCTCGAACCAGTCGCGGTTCTCGAACGGGTAGTGCACCTGGGCGAACGGCATCGACCCCGACTCGAACCAGCAGTCGAGCACGTCGGGGATGCGTCGCATCGTGGACTTCCCCGAGGGATCGTCGGGGTTGGGACGGGTCAGCTCGTCCACCGCCGGACGGTGGAGGTCGTCGAGGCGCACGCCGAAGTCGGCCTCCAGCTCGTCGAGACTGCCGTAGACGTCCACCCGCGGGTAGGCGGGGTCGTCGCTCTTCCAGACCGGGATTGGCGACCCCCAGAACCGGTTGCGGCTGATCGACCAGTCCCGCGCGTTCTCCAGCCATTTGCCGAAGGCGCCGTCGCGCACGTGGTCCGGCACCCAGGTGATCTCCTGGTTGAGCGCGAGCATGCGCTCCTTCACCTGCCCGACGGCGACAAACCACGACGACACCGCGCGGTAGATGAGCGGCGTGTCGGTGCGCCAGCAGTGCGGGTAGCTGTGGGCATACGTCTCATGGCGGACGATGGCGCCCGCGCTCTTGAGATCCTTGATGATCTTGGGGTTGGCCTCGAAGACCTGGAGCCCCGCGTAGTCGGCGATCTCGTCGGTGAACTTGCCCTTGCCGTCGACGGGCACGACGACGGGGATGCCGTTGGCCTCGCACACCCGCTGGTCGTCCTCGCCGAAGCCCGGGGCCATGTGCACCGTGCCGGTGCCGTCCTCGGTTGACACGAAGTCGCCCGCGAGCACGCGGAAGGCGTTCTCGGTGCCGGCGAAGTACGGGAACAGCGGCTTGTAGGCGCGGCCGACGAGCTCGCTGCCCTTGATGGTGCCAACCCGCTCGGCCTGCTCGAGCTGCTGCTCGTAGCCGGCCATGGTGGCCTCACCGATGACGTAGCGCGACCCTTCCTCCTCGAGCACCGCGTAGTCGATGTCGGGGCCGACGGCGAGGGCGAGGTTGGACGGCAGGGTCCACGGCGTCGTGGTCCAGACCAGGATCTTGAGCGGGACTGCTTCCCCAACCCCTGGATTGAGCTCGAAGAGGACAGTGACGGCGGGGTCCTGACGCTCGCGGTAGGCGTCGTCCATACGCGTCTCGAAGTTCGAGAGCGGCGTCTCGCACTCCCAGCAATAGGGCAGGACGCGGTAGCCCTCGTAGAGCAGGCCCTTGGTGTGCAGCTCCTTCAAGGCCCACATGACGCTCTCCATGTAGGGGAGGTCGAGCGTTCGGTAGGCGTTGCGCATGTCGACCCATCGGGCCTGGCGCCGGACATAGCGCTGCCAGTCGCTGGCGGTGTCGGCCACGAGGGCGCGGCAGCGAGCGTTGAACTTGTCGATGCCGTATTCCTCGATCTCGACGACCCCGCCGATGCCGAGCTCCTTCTCGACCTGCATCTCGACGGGCAACCCGTGGGTGTCCCAGCCCCAGCGCCGCTCGACCCGGCGACCCCGCATGGTCTGGTAGCGGGGGATGGCGTCCTTCACGTAGCCGGTGAGCAGGTGGCCGTAGTGCGGCTGACCGTTGGCGAAGGGTGGCCCGTCGTAGAAGACGAACTCGTTGTCGCCGTTCTCGCCTGCGGACCGGGCCTCCACCGAGGCCTCGAAGGTGTGCTGCTCGTCCCAGGATGTGAGGATCTCCTCCTCGATGGCGGGGAAGTCCGCGCGCTCGCCGACGCGGGGGTACGGCGAAGCGGCGGGGGATGACGCGGCCATGTCCGTAGAGTAGGCGGGCCATGCTCGAAGGAATCCTCGATATCGAGGCTGAAGGCACCGTTCTGGTGCGCCTCCACGTCCAGCCCGGCGCCGGGCGTGCTGCGGTGGTTGGCCGCCACGGTGACGCGCTCAAGGTGCGGGTCGCGGCCCCGCCGACGGGGGGTCGAGCAAACGACGCTGTCCTCGAGCTGCTGGCCGAGGTCCTGGGCGTGAAGGCAGCCGACCTCGAGCTGGTGGGTGGAGCGTCGAGCCGCAGCAAGCGGGTGCGGGTCACGGGCGTCGAGCCTGATGACGTTCGCAAGCGCTTGGAGAACGCCGTCGGGAATGCGGGGCCCGGTACAACCGTTCACCGGCCGCAGGAGCGCCGCCCCGGGATCTGATCTCCGGAGCGGTGTGTTACCCTCCCGCACCTTTTGTGAGGGGAATCCACATGCCCAGAGCCTCGAAGGCCTCCGGAGCAGCGAAGCCGGTGAAGAAAGTGCCGAAAGTGCCGCAGAAGGCGGCAAGGACGAACAAGGGCTCGGTCAAGAGGGCCCCGGTCAAGAAGGCCCCGGCCAAGAAGGCGACGCCCTCGCGGGCGGCGCCGGCAACCAAGGCGGTATCGAAAACGACGACGAAGAAGGCGGCTCCGGCCAAGAAGGCCCCCGCCAAGAAGGCTGTTCCTCAGAGGACAGTGCCTCAGAAAGCCGCAGCCAAGAAGACCGTTCCGCAGAAGGCGGTCGCCAAGAAGACCGTCCCCCAGAAAGCGGTGTCCCCGAAGCCTGTGACCCAGACATCCCAGAAGACTGTCCCCCAGAAGGCCGTCCCCCAGAAGGCCGTCAAGGTCGTCAAGAAGGCGGGCAAGGTCGTCCTCGACAAGTTCATGCTCGAGCAGCAGGCCCTCCTCCTCGAGGAGCGCGCCACCTACGTCGAGCAGGCCGACAACCTCAAGGCCGAGGCCGACCAGCTGGCCGCCGAGATGGAGCCTGGCGACATCCAGTTCGACGACGAGTCCGGCGAGGGCGCCACCGCCACCGTCGACCGCGAGCGCGACCTCGCACTGTCCGCCCAGGCCCGCATCGAGGTCGAGGAGATCGACTTCGCCTTGGCCAAGCTCAAACTCGGCACGTACGGCATCTGCGAGAGCTGCGGACAGGCCATCGTGAAGCCGCGGCTCAGGGCCATTCCCCACGCCCGTCTCTGCGTCGCATGCAAGAGCGGGGGCCTGTCGCGGCGTTAGTGACCCGCCCGCGGGCGCTGGCCGTCACCGCGGCCGCAGCCGCACCCATCGTGCTGCTCGACCAGCTCACGAAATGGTGGGCGCTCGAGGCGTTGTCCGACGGACCGACCCATCTCTTCTGGACGCTCGACCTGCGTCTCACGTTCAACTCCGGCGCCGCCTTCTCAACCGGGCCCGGACTCACGCCGTTTCTCACCGCGGCCGGGGTCGTGCTCGTCGGCATGCTGGTGCTCATGTCGCGATCGGCGACGATGCCCGGCGCCGCGGTCGCGCTCGGCGTGCTCCTCGGCGGCGCCGTGGGCAATCTCAGCGACCGGCTGTTCAGGGATCACGGCGGCGCCGTCATCGACTTCGTCGACTTCGGCTGGTGGCCGGTGTTCAACGTGGCCGACTCGGCGCTGGTGTGCGGCGCCATCCTGCTGGTCCTCGTGACCGCCCGTGCCGAGCGGGCGACGAGTCCGTGAAGGAGACCGTGCCCGCTGCGCTGGCCGGCCAGCGCGTCGATCGCGTCGTGGCCATGCTGACCGGCCTCCCACGCGCGGAGATCGCCGACCTCGTCGCCAGCGGCGCTGTCCGCATCGCGGGACGGCCGGTCGCGGCGCGCAGCCGCCGGCTCGAGGAGGGGGACGAGCTCGAGGTCGACGTGCCCGACCACGCCGTCGTCGCGCTGGTGCCCGACCCCGACGTTCCGGTGCCCGTCGTGCACGCCGACGACCACGTCGCCGTCATCGACAAGCCCGCAGGGCTGGTGGTGCACCCGGGCGCCGGCAACCAGAGCGGCACCCTGGTCCACGGGCTCCTGGCCCGGTTCCCGCAGCTGGTCGAGGGCCCGGGGGACCTGACCCGGCCAGGCATCGTCCACCGTCTCGACAAGGGGACGTCGGGGCTGCTGGCCGTCGCCCTCAGCGAGGAGGCCTACGTCTCGCTCGTGGCCCAACTGCAGGCCCACACCGTCGACCGGCGTTACACCGCCCTCGTCTGGGGGCACGTGGAGGCGGACGCGGGGATGGTCGACGCGCCGGTGGGGCGCTCGGGTCGGGATCCGACGCGCATGAGCGTGTCCCGCCGCGGCAAGGAGGCCCGGACCCGCTACAAGGTGGAGGCGAGGTACGACGAGCCCGTGCCGCTCACCCTCCTCGAATGCCGGTTGGAGACGGGCAGGACGCATCAGATCCGGGTTCACCTGGCCGCCATCGGTCACCCGGTGGTGGGGGACAGCCGCTACGGTGGCAAGCGCCCCGACCTGCCCGCGGCCAGACCGTTCTTGCACGCAGGCCGGCTGGCATTCGACCATCCGGGCACTGGCGAGCGCCTGGAGACCCGCTCGCCACTTCCTGCTGATCTGGAGGACATTCGTGGCCAAGCTGGCTGAGCCTCGCGAGGAGGAGGACATCGAGGTGCGTCGGGACGCACCCGTCACCCCGGAGGAGCGCCAGCAGGCGATCGGGCTGATCGTGCGCTTCGTGGCCGCCGGTCTGGCCGTGGTCGTCGCCGGCGCGGTGGCCCTGCTGCTGACACGCGACGACGGGGGCGAGTTCGACTTCGGCGGGGAGGTCACGCTCGTCGATGCCATCGGGCCGCTCTCGGGTCGCGATGTCGCCACCTACATCTCGGGGCGCGAGCGCGAGCTCGAGGAGGCCACCGAGGTTCGCTCAGCCGTGGTCTCGCTCGACGCCTACACCAAGGAAGCCGACGCCAGGAAGCTGGTCGGGGGCCTCAACGTGCGAGCGCTCATCGTCGCCCCGCCTGGTGGCGGGCCCGCGATCGTGACGGGCGACCTCGCGGCCTGGGCCGACCAGGCCCGCCAGGAGGCGGCGATGGAGCGAGCCGAGCTCGAGAAGCTCCTGCCGACCTATGACCCCAAGGAAGACAAGGACTTCCTCGATGACGCCAAGGCCCAGATCGCGCGTCTCCAGCTCGTCGAGAAGGCGGCGCCGGACGGCGACGTGGTCTTCGCCATCGTGCTGGTGGCCCCCGCCGCCGAGCTGCGCCGGCTCGGTGAGACCACGGGCGTGCGCCTCGTCGACGTCGGCACAGCAGCGACCGTGCCGGCGATGTCGAGGGTGCGTGGCATCCGACCCGAGGAGACGACCACCTCGGGCGACCCGATCACCCGACCGGCGTAATCGAGACCACCGAGGGAACGGGCACGGCCGGTGTGCCCCCCTGGGCGGCCGTGACCATGTCGGCCAGCGTGAAGGTGTCGAGCAGCTCGCGCATGTGACGGCCGACATCGGACCACACCGTGAGCAGGATGCACTGGCCTTCGTGATCGCACGCGCCGTTCTGGTGGGGTTCGCCGAAGTCGCCTGCCGCGATGGGGCCGTCGACCGCGCTGACGATCTGCCCGAGGGTGATCTCCGCGGGATCGCGGGCGAGCACATACCCGCCGCCCACGCCCCGCTTCGACCGCACGAGGCCCGCTCCCTTGAGAGCGAGCAGGATCTGCTCGAGGTAGGGCTGGGGCAGCCCGGTGCGCTCGGCGATGTCGCGGACCGACGTGGGTCCCGGCTCGTTCAGGTGAAGCGCGAGCGAGAGGAGGGCCCGACTGGCGTAGTCGCCCCGGGTGGACACCTTCACAACCACGCATGCTACGTGGCGTAGCGTCCCAATCGTGGGTGCCGGGCGGAGCGTGCGTGTGATGAAGCCGGTGGTCCCTGCCCATGGGGGCGCGTGCATTGACGGGATCGTGCCGGCGGTGCTGGGGCACACCGATGGACACGCCCTTCCGTCGTGGGTGCCCCCGCCGGTCGCCTCGGCCCGCCAGGTCGTCCTCCTCGTGCTCGACGGCCTCGGCTGGGAGCAGCTGCAGGCGCGTATCGCCCTCGCGCCGACCCTCGCATCGATGACGGGCGGACCCATCACGTCGGTCGCACCGACGACCACCGCCACCGCTCTCACGTCCATCGTCACCGGATGCGCCCCGGCCGAGCACGGCGTCGTGGGATACCGGGTGCACGTCGGGGACGGGGCGGTGATGAACGTGCTGCGATGGGAGACGGAGACGGGCGACGCTCGCGACGCCGTGCCACCCGAGCTGTTCCAGCACGAGCCCGCCTTTGGCGGACGGTCCGTCCCGGCGGTGATCCGCGCCGAGTTCCTCGCCACCGGGTTCACACGCGCCTTCCTCCGTGGCGCCCGCTTGAAGGGCTGGCGGGTGCCCTCGACCCTCGTCGTTGAGGTTGCTCAGCTGCTGCGCGGCGGCGAGCCGTTCGTGTACGCCTATTACGACGGTATCGACCGCGTGGCCCACCAGTACGGCATGGGCGAGCACTACGACGCCGAGCTACGAACGGTGGACCGCCTCGTGGCCGACGTGGCCGAGGCGCTGCCGCCAGGGGCCGCGCTCCTCGTCACCGCCGATCACGGGCAGGTCGATGTCGGCCAGGCGGTCGTAACCCTCGACACCGACCTGGCGGCTCTCACCGTGCTGCTGTCGGGTGAAGGTCGGTTCCGCTGGCTGCACGCCCGGCCGGGCGCAGCCGCCGAAGTGGCGGCCGGTGCCCGTGAGCTGTATGGCCATCGGGCCTGGGTGCACACGCGTGACGAGCTCGAGGCGGCCGGGTGGTACGGCGGGCCGCTGTCGCCTGCGGCCGCGGCGCGGCTGGGCGACGTGGCCCTGGTTCCCTTCGAGGCCATCGCCTTTCTCGATCCGGGCGACACCGGCGAGGTGACCCTCGTCAGCCGGCACGGATCCCTCACGTCCGCCGAGATGCTCGTGCCTCTGGTGGCCCTGGCCCGCTGATTGGGGAAGGATCCCCCGCATGTCCCAGCAAACATCACGCCCCGAAGAGCCCCCCGTCGAGGTCGTCGGAGCGGCCGACGGCGACGACGAGCGCTCGGTGGAGTCCGTCGAGCAGCCGGCCAAGGTCATGCGCATCGGGTCGATGATCAAGCAGCTCCTGGAAGAGGTGCGCCAGGCTCCGCTCGACGATGCCAGCCGCACCAGGCTGCGTGAGATCTACGAGACCTCGGTGCGGGAGCTTGGCGAGGGACTTTCGCCCGACCTGCGCGACGAGCTGGCCCGCCTCGCGCTGCCGTTCCTCGCGGAGACGGCGCCGAGTGACGCCGAGCTGCGCATTGCCCACGCCCAGCTCGTCGGCTGGCTCGAGGGCCTGTTCCACGGGATCCAGGCCACGCTGTTCGCTCAACAGATGGCGGCGCGCAACCAGCTCGAGCAGATGCGCAATCGCGGACTCCCCGCGGGCCAGGAGGACCCAGGCGGGCCGCGGCCTGGTACTTACCTCTAGCTCTACAAGTGATGTAGACATTTCGGCCACGATGCAGATTCTGGTTGCTGATGACGACCGCGCCTCACGGTTGGGAGTGCGGGCCAGCTTGGAGAAACTCGGTCACGACGCGGACCTTGTCGGCGACGGCGAGGCGGCATGGGACCTCTATCGCAACGGCGGGGCCGACGTCGTCATCACGGACCGGGTCATGCCCGGACTCGACGGACTCGAGCTGTGCCGCCGCATCCGCGCCGAGCCGGTGGGCGGCTACACCTACATCGTCATGATGGCGGGGCGGGCCCAGCATGGCGAGGTGCTGGCGGCCATGGAGGCGGGGGCGGACGACTACCTCACCAAGCCGGTCGATCCCTTCCATCTGCAGGCCGGTCTCGTCGCCGCAAAACGGGTCACCGGGTTGCACCGCCAGCTCGAGCGCTACCGCACCGAGCTCGAACGGTTGAACGCGGACCTGGCCGACTTGGCGCGCCGTGATTCCCTCACCGGTCTCGGCAACCGGCTGCGGCTCGACGAGGACCTGGCGCAGCTGCACTGGCGCTGCGCTCGGTACGCGTGGACCTACAGCCTTGCCCTGTGCGACCTCGACCACTTCAAGGACCACAACGACGCGCACGGGCATCTGGCCGGCGACGAGGCGCTGCGGCAGACCGCGGGCGCGCTCAAAGCGTCGGCTCGCCGGGGTGACGGCGTCTATCGGTATGGCGGCGAGGAGTTCGTGGTCATCCTGCCTGGGCAGGATCTGGACCGGGCCCTGGCAGCCGGCGAGCGGCTGCGACTGCGAGTGCGGGAGGCGACGCCGGTGACCATGAGCGTGGGTGTGGCCGCATTCGCCGAGGGCGACGCCAGCCCGTCCGACGTATTGCGCCGGGCCGACGAGGCCCTCTACCGGGCCAAGGAGAGCAGGGACCGGGTGTCTCGGTGACGGACCCCTTTCAACGCGTGCGCGGGCAGGGTAAAATCACAACCCTGTAGTTCTCCACACCGCCATCCCCACGTTCTCCACAGGCAGGCCGGCCGTTGCCCGACAGCTTCACCCACCTTCACCTCCACACTGAGTTCTCCATGCTCGATGGGGCGGCTCGAGTTGAGGAGGTGGTGGCCGCGGCTGCGGCCGATGGC